>NZ_NEGF01000022.1:0-10920 GCF_002135195.1 Acinetobacter terrae
AAGATTCACCCTGAAAAATTTGGGTGTGTTACTAATAATGATGATATCCAAGTCCATTTTAATGATCTGTAGGCTTAATGGATTGCATTATTTTAGTCATATTAACCTATATGTCAGTGATCGGATTCTTAGTATTTTATGATGATTTTTTGATCAACAAATGATTAAATCAGCCTCACAATAACAATAAATAAGTATAAAGAAACAAGTGCAGCGGAAATTTTAACCCTCTAATTCTTTGTTATTAAAAACATGCTCAAAGAAGCAAATAAAGAATTAGAGGGTTATGCTTTTCTTATCCAATTCACTACACTTTCCATCGTATAAATCATATGAAGCGTGGACATTAGATCCGCGCTTTTTTGTGTTAGAACCCAAATAGAACTGTCCTAGATAGATGAGCTAATTAATCAACATATTTGGCTCATTAATTGAGCCAAATATGTGCTATATTCAACTCATCTTAGATTTTCAGAGAAAGATTGAAAATGCAGGAATGGATTTGGCAAGTACAAAACTGGACAAATTTCACATGGAAAGATTCAATTATCTTACCTAAAACCAGACAGATACATCAAAAAATAGGGATTCTTCTTGGACAAAGTCAGTATGATTTAGCAAAAGAACAATTCACTCTAGATATTCTACTTGCCAATCTTGTTGCTTCATCAGCAATTGAAAATGAAACCATCAATGTTTTTTCATTGCGATCATCTCTAGCTCAACGCTTGGGTGTCACTCTTGAACAGCCCTATCCAAGCTCAGATCGATCAGAAGGTTTAGCCAATATCATGCTAGATGCGCTTAACGATGTTAAGCAACCACTGACTGTTGAGCGTCTCATGCAATGGCATCGTTGGCTTTTCAATGATCCAGACTGGACAATGCAACGTTTACGGATTGGTCAACTTAGGGGGGCAGAGCCTATGCAGGTCGTTTCAGGTCGATTGGATTACCCTAAAGTACATTTTGAAGCACCTCTAAGAGCAGGCTTAGAAGATCGCTTAAATGCCTTCATAGAGTGGTTTAATCAGAGTCTGAATGATTCATTGCTTGATCCTCTGTTACGTGCAGGCATTACCCATTTATGGTTTGTTACTCTGCATCCTTTTGATGATGGTAATGGCCGTATTACACGTACACTTACAGACCTTGCTCTAGCTCAAATGGATGAACAGAGCATCCGTTTGTATGCAATGTCTACTGCGATATTAAACAAACGTAAAAGTTACTATGAGGTATTAGAACAAACCCAAAAAAATGATTCTGATATCACAGATTGGCTGATTTGGTTTCTAGACACATTGAATGATAGCCTTGAAAAAACATTAGCGCAGATCAGTAGAACATTGTTTAAAAGTCAGTTTTGGCATAAATATTCAAATTTAGCCCTGAGTGAAGAACAACGCAAAGTTCTAAATCGTTTATTAGACGGGGGAGAAAATGGCTTTGAACATGGTATTAGTGCTTCACAATATCAAAAGGTTGCTAAAGTCAGTAAGGCAACCGCTACCCGACACTTATCAGACTTGCTTGAGAAAGCATGTATCGTCAAATTAGAAGGTGGTGGACGTAATACACGCTATCAGATCAATACCCAGTTATAGTTGAATGAACATAAAATATTTTTAATCAATAAAAAACCCCGGCATCCTGCCAGGGTTTTTTATTGATTAGGTGTGCCGTTATATCCCCACATTCCACGTGCTAAGACTTAATATTATTGTTTTATGTCCTGGAACATCCTGTTCCTGATGAGTTCATCATAGGAAAATTCCAGTATCTCAGATAGCAGCAAAGAACCGGAATTCATGTAAGAAAATGCTTACAAAGTTGGCTATAAAATATCCCGGTTTTATCCGCAGAAATTGGGGATATTTTTTGCCCTGGGAAGATTGGTAACATTGAAAAAAGTTTCATTTTGAATAAAAAACAATCAAATTTATTGGCGGAATATATCAAAACAGTTTAAAAAAAAGCCGACTTGTTTCCAAGCCGGCTTTTGAGGGTTTGCGTCCCAATTTATTATATTATAAGTTTTTGAAATTTAACACTATTTTTTATTCGTTTCGTATAAGCGCCATTATGTTAAATGGATTTATTTCTTTAATTTTTTATCTTCTTTTGTTTGTTTATAAGCCTTATATAAACTATATCCTGCTATTGCAGAAGTTAGTGGAAAAGCTGTCGCTGCTACTATAAGTGTTGTTAAAGTAGCTGCACCAATTGTACCAGCCGCCATTCCACCACCTGCGGCCAGAGCACCACCACCAAATGCAGCTAAAGATGCATTTGTCAGTGCAACACCACTTAAAGAACCAACTGTAGTTCCTGCTACTAAAACTGGAGATTCTGAATCTACATTTTTTATAAATTGAATAGCTTCTTCAACTTCATTACTTTTTAGATTAATCATCCCATTAATTTGCTCTTTAGTTAGTCTTATCTGACTTATTACAGATAAACGCTCTTTTAATTCTTTTGAAATAAAGAAATTTATATCTTGACCTATTAAAAGATTTTTTAAGTTCTCAGTAGAAGGTGCTATCGAAAAACCATTCTTTGCGTTTTCCATAATTATTTTTTGGAGATCTGAACTAGGTATAATCTGAATTTTTATTTTTTCACCATTTAATGCTTGTTCTATTTTTTCAACTTCAATAATTAAATCTTCTACTAATTTAAAATAATCTGAAAATTTAACTCCAATTAAAGTACATAGCATGTATATGAAATCGGAATTAATAGCAGTATCTCCTCGTTCCATATTTCCATAAGTTGTATGTGTTATATCAAAAATACTAGCTATTTCTCTTTGATTTAACCCCATTTGATTCCGAATGTGATAAAGGATAAATCCAGATAGAGCACTGATTGACGTTACATAATTTAATGAATCATTATTTACTTTTTGCATAAAAACCTCTTTTTGATATTTAGGATATTAGCAGAAAGGATTAATGGGTCAATATAGTTGGGCTAGGAGTAAAAAATACTCCAAAAAAAATAATTTAACTCTTGATGAATTCTTTTTTTTCATTTAGTATTTTCTATATGAAATTATTTCAATAAATGAAGTGTTTATCGATCATCAATAAAATGATTACGACTAAAAAATTCAACAAGGGTTAAAATATGAGTAATGAAATTAAAGCATCTACAGTTGTAGCTGGTATCAGTACTGCTGCCACAGGAATTGTTGCTGGGACAACAGCATCTGCTGTTGTAGGAGGATCAGCTGCGACTATTATGGCTGCGACTGCAGGTACAACTGGTGCAGCAATTGCTGCTAGTGCTGGTATGGCTGGAACAGCTGGTGGTGCGGCAATTGCATCAGGAATGGCTACTATTGGTGCTACAGTTGGTGGAGGTATGGCTGCTGGTGCTGTTCTTACTGCTGCCTTACCAATCGCACTGCTTGGCCTTGTGACTTTTAGTTTATTTAAACTATTTGAGAATTAATTTTTTCCTAAAATTAAAATAATACACATATGCTAACTGACTTCGTAAATGAACTCTTTATTTAACTCTAATTTTGGATAAGAAATTGGGACTTGAAAAAAATAAAGACTAGAGCCAATAAGTGAATTATTTAGTTTTATTTTTAAAGGAATAAAGTTCCATGACTTCGGAAAAAAAGAAAGCCCCACACCCTGATGTTATAAAGTTTAATCAGCGTTTAACACAACAGCAAAGAGCTGCGAACCAAAGTCTATGTATATGGAATGGGTCGGATAATGACCTATGTAACAACTCTATTATCAAGGCTCATTCTATACAGCGTAGTAAAATGGAAACATATATCGCTGAGAAAGGTATGGTCTATACCCTTAAGATGCAGTTATCAAATGATAATCCTTCTGATCGACCACACAGTAGTTTTATCAAAGAAGGTATTGGTAGTTTTAGCGTATTTAAAGGGTTCTGCGGTCAACATGATAAGGCAATCTTTGCACCTATTGAAGATGAAGCTTTTACAGCTACCGAACATCAAATGACAACGTATGCTTATAGATCGGCTGCCAAAGAGTTACATACTAAATTGGAATCTAATATCAAAATTCAACTGAATATTGATACAGCCAAAGCCCAACTTGAAGCGATGGGAATATCTGATCAACCACTTCCTCCTCATATTCAAGGGACTATCCCCTTAATGCGTAGTGGAATAATGGATGCTCCTGATTATTTAATGAAGGCTTGGTTAGCTCAAGATAATTTAGATAATCTTCGTTTTAAAGCTGAAAATGACAAGCTAACGACCCAAGAACTTAGAGCTGTGTGCGATCACATACAGTATTCTTGGGAAGGTATAGATACCTTGGCATTGGAGCATAGCTATTTCAGCTTTGATGCTGAATACCCTATCGTGTGCTGTAGTACGTTTATTCCTTATTATGATTTTGAGGGAAAGAAAATTATCACCTCAGAACAAACTGTCAATTTAACCCAAAAGCTACAAGATGATTTTGCTGACTTCCCGAATGTTTTTTTCAATCTTTTCCCTGAAGGTGATAAAACTCATGTGATCTTTTCTTACTTTAAAAATAACCAAGCGTTTAAAGATTCTGTTCAGAAGCTTTTGTCGTATGATGATCAAAAAATTAAGTCATTGCTCTCTTCTTTTCTCATTAATTATGTTGAAAATGCTGCATATAAAATCAGTTACATTGAGCAGGCGTTTTCTGAATCTGAACGCCAAGCAATTACTGATATTTTCATAAGTAATATTTTCACTATAGGTTCATATAAACTTATGCCTATAAATCTCTTTAAAGACATAACTATTCAAGATGATATCGCTGAAATAGAAAGCTAAAATTAGGTAACTAAATGTGGGCGAATACCGCTTATGCGAATGATTATGTAATTTTTCTAAAATTAACATAATACACCTTATACGAAATTCACCGCATAACTTCTGTAATAACAAGATATTGCGATCCATTAAAAAGCCCAGTTTGTAAAAACTGGGCTTTTTAATGGATCATTCACACAATACGCCTGTTTCTAAACCAATTTTCAAAATCTTTCATTAGCCAGCGTAAACAATACCCTTAACCATTAGGTAGGAAAAACCGGCTTAAAAAGCCTCTTTTTGGCGGCTCCGGTTTAACATGCTCTGGTACTGGAATCCGCTTATTTTCTGTTTGTTCAGGAGTAGTCAATCCGTCATAGTTCGTCTCAGACTCTAACCGAGGATCTGTTGCTATATTTGAATTAGTAGATTGATTTATCTTCTCAATATCTTTTTGTTCTGACTTTTCTAAAGTGCCTTTAAACTCAATTCTATGTGTTAGATCTTCTATATGTTGCATCAAAGACTTTTCTCTTTGATTAGCTAAATCCAACTGATTTTTAAGAAGAGAAATTTGGTCTTTTAGTACACTTTCAACTTCAGACTGAACGTGTACTTGTACATCCTTTTGAACGTGTTCAGTACGTGTACTTGACTGAACACCTATAGGGTTTCCATATACTCTTAGTAATTCTGATAAATCTATTAAACCATCATGATCTCTTGATAACTCTCCATTTTTTAATGCCTCATAGATTGTTGTTCGAGATTTTTTAAAGGCCTTACTAGCGTCCATTACGCTGAATTTTGTTGTGTTCAATGTAATCCCCCAGTGCATGTTCAAGGATGTCCACCCGAACATCCTACTTGAACATTAACTTTAATTTGCTTAAAAACCAACCTTTTGTAGATATGGAGATAATTCTTTGAATTTTTCTTGGTTTTGCAACATTTCAGCAATACGCATAGCGAATTGTTGATAGCTTTCTGTTCCTTGAGAATATTTACTCATCTCAGGAAGTTCTGAAAGTTTATTAGCAAACAAATGACGTTGTGGATCTGTCATTTTTGAAAATAGATTTATTGTTTTTGGATCTTCAGTGTTATCAATTTCCTTATTTGGAGTTTTTTTCTGTTTAAAGGTGAATGAAAAGCCTGAAATAGAACGCCCTTTTTTATGTTGTTGATAATTTGCTTTGATATCTGTTTTTTCATTAATTTCATTAACAGCTAGTTCGAGAACTCGAGTTTTGAAATGATCCATACGTTGGTATTCATTAATACCTATTCCTAGTTGCTCTCTGAATGTATCTAATTCAAAAACTGGCGTCTTACCTATAGTTCGCCACTGGATAAGTAACTCATATAATCTTGCTGAATAGGTACTATTAAGCCCTGCTGTTTGACTTAACAAATATTGAGTAAAAAAATCCTTAATTCCATCAATCTTACTTATTCCTTGTACAACCGCTAAAGTAAAAACAAGCTCAATTGCGCCTTCATCATCAAGATATTTTACCTGTTGAATCCAACGGCTTTTTACAAGTTTTCCATCTTCATCGAAAAAGCTGAATCTGCGATTAAATAGGGTTTCTTCTGCTTCTTTCATGCGCTGATAAGCATTTTGTCTTGTTGTGCCAAAGGTTTCAGCATATCTCAAAGCATCTATACGTAATGGTGTATCAGTACTTAGGCCTGTACCTGTTTGTCTAGCATCAACTATAGCAAGCTGAACAATATGAAACTCAGATAATGAAAGTGTTTGGAATGCTTGATTTAAACGATTGGTCTTTACTACTAATTGTTTTGACATGATTTTTGGTAAGTACTGATGTTATAACCACAAGATACAATATTGTAGTTATAACCACAAATAAAAATAAGTGGTTAATAGGTAACTAAACGTGGGGATATGGGTAACTAAACGTGGGGATATGGGTAACTAAACGTGGGGATATGGGTAACTAAACGTGGGGATATGTAGTCTAAAACCCTTTATTTTAAAGGGATTCAGCCTACCTAAAAGCATTTAAAAACTTTAAAAATAATTAAAAACACAAACAAGTAAAAATTGCCCTTGGTTTTCGCTTCGCTCAAACTCTATTGAATCTCGCTTTCGCTCGATTCGTCGGGGCAATTTTTGCTTCATATTTTCGTGACTTTGAGAAAAAGCAAAAGCAAGATCAAAAGCAACTCGGAATTCGCTTCGCTCATCAGCTTTTTTTACTCGCTACGCTCGGTCTGGAATCAAAATTGAAAAGTTCGCACCCATTCGGGATGCTCTGCAATGCAGGTGATTGATGGATAGGGAGCTTGTAATCAGGGAAAGGGATGGGCGAATTTTCTCAGTTCGCTCGTAGACACTCGCTCTGTTTATCGACTCATGCCACGAGATTTCATTTTGGGTGCATGCAGTTGTTCTTTTAGTCGTTGTTCTTGTCTGAGTTTCATCTGGTGTTCTGCTTTGATCTCATCAACATGTTTTTTAATGACGCGATAGGATCGGTAAAGACTCTGGTATTGCTCGGCTTTGACCGGATGCTGCTTTTGGTATTTATTCCAGGCATGTTCCTTGAATGCTTCGTTTTGCAGTAATTCTTTCACGCCATTTTTTTTCTGCTGCTCATGTTGGCTTTTCAGTTGCTTGTGCTCTTGGTAGAGTGCATCACGTTGCGCTTCCCAGGCTTTTTTTCCAAATAATAACGGCTTGTTCTGGCCTAATTCGTTGTGTTGATCCACCAGACTTTGCAATTTGTCATGACTTTGTTTGAGTCCGCTTTTCACAATCTCCTGTGCGAGCTGCTGATTGAACTCGTTTTTGTGCTTTTGCTGCTTGCTCAGGGTATTTTCGACCTTCTCCAGATGATGCTGCATGAAATCCAGGTCTAGATTCGCGTCTTTTGCGCTGATTTCGCCTTTTAGCAGTTGAACAAGGGTTTCCCTCTGTTTTTGCTCAAACACGGTTTTTTCGTCAATTGGTGGCGTTTTAGCGCTATGTTCGATCTGAATCTGCTGTTCTGTTTTCAGTTTGCTGAGTTTTATTTCATTTTCAGCAATCAGCATGTCCATATTTTTGCCGTATTGCAGCTGTGCCTGATTTCTTTGTTTGATCTCATCATTGCTGCGGCTGATTTCGGTTTCGATGCCTTGTCGGCGCAGCTCGGTCACTTTCGGTCCTTCGTGCAAAGTCGCTTCCAGGCCATTCTCCTGGTCTTTGTAGCTGCGGTGGTCGACCCGGGCGGTGGATCCGGCCATGTCCAGATGCATATTGCAGATATCGGCAAAGTGTTCGCGCCAGTGCTCGATTTCTCCACTGTGTTTCTGATCCAGTTCCCGCGTTTTCTCGGTAAAGGCTTCCGGGGTGAGTTTGCGTGTGCTCATCAGGATATGTGCGTGATAATTGCGTTCATCACTGCCGGATCCGATATGCGGTGCATGAATACAGGCATCAACTGCCACCTGGTGCCTTTCCACAATGCTAGAACATAGCTCTTCGAGCATGGCCAGGCGTTGTTCCTGGTTTAACTCACTTGGAAAAGCGATTTCAAATTCCCGGGCGACGGTTGAATTTTTTCGGGTTTCGCGCTGTTCAACTTCGTTCCAGAGTTTCTCTCGGTTTTTTAAATGACTCGGTGCGCCATCCGGTAGGAATATTTCTTTGTGTTCCACTCCGGTTTTTCGGCTGTAGTCATGTTCCCGTCCTTCACGTTCGCAATAGATCTTTTCACCTGCCCGATAGGCAATCGCAGCAGTGGCGGAACGCCCTGCTGATCGTGCTACGGTTTTGACTGAAAAGTGATAGATCGCCATGACTGCCTTTTGCTTTTAAAATTTCACCAAGTGAAATACAACCGTGGATACGGTTGTTGGGGTATTGGGGGAACCCCAATCGGACTTGCAAACGAAGTTTGCATAAGTGCGCTCTTCGAGGAAAACATTACTATACATATAGTACCTTGAATGCAGATTCAAGTGCGCTTATGTTAGGGATGTTTTCCCAGGATGATGGTATTGGATTAATGAGTGTTACTGAAAATTTAGACAGCAAGATTAAGGCCCAGGAAGAAAAGCTGAAACAGTTAAAGGCTCAAAGACAAGCAGCACTAGCAAGAGAAAAAGCCAAAGAGAAAGAACAGGCTCGAAAGGATGATACAAGACGTAAGATTTTGATCGGATCCTGCATGTTAAAAATTACTGAAGAAGATGAACAGGCCAGTGCTAAACTGATTGCTCAGATGGACAAATATTTAACTGATGATAGAGATCGCTTATTATTTAATTTAGCTTTACTTGGTTCAGAGAAGCACCAGTAATTTAGGAAAGCCAAGCATGGAGTTTTAAAAAATAAATTATTTTTTTTGCAGTCTACTTAACAATCTCTGCCCAAAATTCCACGCCTGAATTGATTAAGCGAGGGTCACTTTCAAAGGCTTCTTTTAAATCAGTAACACTTACCCCAGAATGCCAAAATAGGAGGTGTAAAGAGATTGCCTGCTTTGCAATTTTTAGGGTTTTTTCATCAGAGTATTTTATAAAAAGGGAGATTGCTTTTTGGTTCCTACTAAAAAGAAAAGCAAAAACAATCTTTCGTTCAGGATCTTGCCCTAAAAACTCATCTCTTTTCATATGGTTTAACACTCATTTTGTGAAGTAAACAGAATAGAACTTCAATATTTCTTTGATATCTCTAAGTTTATTGATTTTACCCTTTTAAATAGCTGAAAGCCTTTCCATATATAAGCAATAAGCAGTTTTTTAAGTGCAATAATGCACAAATTTTAGGCATTTACTCAGCGATACTGGTTCTGCTAAGATTGGGTTTATAAGAATTAAAATGTTCAAAAAATCTAATAAAATTAATGGATATATTTATGAATAAACGGACTGCTTTAGAAATTACCCAAAAGTTACGATCTATTTATGCTCATCAAGTCAGAGTGGCAGAGCTATTCTTAAAAATAGGGGAAGTCTCTAATCTTACCCCTCTAATCCTCACAGGAAATAAAACCGTTTTTTCTTTTAAAGAAACTGGGAAATCTCTCACTAAAATTAAAAAGGAAATTTCTTCTGTGAAAAGTACTTCGCAAGCAGACGAAGTATTGGCAGATATTATTTCTGAGCTGGTATAGTCCCGACAGTAAATAATGAAAAAAGCTGAATTTCCTAATAGGAAATTCAGCTTTTTTTTACTTTCTAGTGAGACTAATCCTCACTATATTACTTCTGTTTTTTAAGCTGCTTTTTGAACTTATTTAACTTGTTTTTGTGTTTTGAAATCTTTTCAAGACGTGCTTTGATCTTCTGTTTCAAGATTTTAACTTGCTTCGACATGATGTCACTCCTTGGTATGAATATCCGCTGACTGATTTTTTTTCATAAAACTACGGATAAATTTTCTTAATTCTCTAGCGGCACTGGTGTCCATAGCTTCACACAATTGAATGAACTCATCACGTTCAGTGCTGTTAATGCGAATTAAGAGTTGCCCATCTTTTTTGTTGGCCTTTATTTTTTTGGGTTGATCAGTCATAAGATATTTATTCCCAAAGGCACTAAAACAATAAAATGTATATACACTATATATACATTATGAAAACTAAGCAACTATTTAATTTATTGTTTTTTATTAATAATATTGTTATTCCTGATCGGATGGAAAACCGGACATTTCTATTTAGGGTTTACAACTTTAATGAATGGCCTAATGTAATTTTAGAGCACACCCCAAAGTAACGTTATGGCAACCAAAATCCTGAACCTAAAATCAATGGGTTAGAAGTCGTGGAACATTAATTTAGGTACGTGTAAAGCAAGTCTTAGATTTATACGTGACATAAAAAAGATTCACCCTGAAAAATTTGGGTGTGTTACTAATAATGATGATATCCAAGTCCATTTTAATGATCTGTAGGCTTAATGGATTGCATTATTTTAGTCATATTAACCTATATGTCAGTGATCGGATTCTTAGTATTTTATGATGATTTTTTGATCAACAAATGATTAAATCAGCCTCACAATAACAATAAATAAGTATAAAGAAACAAGTGCAGCGGAAATTTTAACCCTCTAATTCTTTGTTATTAAAAACATGCTCAAAGAAGCAAATAAAGAATTAGAGG
>NZ_NEGF01000023.1:0-11225 GCF_002135195.1 Acinetobacter terrae
GAACATGTTTCTTCAATTGCTCAACCATTAAATAGAAGGTTGACCATGAGATGCCGGTGTATCGCTTGAACTGAGGATCAGAAAGCTTGTTTGAATCGATGTATTTCATCCGCAGATTATGCACGACTGTTAAAAAATCTGGGGTACAAATATTAATCAAAAAGAAGGTCATTTTTTGATTTATGAAAGAGATCTATTATATTCTTTATCTATAAAACTAGCATAAAACTGAGTTCTATAACTATAGTCATTCCAAAGATCAATTCTAAATAAGAAATATGGAGCTTGATACTTTTTTAAATTTTCTCGTTCACTATTTGAAATGATATAAAAATTCATAAATTTTAATAAATATATAGATTATATAAATTTTCTCACGAACTTTAAAAAAATAAAAGCCATATTAATATAAAAATTTATTTATATTTATCGATAGAAAATCGCCAATTGGTACGGCATTACTAAATTCCCTGACCAGTCCGACATCGCCATTCATACAGGTACAGAACTCTGCCAACAACTACTTGAACCACTGCAAGACAAATTTGGACGTATTGCCATTCGATCTGCATATCGCTCACCAAGAGTGAATCAAATGGGCAATGAAAAAGGACATAACTGCGCGAGTAATGAGAAAAATTATGCTAGCCATATTTGGGACTATCCCGATGCCAATGGTTTTGGTGCAACAGCGTGTATTGTCATTCCCTCATTTTTAGAACTGTATGAAAAAGACCAATCAAACTGGCAACAGCTTGCCTATTGGATTCATAACAATTTAAATTATAGCCACCTTACTTTTTTCCCAAAACTGTGCGCATTTAATATTGGTTGGCATGAGCAGCCTGCACGGGAAATTTATAGTTATATTCAACCCAAAGGATATTTACTGAGAGGTGAAACGGTGAATGAGGAATTTGAGAAGTTTTATCCGGATTTATTGTAATCCCTCTAAATCTCCCTTTAGAAAAGGGAGACTTTGTCATGTAATTAATTTGATACACGAAGTTCCCTCTCCTTTTTTAAAGGATGAGCGTTATTACGCGCAAGAGGGAGAGGATTAATATTTATGTTATAAAATTCAATAAACACCAAAGAAAAATAAAAATGACACTAGAACTTTTACAAACGATCATTCAATGCGCCCTTGGACTATTTCTAATCTTTATCATTGTGATATTGATCCATCCCAAATGGCGTAAAGGAATCACAGAACCTGAAGTCTATTCACCAAGAAAACAGCGAGGAATAGGCTTATTCTATGGGATGGACTTTATCCTCTACCCTATTTTTTGGTTATTTAAAATTATCTTTTCAATCTTTAAATAAACCAATCTAGTTACTTACGAATCGAACCCAACTTATTCCAAATATCAGGCGTTAAAAACGTCATCACCATCTTATTCAGGTCGACATAACGCAGCACACCTTTCAACTGCTTATTCACCTCAGGATTTTTCACAATGGCTTCACCCGTAGTACGACCTAATTCCTGAAAACTATCGCCTACAGCTTGCAAGCCTTCTGCTTGAATCACGGCTTTGGTTTGTGCAGAACACTGCTCCACCAAGATGCGCTGTAAAACGGTCGCTAGGCTTTTATCCAGTTGCTCTTTCTGAACATCGGTCACTTGACTAAAACTTTTTAAATCTGGATGAGTCGATAAAGCCACAAAGGTCCATTGCAGTACAATTTTCTTATCCGTCTCGGTTGTCGATTTCACCAGACAATCACTCAGCTGATCGACCGTTGGCCCTGCTGTCGCCAATTGCGCGGAACCCAACAATGCAACCGCCATCAAAGCTGAAAAACTGATACGTAAAATGCTGTGACGAGCAGTGGTTAAAACTTTGCGAGACATAAGGCGAACTCCAGTGAAAAATCATTGTCTTTGTATCATAACGCTGAGGTTTTTACCTGTTATGACTCTGTAAACTGGACTTCCTAGAAATTGCACTAACCCCTAAAATGATGTTTTCTATTCAAGTGAAATATCAAATCCAACAAAATTAAATTCATCTGGGCTAAGGTTTAAAGACGACCATCTATCCAATCCTTGGGATAATCCAGCTGACTGGACGAGTCTTTTAAAATCCAAAATTAATGCAGTCAAATTACTTGATCTGCCTCAACATATTCTTCGCACCAGCATGGTTATAATTATTGGCCAAATTTTGCAATATCTTAACTGCCTGTCCTTTCGAGCTAGAAAAACGACTGCTATAACTTGGCACACTGGTTAAACAGCGCGCGACCAGCATTCCGGATTCAGTATAAACTTTGGTTCCGTCCGTTCCCTGTAACTTGCCATAGTTATAAGCACGTTGTGCATTATTACAGGCAGCAACCTGATTTTTACCACTATTCAAATCACGGCGTGCCGCAACATAAGATTTGAGCTGTTGCTGCTGTGGGGTTTCGACAACTTGTACAGACTGTTTTACGGGCAATGGAGGCGTAGGCTTGGTTTCTTTTTTAGTTTCAGCCTCTTTTTTAACTTCAACCTCTTTTGGCGTGGTTGTTTTACTCGGTGTATTTTTAGCAGTTTGATTATTTACAGTGGTTTTTTTTGCGGCAGAATTATTTGAAGAATTGGCACTGGAATAAAATTTTTGAGCGTCCAAAGCCGTCATTATTTTAGTTTGAAGCGCGACCATACGGGCGTCACTACCATCATCTAACTTGCGTTCAGCAACAGGTTCAATCGATACAATCCAGCTTTGCCCATCACTTTGCACACACTTATATGCGCCTATGCCTTGCTTGACACTGCTATAGGTAGAGAGCAGTTTTTTATCCCATTGATTCTTTACCAAACTCATTGAGCTTTTATGTAAAACAGAGAACTTGCCATGCTTGGCAGAACAATAACTATTTAAATGTTTTCTTGGATATAAAGATTGAGGTTCTTTATTGCTTTGCTTTGACCCCCAAGAATAGACATATTCTTTCGCCCGACCATTTGCAGCATTAATATTTTTCTGAACAATGAGTTCCTGAGGTGAGGTAAAATTTTTAACTGAATCCGAGTTAAAACTGTCAATACTGGTACAGCCATGTAAAGCGATGCCCACTCCACCAATCAAGATTATTGTTCTGAAATTCACGTATCAATTCTCAATTATGCCGTATGAGATGAAAGTATATGAAAATACAAAAAATAACAAACTCAGAACTTTGATTTCATTATTGATTTTATTGAATTGATTTTTTAATTTTTCATTTAAAGCCCACCAAAAACTGCCAATTTTTAAATGTTTTTCGCTTAAAATTTGAACTACATAACAATTAAATCGCATTTTTAAAATTTTATAAGTGGTTTAAAGAAATTTATCACTGAAGCCATTCGACAATTTCAATAATGAAATGACCAAGTTTTATCTTTTTTATCAAAATGATTTTTCATTTTCTTGAATCTATATCTGACTGATTGCTTTTCAATAATCGCCTCATGAGCAACAGATGCTCCAACTGATATCATTCATCCTTCCTATTTACAATATCAATCACTTCACCACAGCTTCAATCAGATACAGATCCCAAATTCCACCCGGGAAACCTTTGCACATGCCTGTCCAGCGATCCAGCGTTTTCACAAAAGTTTGGCCGTTCCAGATCCATTGGCTCATTGCCCAGCAATCTCCAAGACCACGCCCCTTTTGCGCACTATTGATTTCACCTGCTGCAAAGTCTGAGGCAAATTCAGTCACAAAGGTCGCCTTGCCTTTTAAAGATTCATCCAGCACCCAGGCACCATAGCCTTCATTATAAGCACCACGCCAGCATAGTGTTGTTGCAAGGGCTTTATGATTGGTGAGTTTATAGAGTTCTATGGCTTGGGGTTTTGCAACCGTTTCGTCATTAATGCCTTCACAGAATACATGAGCATCCTGAAGCTCTGGTTGCGCAGCCATGAGAAGCATATGTACAGCTTGGTACTGTTCAGTATTTGGCTGTAGGGTCAAATAAGGTTTGGTAGCTGTGTTGACCTTTTTGACCATCGGCTTTGGCTGTGCAGCTAGAACTTTTGATTCATTTGCTGCACCCTTTTTTACTAATGCTCCGACTGTGCCGGTACGCTTCTGGAAATCATCCATTTTCAATAAAGTCGCAGTCATGCCCGCATCTGAAACCTGCCAGGTATAATGGTTATTTTTAAAGATGATTTTTACGTTTTTCTGGGTGTACTTTAATAATCCATTGATTTGCTGGGCATTCAGGGTTCCAATTAAAGGTTGAGTGGAAGGCTTTACATTGACTGCGCCAAAATCTTTGCCATTCAGATAAAGGTGAATATTGTTCAGTTTTTTACTGTCTAAAGTCTGACCATTACTGGATAAGGCAAATTTCCCTTGAACTGCCTGTTTTGCACCCGCTTGACGCGTCAGCAATATCGAAGCTGGCATCGCCTGAGCACTATCAGTCTGATAACCTGCCGCCCGACACGTTCCAGTATTGCTACAATGGACTTCCCAATCCAGATAAGAAAAAGACCGGCCTTGAATATCTTGGGCCACAGTGAATGGACTCACAACGGTTAAACAAATGAGAGACATCAAACTGTAGAAAACTTTCATCTTTTCTTATCCCATCTTTTTATATCAATATACATCTTAATGATAATTATCAGTGTTGCTGAATCATTTCAAAATGCTGTTATTTATCCCTTTCAAGTGCATACCGGCACTATTGAGTCTATTTAAAAATATTAGAATCAAAAAACCCCGCAAGATACGTAATGCCAGTCAGTTAAGAAATTGGCTGGAATTTTCTATTTTGAATTCATCATGTTTTTGATACGCGTATACGTCATTCGCAACTGTTTGAGGCAGGATTACATTAATAAGTTACTGTTTCTGCGATGGATTTACTATTCGGTGGTAGTGGACGAGTTTTGCGGATGACAAATGCTTTTGGTTCTTTTGGCTAAACAAAAGAACTGACGAACTCCAAATATTTGATTTTATAAGATAAGACTCCGCTGTGAATAACCCAAAAGTTAAGGAGTTTATGGTCAAACTCCTTAACTGATCAGCATTACGCAAGATACGGGCCTTTATTTCAATACAAATTACTTATGCAAAGTCGACTCAAATGCTCTTAAACGCTTATAAATCGAAAGCAGTTCGATAATCGTTGGCCAAGATTCAATTAAATACTGGAACGACTCACGCACCTTCCCAAACACATTGGCAATCTGCATCATCAGACCCAGCGTAATTGCACCTGCGGCAATACTCGGAAATAACACAAATAAACCATACAGATTATCCAACTGCATATACCAGATACGCACCATATTGAAATAGGCATAGTGGAAATATAAACGGAAATAGTTAAAACGGACTTTGCTAAATAACTCTTTTAAGGTCAGTGGATCGGCACGATCAGCATAGTCTTCACCATAGACCAGTTCCTTACGGTATGCAGCTTCAACCCTCTGGTTGTTAAATTCTAAACCGGGTAATTTATACCCCACAACCATCAACACCACTGTACCCAAAACCGCCCAGCTAATGGCTGCCCAAACCAGTGCATACGGAATTTCACCAATCACAGGCAATTGTTTCACATGCGATGACAATTGCAACAAGACCGGCAAGAATGCCATTAATGTCATCAAGGCTTGAATGAAACTCACCCCCAGACTTTCAGTCGTTTTGGCAAAACGCATGGTATCTTCCTGAATACGCTGCGAAGCCCCTTCAATATGACGTAACTGTTCCCAATGTGCGGTGTAATAGTCATTCATCGCTGTACGCCAGCGGAAAATATAATGACTGACAAAGAACAGGTTAAATACCGCAATCGTGACATAAACCATGGCAACATACAGAAAGGTCATGGTTTCACTGTAAAGTAAATTGACATCTCCGCCACCACTACCGAGCATTTTCTGGATCAAGTCATAAAATGGGCTATACCACGCATTCACTACGACATTGACTTGCACTGAAAACCAGATATTAAACAGAATAAAGGCTGAACCCCAGACGGACCATCCTTGCCATGGATTGCTGGATTTAAATTTCCAGAACAGGGCAAAAATAACCGTGGAGACAAGGAACCACAGATAAAACCATAAAAATGAAGGTGTCCAGAAACGGCTCACGCCAATAGGCAATTCAGCCTCATGATAGCCTTGTGCAAAGCCTAAAAATGTTCCCCAACTACTTCCACCTGAATACCACAAAGCAACATTGATTAAAAACCAAAGCAGCAACGACAAAAAGAACCACTTCGGGTTCGGAAAAAAAGATTTAAACATTGCGTATGGATATTCCTTTATTTTTTAATTTACAACCTAAGCCATCCATTCAAACCAAACCGATTTTTAGCCCCATGGATGGATCCGCCATTATTCTAGTATTTTCATCTTTGTAACAACTTATTCACTGTTTGTGAAATGTTTTTTCGCGTGAATCATGTTCAACAACCCGACATTTCAATAAACAATGTGTACTTTTAAATTAACCTAACGATGATGTTTTCATCATTTCAACTCATCATAGATACAAAGCTCAAAGAAGATAAGCTTTATTTTCTCAGGATGAAGTGCTTAGAGATGTTGCACCACAGACATGCTTGAACCACAAGTTAAGCAATGTGCCCTCATCTGTTTTGAGTCCCCAAAGCAGATGAGAGCACAGCGAAACCATAAATCCTATGACTAAATAGGCTAGTACTCATAAATTAAAACAATATTAAAAAATCATCCAATGAGCTAATGGGTTTTCCTTTCTTCGACACGAAGGGAAATTATAAAAAACTCACAAAATCAAATTATAAAATCCAACAAATCCGCAATTTTCTATTTAATGTGCATATCACATAAAAATTCCATCTGATTTTTTTTGATTTAATTCTCAATGCTGATAAAATTGGTTAAATATCTATCAAATCATGCTAGTATTTCACTAGGTTAGTGAAAACGCTCGGGGAAAGAAAATGGACAATTTAGTCATCGAATTATTAAAACCAGTCATTCTAAAAAAAGAAAATTGCAATCCTTTAGTTTTTGAACAAGGGACTATTTTAAAAGTTGTGATGCATACACCTACCGGTCTGCTTGTATCTGACGATTCAAACTTTAATTTCACCGTTTCTTTAAATGATGAAAATAATGTATGGCGTGAACTATAAAATTCAACCCGTCCTTTCCAAGTATAAAAGGCTGTACTGTATAATCTAAATTTGAGTGAAATTCCCCCAACCTTAATTTTAAGAGCATACAATTTTCAATGCATTACAATGAATCCAATATGTTCTGGTGTTGTTTTTTCAACAGCACCAGATAACTCCTTCCGTTCAGTTAAGTTCTTTTATTTTTAAGTTTCTATCCGCTGATTCTTCAAAACTGCCAAGCTGACTAAGTTCTATATTTCATTTATTCGAATGGGAAAATTGAATTTATCCTATCTGTTATATTTAGCCACTCTTTGAATAAATAAAAATAATCATGCCCACTCAATCATTAAAGCTCAGTTAATTCATTATTAACTTAATATATGGAATATTTTCCATATCATCTTCGGTGATTGATACCTATAAAATGATTGAGTAACTTCAATTGAACTCAATGTTCTTTAACCAAGTCAGCTCTCATTTCAAGCTTCAATAGCCATGAATTGCGCGACCCCTAAATCAATTTAGAAATTTCAGGTTAATCATTTCATACTTGCTGTTCTTTTAATTTCGTATATGCACCCAAATAGAGTTAATAAAACATTCCTTTAGGAAAGATTTGCATCCAGAGAAATACACCATCCTGTGTTTGGATGGCGTATTTACTGGGATCATTTCAGAGCTTTACTTCAGTGAAGTTCAAATTAGAAGAATCCAATTTAATGATATTTATTTTATTATTTTCTAAGCGTGCTCATAAAACTCACGACTGAAAACAGCCAAATAAATAAGATAAAACTGCGTTCTTTGCTGAAATGACTGACATCGGTACCATGCAAAATATTATGGCGTGTCATGGTCACAGTTGAGCTGCTATCCATTTTATAAGCGGCTAATTCTGCAAAATAAACATTCATTTCACAGGCAATTTTGGTCTTATGCCACAAGCTCTTTATTTCATGCCCTTTTAAACCGGGGACAATTTTGTAGACATCTACAAATTTGGTCTGGTTCTGTTTCAAGAAACCACGTTCAATCAGGACATCAGTCAATAAGCCTTCTAACTGCGCATACAAAAGCGGAATACAGCCTGCAAAACACTGCATCTCATACAGTTTAAATGCCTCTTGAATCACCAGACGGCGCTGTGCTTTATTTTCAGCATCAATCTCTAAAGCATCAAAGGCTTCAAGCATTTCAGTCTGGAAATAGTCCGCATTGATCATATCTAAAAGGTCGAAGCTTGCTACATTATCTTCATGTTGATTGGCCAAGCTCCAGATATGAATCAGGTTTAATGCATCATTGGCAAATTTTGCATCGACCGGTTGATCAAGATCGTCGGCAAGCATATCAAAATAAGCTTCACCTTGAGCATGTTGACGTAATGCTTGGGTTAAATGCGTATGTTCACCCGCAGACATTTCCTGAAGATATTGCTCGGCATTTTGCAAAATGCCTTTCCCGAGTTTGTTCTGAGCATTCTGATTTTGTGGAATTCGGGTCACTTCTCGGTCGAAATCATCTAAATCAAAATCATCATCAATCATGGGTTTGCTACTCATTCACATCTATATAGCAGGCTATTATCGCTGTTCTTGATGAGCGAATATATAAAAATCTACTTTTGAAAAGAATTCAGCTAATCCCTTGTGCATCCTGCATGCAACTAAGGTAAAATCGATCACCTTGCATAAAATACGAATGAGAGAGTTATATCCGTGCGTAATATCTTAGTCACTAACGCCCTTCCATACGCCAATGGTCCAATCCATATGGGTCACTTACTCGGTTATATCCAAGCAGATATTTGGGTTCGTGCCATGCGTGCAATGGGTCATGACGTGACTTATGTCTGTGCGGATGATGCTCACGGTACAGCAATCATGCTTCGTGCTGAAGCAAACGGTATTTCACCTGAAGCGCAAATTGCCAATGTGCAAAAAGAACATATGCGTGACTTTGATGGTTTCGGTGTTCACTTTGACCATTACGATTCAACCAACAGCGAAGAAAATAAAAATCGTTCATCTGAGATTTACATTAAGAACCGTGAAGCAGGCAACATCGCAGTTCGTCCTGTAAAACAGTTATTCGATCCTGAAAAAGGCATGTTCTTGTCTGATCGTTTCATCAAAGGCACATGCCCGAAATGTAAAGCGGAAGATCAATACGGCGACTCATGTGAAGTTTGCGGCGCAACCTATAATGCAACAGAATTATTGAATCCAAAATCGACTTTAAGTGGTGCTGCACCTGTTGAGAAATCATCAGATCATTACTTCTTCAAACTTCCAAATTTTGCTGAATACCTGCAAAAATGGACGCGTGATGAAGGTCGCTTGCCTGTTTCTATTGCAAACAAACTGGATGAATGGTTTGAAGCCGGCTTAAACGACTGGGACATCTCACGTGATGCGCCTTATTTCGGTTTTGAAATCCCAGATGCACCAAACAAATATTTCTATGTTTGGGTAGATGCGCCAATTGGCTATATGTCGAGTTTTGAGAATTACATCAAAACCAAACGTCCAGAATTAAACTTTGAAGATTACTGGAAAAAAGATTCTAAAAATGAGGTGTATCACTTCATTGGTAAAGACATCGTGTATTTCCATGCGTTGTTCTGGCCTGCGATGCTTGAAGGTGCAAACTACCGTACGCCATCAGGTTTATTCGTCAATGGTTTCTTGACTGTAAATGGTCAGAAGATGTCTAAATCTCGCGGTACCTTCATTAAAGCTGAAACCTATTTAGAAAATTTAAACCCAGAATATTTACGCTATTACTTCGCCTCTAAACTTTCGGATAAAGTTGAAGATTCCGACTTGAATCTTGATGACTTCGTGCAAAAAGTGAATTCTGACTTGGTCGGTAAAGTGGTTAACATTGCCAGCCGTTGCGCGAAATTCATCAACACTAAATTTGATAACAAATTATCTGCAACTTGTGCAGAGCCTGAATTGGTACAAAGCTTTATTGATGCCGGTAGCTCAATTGCACAAAACTATGAAGCACGTGAATTCTCTGCTGCGATTCGTGAAATTATGGCCCTTGCTGACCGCGCGAACCAATACATCGATGAGAAAAAACCTTGGGCATTGGCTAAGATCGAAGGTCAAGAGCAACAAGTTCATGACGTTTGTTCTGTCGGTATCAACTTGTTCCGTCAATTGGCAGTTTACTTGGCACCTGTGTTGCCGACTTTGGCACAACAAGTTCAAGATTTCTTGCAACTTGAAAGCTTCAACTTTGAATCTCGTAAAGATATCTTAGTGGGTCATGAAATTGCATTGTTCCAACCGTTAATGCAACGTGTAGATCCTAAAGCTGTGGCGGCAATGGTCGATGCGTCTAAAGATTCTTTAGCTGCCCCTACTGAAGCACCAAAAGCGGAAAAGAAAAAAGAGAAAGCAAAAGAGAAGAAAGCTGAACCTAAAGTAGGCGAAGCTGAAATTATTGGCATTGAAGACTTTATGAAGATTGACCTTCGTGTAGCAGAAGTTTTAGAAGCTGCACATGTTGAAGGTTCAGATAAACTTCTTCAATTGACTTTGAATGTTGGCGAAGCTGAACCACGTAACGTATTCAGTGGTATCCGTGAGTTCTACCAACCTGAAGACTTAAAAGGCAAATTGGTGGTGATGGTTGCGAACCTTGCACCACGTAAGATGCGTTTTGGTATTTCGAACGGTATGGTTTTAGCTGCGGGTAATGGCGAAGGCGTTTGGGTGATTTCACCTGAATCTGGCGCTAAACCGGGTGATAAAGTGTCTTAAGATTTAGTCTTTAATATAATAAAAAGCCTCTAGTGATAGAGGCTTTTTTTATTTTCAGGTTTTTGATTTTTAAACCAATGGTAATCCTCCCATAAATAACCGAAGTTAAAAGTAGAGGTTAAGCAGCCATTAGAGGTGGCCTTCCTTTGTTTGCTTGGTGTGGTCTTTCATGGTTGTAATGCCACAGCCAGTTTGTTGCATAATCTTGTACTTCATCCAAAGTATCAAATAAATGTTTGCTCAGCCAACTATAACGTATGGTTCGATTATAGCGTTCAATATACGCATTCTGCTGTGGTTTACCTGGTTGAATATATTCAA
>NZ_NEGF01000024.1:0-12799 GCF_002135195.1 Acinetobacter terrae
AGATTCAGTAATTACTGTCAACAAGGCATCCGCACTTTGTAATTTTTCATCATAAACCACATGCACTGTTAATGCGTTCTCCAGGGTACTCATACTCCAGATATGTAAATCATGCAAAGTCACGACACTCGGTGTATTCAATAAACAGTTTCTCACTTCCAAAAGATTGACTTGATCTGGCACACCATCAAAAAGTAAATGTAAAGATTGCTTGAATAATGAAAAGGTTCCTAGAATGATAATAATGGCGATAACCAGCCCCACTACAGCATCAATCCATAACCAGCCCTGCCATAAGTATAAAGCCCCAGCAATCACCACCCCGACAGAAACAACGGCATCTGCCGCCATATGTAGAAAGGCTCCTCTGATATTCAAATCATGCTGACTATTTTTTAGAAATAAAAAAGCTGTACTCAAATTCACCGCCACGCCGATTGCCGCCACCACCATAACGGTGATTGCTGCTACAGGACTTGGAGACTGAATACGTTGTATAGATTCCCATGCTAAAGCAAACATGGCAAATAAAATCAGGACTGCATTAATAAAGCTTGCCAGAATAGAAGCTTTTTTCCAGCCATAAGTATGCCGTCGATTAGACTGCAGCTTAGCTACACTATAGGCAGCCCAAGCCAAAAGTAACCCCCCGACATCAGTTAAGTTATGCCCTGCATCTGCCAGTAAGGCCATAGAGCCCGTATGCCAGCCATAAATTGCTTCAATTGCCACGAATCCTAAATTTAATACAATACCTATTGCAAAAGCAGTTCCATAATTGACTGTCCCGTGGATATGAGAATGAGACATAATCAGTAAATATTCCAAAGAAATTATTATTAGTAATTAAAGCATTTTAAACTTCAAAGCAATTTCTTATTTTTCAAAGGAATCTTATAGCAACCGGCTATATACCAAGAATAGTAAACGTAACTCAGATATCCCTTCACTAACAGGTTGAGTATCTCTGAAATTTCTATCTTCTACATAGTCAATCCGAACTCGTATTCGTCTTTTAGCTTGTTGATCTTTTAATTTATAAAAATAAAAAATCAAATACTTAGTGTAAATTTGGTATTCTAAAAGCGGACATTTCTATTTTGGGCTTACATTTTCTGTTTCTCTATCACCATAGATAACTGCTGATAATCCACCAACCAATTCTTCAATTTTTTTAATGTCAGCCAAATGACCATTAGATAAAATCATCTTAAAAAATTCACCTTCACTATTCATTAATAGAGGTAATTTACAGCCAAAAAACCATCCCAATAGAATTGGGTTGCAATACAGTCTAAGGTGTGATGGCCCTGAGGAATTCTTTTGTTTTACAGATGGGTAGAGAAGATGAGTCAATCCATGTTGCCCTTCTTGTTATTTTGTTAAAGCATAATGTAAAGCATGAATAGCAAATTGATGCTGATTGATCAAAGTGATCATATTTTTAGAACCAGGTAAAGCTTGAAAAAGATTCCGTTGAAACTGATGAAGAAAATGGAAAAATGTTTTGAAATTATTTACGTGTGATGCTTTATAGCAGATAGCAATCGTTACAATTTCGGATAAGGATAAGGTTGCTTGGCGCATTCGCCTACGTATATTTTGCTGTTTGAGAGATAGCCAGTAGATAGGTTTGAATTCTTTGAAAAAGCCATCAAAAACACAAAAAGTTATTTAAAATCAAAAATTTGTTTAGAATATTTAGATTGTATGAGAACTTTCTAACTGGCTCTAACCATTTTTGTTCAAGGTAATTCCTTATCCGTAATTCGGGTTATCTAAAAATGTTTGGGTAGATATACGCTATCTTAGCTGTTATGCTTCCCTAGCCATTCTTACCTCCCCCTCTTAATTTATATGACACTTACGCCACCATAAGTTTATTTACCTCTTCAATTCGTAAATAACTCATCACTGTCTAGTGATGTGGTGTAGTCGCTTGTGTGTTGTATATATCACATCACTAGCCTTTCCTAAAATTTAAAAAAACAGGCTATGTTTATGTTATCCACTATTCGAGAACGATGGTTCTCCAATATTCGCGGGGATGTCCTTGCGGGTATAGTCGTTGCTTTGGCTCTAATTCCTGAAGCAATTGCTTTCTCCATCATTGCAGGCGTCGATCCTAAAGTCGGGCTATACGCTTCATTCTGTATTGCAGTCGTAATTGCTTTTGTCGGTGGTCGTCCCGGTATGATTTCTGCGGCAACCGGTGCAATGGCTTTATTAATGGTCACCCTGGTTAAAGAGCATGGTCTGCAATACTTATTAGCAGCCACAATTTTGACAGGATTTATTCAAATCCTAGCAGGCTATCTAAAATTAGGTGCCTTGATGCGCTTTGTATCAAAGTCAGTCGTGATTGGCTTTGTGAATGCCCTCGCTATTCTGATTTTTATGGCTCAATTGCCTGAACTCACCAATGTCACCTGGCATGTCTATGCGATGACCATTGGCGGTTTAGCGATTATTTATCTCTTCCCTTATATCCCAGTGATAGGCAAGCTTTTACCCTCTCCCCTCATCTGTATTGTCCTCCTTACGCTCTTTGCCTTGTTCATTGGTTTAGATGTAAGAACTGTAGGCGATATGGGACAATTACCAGATACGCTACCCATTTTCTTACTTCCTGATATCCCTTTAAATCTTGAAACCTTAGCGATTATTTTGCCTTATTCATTAGGTCTGGCAGCTGTAGGTTTGCTTGAGTCCATGATGACCGCAACAATTGTGGATGATTTAACCGATACCAATAGTGATAAAAACCGTGAGTGTAAAGGACAAGGGGTTGCCAATATTGCATCAGGTTTTATGGGGGGAATGGCAGGCTGTGCCATGATTGGTCAATCGATTATTAATGTAAAATCTGGTGGTCGTACCCGTTTATCCACCTTTACCGCCGGATTATTTCTATTGATTATGGTGGTGTTTATCAGCGACTGGCTCAAAGTCATTCCAATGGCTGCACTGGTTGCCGTCATGATCATGGTCTCCATTGGAACATTTAACTGGGATTCACTGCGCAATATTCGCCAATATCCCATCTCTAGCAATATCGTGATGATCGCGACAGTGGTTGTGGTGGTTGCCACACATAACCTGGCTTATGGCGTATTAGTGGGTGTGCTTCTCTCCGCATTATTTTTTGCCAATAAAATTGAACGCTACATGGCGATTCAATCTGTATTTGATGAATCAGAAAATACCCGTACTTATATGGTAACGGGTCAAGTGTTCTTCAGCTCGGCAGATAAATTTACGTCTGCATTTGATTTCAAAGAAGCACTTTCAAAAGTGGTGATTGATGTCAGTCAGGCTCACTTCTGGGACGTTTCTGCGGTCGCAGCCGTAGATAAAGTGGTCATTAAGTTTAGACGTGAAGGAACAGAAGTCGAACTGATCGGAATGAATGAGGCCAGCAAAACATTAGTGGATAAATTTGGGATCCACGACAAACCAGATGCTTTAGATCGCTTAAATAGCCACTAAGAGGGATGAATTATGTCAAAAATTATTGCGTGTATTGATGGATCATTAGCAACAAATACAGTATGCGACTATGCAGCTTGGTTTAGCGATAAACTGAATTCACCGCTTCAGTTACTGCATGTCATTGATAAGCCTAGAGCGAAAGCACCACAAGATTTAAGTGGTGCAATTGGTTTGGGAAGTCGAGAAACTTTGCTCAACGAGTTGGTTGAACTGGAAGAACGTAAGGGAAAAATTGAGCTAGAGCATGGCCAAATTCTTCTTCGGGAAGCAAAAAACTATCTATTGGAGAAGTTCTCTATTGATGCTCAAAGTTTTCAACGCCATGGCAGTCTTTTAGAAACAATCATGGGAATGGAAGAGGACATTCGAGTTCTTGTTATGGGTAAGCATGGAACTGAAACCGAGCACAATTCCAGTAAAGTTGGAACCCATATTGAAAATGTTGTTCGTGCTCTTCATAAACCCGTGTTAATCACATCTTCACCGTTTAGTCCACCTCAGTCTTTTTTAATTGCTTTTGATGGAAGTCCGACTGCACGTATTTGTGTAGACAAAATTGCAAATAGCCCTTTATTAAAAACCCTGACCGCTCATGTCGTTTATGTGGGTAAGCCAAATAGTGATACGACATGTCAAGTGACTTGGGCAAAACAGCTACTTGCAAATAATGGTTTTGATGTCATTGATAGTGTGCTTGAAGGTGAAGTTGAGAAATCAATATTGGATTATCAAGAGAAAAACTCTATTGATATGATGGTGATCGGTGCATACGGTCATTCAAAAATACGCCAGTTTTTTATTGGGAGTACGACGACCAAATTGTTATCAAACTCTACAAAACCAGTACTATTACTAAGATAACCTATACAAGATAAAGGGATAGTTTTAACGGCACTGTTGCAAATAGCCATTGATGATAAGCTAAATAGTTTTTTAGCTAAAAGTGCAGCATATGAATCCCTTCCAGGGTCGGCATTTTCAGGGCGAAATCATTCTTTGGGCTGTGCGCTGGTATTGTAAATATGGCATTAGCTATCGTGAACTTCAGGAAACGCTTGCCGAACGTGGTGTGAATGTTGATCACACTACGATTTATTGTTGGGTTCAACCTTATGCTCCTGAAATAGAAAAACGCTTACGCTGGTATTGGCGTAATCCTACAGATCTGAGCTCATGGCATATTGATGAAACTTATGTAAAAGTAAATGGACGATGGTCTTATCTGTATCGTGCAGTCGATCAACGTGTCGATACCATTGATTTTTACCTTTCTTCTAGAGGTAATACCAAATCAGCATATTGTTTTCTTGGAAAAATTTTAAATAATGTGAAGAAGCGGCAAATTCCACGGGTGATCAACACGGATAAGCACACCAAAATGGAGGTGCTTTGTCACGGTTAAAACAGGAAGGGAAATGTTCACCAGACCTTGAGCACAGGCAGGTTAAGTACAAAAATAACCTGATCGAATGTGATCATGGCAAGCTAAAAAGGATCATCAGGGCCACATTAGGATTCAAATCTATGAAGACGGCTTATGCCACAATTAAAGGTATTGAAGTCATACGTGCACTACGTAAAGGACAAGCATCGTCATTTTATTATGGCCAGACTCAGGGTGAAGTGTGTCTAATCAACAGGGTTTTCGGTCTCTAAGCTTTTTTGAAAGGAATATCATCGACTCAGATCCCTATTTGCAACAGTGCCGGATTCCGTTTGTTCAGTTGCTTTTTTAAACTCGATACCAACACAAAAAAGATCTTTTTTCATTATTTACTCCTAATTTATCGAAAATAGGTCAGTAAGGAGATCTCACTGACCTATGTTTAAAACTTAATAGGCCAATTTCAACAAAAATCTAAACAGTCCTGCGACCAGTGCCAAACTTAAAAAACCAGCCAACCATAAGCAAATAAACCATTTTAATTCAGAAGTTTTCATCACGTCTCCTTAATGATACCCATCATCACCAATACGCACTTTATCTCTGAATACCCAATAGGATAATCCTGTATAAATAAGAATGATTGGAATTAAGATAAGTGCTCCAATCAGTGCAAAAAGTTGACTACTAGCAGGTGCTGCAGCCTCCCATATAGTGACTGAAGGCGGAATCACATAAGGCCATAAACTGATTAGAAAGCCTGTATAGGCTAAAATGACCAAGGCTAAAGTGTAAATGAATGGCAAAAACTCTTTTCTCTGCTTACAGGCTTTGAGTGCCAGGAAAGTAAATAGAAGAACTAACACCGGTACTGGACTAAAATAAAATATTTGGGGCTGGCTGAACCAACGCTCTGCAATTTGATGATGAACTAAAGGCGTATAAATACTGACACAACCAAAAATTACAAATAATGTAATAATCAGTTTAGGCATAAATTCAAACATTTTATTTTGTAATGCTTTTTCAGTTTTAAAAATTAACCAGCCACATCCTAGAGTTGCATATAGGACAACAACACTCACACCAGTAAACAGGGAAAAAGGTGTTAACCAGTCAAGACCACCTCCCGTATAGACACCATTGGTTGTTTTTATTCCCTGAATATAGGCACCCAAAATTACGCCTTGTAAAAATGAACTCAGAATGGAACCCCATATAAAAGCTTGATCCCACAGATGTTTGGTTTTATTGGCCTTAAACCTGAATTCGAATGCCACACCACGGAAAATTAAGGCAATTACCATAAGAATGATTGGCATATACAGAGCTGAAAGCACCGTAGAATACACCAAAGGAAATGCTGCAAATAATGCAGCACCACCAAGTACCATCCATGTTTCATTACCATCCCATAC
Source organism: Acinetobacter terrae (assembly GCF_002135195.1). Lineage (NCBI taxonomy): Bacteria > Pseudomonadati > Pseudomonadota > Gammaproteobacteria > Moraxellales > Moraxellaceae > Acinetobacter > Acinetobacter terrae. Next base: position 6,295 of record NZ_NEGF01000024.1, read on the forward strand.
CGGTGCGACGGTATTCATCATGACATCACGTTCCTGCCGATCGGAAATAAAGGGAAATAGAATACCGATGCCGAGGTCAAAGCCATCCAGTACGACATATATCAACACACCTAAGCCAATAATTAGAATCCAAATCAATGATAAATCGATCATTTTTGATTCTCCTGATCTTGTGTAGGATTTGTTTTATTTAAGTCGTTCTCATCATCAATCGTACTTAAAGGACGTTTTGAAGCTTGAATGACTTCCTGCTCACTATGTGGTTCCAAATGGATAAATTCCGGACCTTTACGCATCAGTTTCAGCATGTAAAAAATGCCAACTCCAAATACAATAAAGTAGACAACTACAAAAATAACCAGTGTTAAGCCTACCTGTTCTGCTGAGACAGGCGAGAGGGCATCTTTGGTACGCAACACACCATAAACAACCCAAGGTTGACGACCAACTTCGGTTGTAAACCAACCTGCAAGTAAAGCAATAAATCCTGATGGCCCCATATATAAGGCAAACTTATGCAACCATACGGAATCATAAAACTTTCCTGTTTTTCTCAGCCATACCCCTAAAATTGCCATCAGAATCATGAGTACACCAAGCCCTACCATGATCCGAAAACTCCAGAATACAACCAGTGAGTTTGGACGGTCTTCAGGTGCAAACTCCTTTAAACCTTTGACTTCACCATCCAGGGTATGCGTCATGATCAGACTGCCAAGATTTGGAATACCTATCGCATATTTGGTTTCTTCAGCTTGCATATCAGGAATACCAAATAAATAAAGAGGCATACCATGATCTTTATTCGTTTCCCAATGCCCTTCAATTGCAGCTAATTTGGCAGGCTGATGTTCAAGCGTATTCAGACCGTGCATGTCACCTATAAACATTTGTAGCGGTGCCAGTGCCAGAATCATCCACATGGCCATTGAAAATGATTTTTTCACCAAGGCATCACGACGGCCTTTTAATAAATGGAAAGCAGCTGTTGCTGCAACTAACAAGGCAGAAACAAGGAAAGCAGCCATCGCCATATGAGCTAATCGATATGGGAAGGAGGGATTAAATACAATCGCAAACCAATCTTGCGGGACGATAATCCCATTTTCTATAGTGAAGCCTTGAGGTGTTTGCATCCAGCTGTTCGAAGACAGAATCCAGAACATGGAGATACAGGTACCCACTGCAACCATTAGTGTTGCAAAAAAATGAGCTTTTGGACCTACTCTGCCCCAGCCAAAAAGCATAATCCCAAGAAAACCTGCTTCAAGGAAGAAAGCACTTAAGACCTCATAAGCTAATAATGGGCCTGTCACACTGCCGGAAATTCGTGAAAACTCACTCCAGTTGGTGCCAAACTGATAGCTCATCACCACGCCAGAGACCACGCCCATACCAAAGGACAGCGCAAAGACTTTGATCCAGAACTTAAATAAATCGCGATAGACTGGATCATGGGTTTTAAGCCAACGCCATTCCAGAACAGCCAGAAAGCTGGCTAAACCAATAGAAATTGCTGGAAAAATAATATGAAATGATACGGTAAATGCGAACTGGATACGCGCCAGTTCCAGCGCAGTCAGACCTAAGTTCATGCTGCCTCCTGCTGATAGATTGAACAGTGGAAAGGTATCAAAAAGGTCGCTTGAAGCCGTTTGACTGGCAAACCTCTCCCTGCATTTATCATCTTGTCTAGGAATAAAAGATCAATCCTGGATACTCTGTGCACTTTTTTAAGTGCGAACAGAACCATAACGCTGTCAGCGAACAGCGAAAGCTGAATTTTCATGATTAAAACTCTTTAAGATGTTGTGTGGTACAAACAGATCAACTGTTTGACGTGACCAATCATGTCCTAAAGAGCTAAAGGAGGTGCTCTGCCTTGCGGGAGCAAATACAGCTTCTGTAAGCTGAAATAGACATGTTGGAAGACAGTCTGATAGAAATTTAATCTGACCTGAATTCGGTTCAGAACTTCATCAATCCCCAGCTTAAATGGCAGTACCAAATCACCATAGACCGTACAGTATTGACACTGGTGGTTATGCTGATTGTGATCGTGGGAATGTTGAAGAATCAAATCCTGCAGCAGCTCATGATAAACTGAGTGGGCATGATGATGATCAGCAGGCGAAAGAAGATTGTGGGTAATCGACATACAGACCGGAGCAATATGAAATTTTTCCGGCAGTAGAGGTTGCAAATATACTGCAATTTGCAAAAGTAGTGCTGCAAATGCGATAAATAGTCCACTTTGCTTCAGCAAATTTTCTCTCGACTGGCATCGAATAGGAGGGATACGCTGAATAAAAACATGAAATTTAAGGATAAATTCCTACGTATTTACTCAACTTTTCACTCTACAAATATATAGTATATATTCGGTTTTGAAAAGCAAAAAAATAAAATAAAAAGTTAGTTAAATTAAATACTTAAAACAACAAACAGCCTTCTCCTGCAGTTTATTCTGGAGAAGGCTGTTTATTGTCTAAAGAATGTTCAGCCATCACCACCCAATGACCTTCGGATTTTTCAAAGTCTTATTACAACTTTTTGATGTATCAATAAGGAGGAGACAACAATCAATCTACTTCAGCATGATCATACACATCCCCAAAAAAGTGATTTTAATAGCAGCTGTTATCTGGATTTGGCGTAACAGATTGTCAGGATCAGACGTGCTCTTAATATTTCACAGACAGAACTAGCATCGAAACGGTATATTTCCGCCCGTACTCTAGAAAGCTGGGAACGTGGAGTTCATCATCCCTCAAGCTCAGCCCAGGCCTTGTTAAAACTCTTTATCAAGTCACCTCAGTTTGTTTTGAAAAATCTTGCTTAAAGGCAATGAACTATGCTTTTTGAATAGTTCTTTTTTCTATCAGCTTCATAACTTATAAATCATGAACCGATATATACAGTAAAGAGTGGCAGTATCGGTTTGGAGGAATCTCTCATGTTTATTGTAATTACCTCACAGAATAGACGTAACATTCCCCCCCCCGCTGGAAAATGCAGAAAGTTTTAGAAATATGAACTTAAAGACAAGGGAATTATTGATAAGCAGTTAATTGAGGTTGAGAAAGAAGATACCTTTAGTCAATCAGGTTTGGTTCTAGACAAGATATTACCAATGGATATGCTGATTACAGCAGGCATGGGTGAACGACTGCGGGGAAAACTCAGAAATATAGGGGTCCATGTCATCGTGACTGAGGAAATTGATCCTGATAATTTTATTAACAGTTTACTTTAACTCGCCTACATCTGCACCTTCGTTAAATGCTTTAGATTATGTTCTGTGTACGCTTGAATAAAATCTGAAACCATAGTTAAAGTTCCCATTAAACGTTAATAGGAACTTTCGCTGATAAAGTACACCTTACCTAACTGCTATTTGAGCAAAACATTAAATTGCCTAGGTTTGAAATAGGTTGACACTATATTTCATATAAACGCCTGACGAATTTCATCGGGCATTTTTTATTTGTAAGAGAGGCTTCTATATAAATTAAAAAGGAAAAACCGTCTCAATCAGATGAAGGCCTTTCCTAAAATTACCTATTGTGAAGTATATGCACCATCTACCACATACTGGCTGCCCGTTACAAAGGATGCATCATCAGAAAGTAAGAAGGCAACGACCTGAGCAACTTCTTCCGGCTGTCCCAAACGCCCAATTGGATGTAATTTTGTCAGTTCAGCTTCATCAAACTCACCAATTAAAGGGGTTTTAATATAACCTGGATGTACAGAGTTAATACGAATACCCTTTTCAGCATATTCTAGCGAAGCTGTTTTAGTAAGCCCGGTTACACCATGCTTAGCTGCAACATAACCAGAAATATTTTTAGTCCCAACTAAACCTAAAATTGATGCTGTATTCACAATCGCACCACCTCCTGCTGCCAATATTGCAGGGATTTGATAATGTAAACCATAAAAGACCGCATTCAAATTAATATCAATCACACGACGCCAAGCTTCAATACTTAAATCTGCAATTGGCTGAACGTCACCCAATATTCCAGCATTGTTAAAAGCCAAATGAAGGGCACCATACGTGTTGACTGAAAATTCAACCGCTGCTTTCATATCTTCAGGTTCAGCCGTATTGGCTTTATTCGCAGCAGCTTTACCGCCTAAAGATACAATTTCCTCAGCAACTTTCTGTGCTGCTTCAAAGTTAATATCCGAGACTACAACACTTGCACCCTGCTTCGCTAAAAGCATAGCTGTGCTTTTCCCAATACCAGAACCCGCACCAGTAACTAGGGCAACTTTATTTTTGAACCGATTTGACATAATAAAACCTCTTTTTTAAAGTACTGCAATGCTGAATATTTACATCACATTTAATAATTCACTTATTTTTACTTCATCACTTGTATCGCAAATTGAATAACATGACATTTACCGCAATGTAATTCTCCCTCCTGTCTTTCTTGCTCTGCTACATAAAAATGATGGAGATGGTCCTGGCCGAACACGTCCAGAATGCACCGCGGATCGTATAAATATTCGATATTTTTAGGGCCACCGGTTTTATATTTGATCTGCTCCTTGGAATACAGCTCACCGATAAACCATCCACCGTTGAGCAAGGATTTTCTTATGCCTTCTAAAACCTGTTTTTGTGTTTCTGTATCGAAATGACCAAATACACAGATCACGTTTTGATAACACTCGGATGGCCATTTAGCTGCTGTTAAATCAACATTTTTGAGTTCAAGTTTTATCCCTTTGGCTTCGGCCTTGTTGGACAGATGCTTCAAAGCAACATCGGAATAATCCCAGACTTCCGCCGAAAAAGGGTAACCCTGCTGTCTTGCCCGCTCAGTCAAGTACAGGATATTCCGTCCTTCCCCTTCAGCAATTGCCAGTGTTTTACCCTCTATTCGGATTTTGTCCGCAATTTCCTGAATGAAAAGATTTGCTGCTGTGCCGTACAGATCTTGCGTCTGGGCATACAATTCATTCCAGTGCTGACTCATTTCAGCCTCCCTTTACTAAACTATCCAATCAGCTGGAAAACTCTTTAAATGCCTCCAGGGCATTTGCGGCATACATCAATGAAGGTCCACCACCCATATAGACTGCAACGCCTAGCACTTCTTCAAGTTCCTGTAGCGTCATGCCCATTTTTACTAATGTTCTGACATGAAAACCGATGCAACCATCACAGCGTGCCGCCACACCAATCGCCAAGGCAATTAGCTCCTTGGTTTTCGGATCAATTACGCCATCACGCATCGCAATCTGGGACAACTGATTAAAACTTTTCATTAAATCAGGCGAATCCTGACTTAAGGTTCTTAAACTGCCTGAAATATTTTGGGTTAATTCTTTGTATTTCATAACTTTACCTAAAATTAAAAAATCAACAATAAGGTTTTTTTCTACTGCAACAGGTTATTTTTCTACCGGGTAGCCCTGTTCCAACCAGGCCTGATAGCCCCCCTGAACTGACTTCACCTGGGTAAATCCCATATGCTGTAAAGTATCTGCCGCCAACGATGAACGTCCACCCGTGCCACAGATCAAATAGATGGTTTGATCTTTTAAATGTTCCAGTGCTTGCAAGACATCACAGTGATGGCTAGCCAAAGGATGCTGGTGGATTCGCATTTCCAGTACACCGCGGGGATAATTGACTGCCCGATCTATCGCTGCTGCCTGAAATTCATCCGGCTCCCTGACATCAATCAGTATGGTTTTATGGTTTTTCATTGCCTCAAACAGTTCATCTACGCTGACTTCCTGAATCCGGCTTTTCGCATTCTGGATCAATTGCTCTGCAGTTTTCATCATTTTCATTCTTCCTCGCTCATCAAAATCAGCTTCATCTGTTATAAATGCCGGTTCAGCAGCTTAAAAGCGCTTTGTTATAAGCTCTCATTCCAGCACTGTTGCAGCGATAACGCTATTGAAAACAGTCCATTTGCTAAAGTCATTTCAGACTCTACACCTGTTTAATCTTCATTCAGATGACATAAAATAGGGTATTCTTCCTTCAATTATCATCCAGATGCGGACCTTCTATCTTTATCCGTAAAACATTTCACGGGACTAGCCCATGAGTGCTGAATAAATTAAATACACAGCTACCCCAATCACAGTTGTGGCAAAAATCTTCTGAACCCGGTTACTTTCAATTCGGTGCATCAGACTGCGTCCAATTAACATCCCTACAATACAGGCCAGGACAAAAGTCAGCGTGACCGAAACAGGATATTGAAAGCCATCTAGCACGTGTGCAGAAATACTGACACCACCAATCAGGAAAATAATCATTAGAGAAGTCGCAACGATACTGCGCATATCGAGGTCGGTGAATTTACGCAGTGCCGGGACAATCACAAAACCGCCGCCCACCCCGAGCAAGCCGGTCAGTAAACCCGCCACTACGCCAATACCGGCGAGGAACGAGGCAGTTTTCACATTCCAGATCAGGCGACCGGTCGTTTGATTGACCTTACACGGTGTATTCTCATGGTCATTAACT
>NZ_NEGF01000025.1:0-8742 GCF_002135195.1 Acinetobacter terrae
GCTATAATCGAACCATACGTTATAGTTGGCTGAGCAAACATTTATTTGATACTTTGGATGAAGTACAAGATTATGCAACAAACTGGCTGTGGCATTACAACCATGAAAGACCACACCAAGCAAACAAAGGAAGGCCACCTCTAATGGCTGCTTAACCTCTACTTTTAACTTCGGTTATTTATGGGAGGATTACCGTTGGTGCTGTTGCTTGGCAACCATTTAAAATAAATAAACTGCTAATTGTTATTAATTTTATTTTCATTTTGCTTTAAATCCACTTGCTACTTTAAAAGTAAGTGCTGCCCCGTAACTGGCTTTGATCTAGTTAAGATAATTTGTAATTTGAATAACCTGATCTTTATTATATGTATCATAAACAATCGTTGCATCACCCTTCACATCATTGGATTTTAATTAATGATCATTTATTTATAAGAGAGAATGAATGATACATGGATTTAAATCTGAGGCGAAACAGTTTTAAAAGTCTAATGATAATTGGTGAGTCTATTAAATTCTTCTAAACACCTCATAGAATTAATCATCTTTTATTAGATAGATAAGACATCACAATTTGACTTAAATAAAATTGATCTAACTGGATCTAATCAATTCCTTAGTAAGAGAATTTTTTTATTCGACTGATGGCTCGTCCATATAAGTCTAACAGGCGACATCCATGTCGCCTGATGTGTATAAGATTAAGAGTTTAAATTTTCCAGATACTGATTATTAAACCTTCTGAATAAACAAATCACGCTCAAAACGGTATTGCGGGAAGAACACCCCATCTACTGCGCGTTCACCAGCCCCAATCACCATCACCGGATATTGCTGATCATTCAAGTTTAGAATTTTACGCACCATAGGTTCATCAAAACCTTCCATCATACAGCTGTCAAAACCATAAGCGCGTAAAGCCAAAACCAGATTTTCACAAGCCAATGCTGTGGTCTTGGTTGCCCATAGTTTCGCATCTGCAGGGTTGAATGCAGTAACGGGCAGTTGTTTATCCAAGGTACGGGCAACTTTAAAAGCCACTTTTTTAAAATTGCCAATAGCATTGAAGTAACCGGTTTTATAATTATATGGAATAAAACGGTAGTACTGCTTCACTGCTTTTGGCGCTTCAGGGAAAGGAAAATCACTGATGTTCTTTTTCGCCATTTCATCAATACGGTCAGTACGCGCGATACAAACAATCAGCTCCGAAGCCGTTTTTGCTGCCAATTGACTTAAACAGGCTTTGACCAGCTGTTTCTTTTTGGCTGGGTTCTGCACCACATAAAAAGTCCATGGCTGCAAATTGGATGAGTTTGGTGCAAGCAAAGCCAGATCTAAACAATCATCCAGTACTTCGGCAGGAATGGGTTTTTTAGTGAATTTACGTACCGAACGACGGCTTTGTATAACTTTCTTAAAGTTTTCGACATCAATATCTGTTGGAGCAGGCTCAAAATAACGTTTCTTTTCAGTTTTAGTTTCGTTTGAATCGGTCATCTTTATTCACTCAAATTTTAAAGCTTGAAATTTAGATCTATTAAAACGCATAAAACCACTGAACAATGTCACTATTCAGTGGTTTTTTCATTTAACAATAAAAAATTAATTAAATTGTGCAAAATCTGGTTTACGCTTTTGCATAAATGCAGCCACCGCTTCAGCCATTTCTGGTGAAGATACACGTTTCATGAAGATTTCAGCTTCATCATCTACACAGTCCAGAATTTCCTGCAAGTTATGTTTCATTAAAGCTTTAGTTTGCTTAATTGAAGCCAATGGCAGTGCTGCCAAAGTTTGCGCCTGTTTCAGCGCAGTCGCATAAACATCTTCTTCAATGCTATTGACCAAACCTGCACTCAAGGCTTTTTCACTGTTAAATTTCTGTGCCGTGAAAAGTAGCTCAGCAGCTTTATGATAACCGGCTTGTTGAATAAGAAGCTTGCTCGAAGCACCTTCAGGTGAAAGGCCAAGGCTGACAAACGGAATCTGGAATAGGGCAGTGTGATCACTATAGACAAGGTCAGCATGAAGTAAAAGCGTTACCCCAATCCCAATGGCGACACCGCGAACCGCGGCAATTAAAGGTTTAGAAAATTTCGCAGCAGATTTTAAAACCAGAAATGGAGGTGCATCCCCAGCTTTGCCTGCAAGTGGTGTTTGAATAAACTTCATGAAGTCCTGCATGTCATTGCCTGCGCTGAAATCGGCATCAGCGCCACGTAAAATCACCACACGAACCTCTTTATTTTGATCAGCTTCATCCAAAGCTTTGGCAATCCACAAATATAATTCGCCATATAATGCATTTTTTGCTTTTGGTCGATTAATGGCTAAGGTCAGTACACCATTTTCTAAATTCGCATCCAAATGTTCATGAGGTTGTTGAATACAGCTCAGTGTCATCGTACTATCCTTGCTTTAAAACTTAATTTAATTTTATGGCGTTTATTATGTCGCATATTTATTTGGGCGGCACAACTCACGAGTCATCAAAAATTTGATCTGTTATGAACTATACATTTGATTATCTGGTTTTCATTGGTCGCTTTCAGCCTTTTCATCTGGCACATATGCAAACGATTAAAATTGCATTAGAGCAAAGTCAGAATGTGATTTTGGCACTCGGTTCTGCACAAAATGAACGCAATATTAAAAATCCGTTTAGTGCTTCTGAACGTGAACAGATGATTTTGTCCAACTTTTCAGCAGCAGACCAAAAGCGAATTAAGTTTGTTTATGTGGTTGATGTGTATAACGATGAAAAATGGCAAAAACTGGTGAAATCCCTGGTTTCAGAAGTGGTAGAGCCTGAAGCTAAAGTGGGTTTAATTGGTCATTTTAAGGATGAATCTTCCTACTATTTACAGCTTTTTCCAGAATGGGAGATGGTAGAACTTGCCAGTCTGGTTGGGGCAATTTCAGCGACGCCATTACGTGAAGCTTATTATCGTGGCGAAATTATCGAATCTGCTTTTCCATGGGGAACCAGCGAGTTTTTACAGAAATTTCAGAACACGGCTACTTACCAACAATTGCAGCACAAATACCTGACACAAGATAAAACCAATCTTGAAGAATCTTAAGTAAGCTTTTAAGTCGGAGCAAGCAATTGCAACGACCTAGGAGTGGATAACATGAATATCAAAACCACGTTGAAAAGTGTCTTTATTGCCGCTGCAATCAATTTGAGTATCGTTGCGCATGTAAATGCACAGGAATGGACACTTACTCCACAAACTTATGTGGGATTTGATGTGAAGTCGATGGGTTTTTCAATCGTAAAAGGGAAGTTTGAGCAGGTTCAGTCTAGTATGAGCTTTGATCCAGCGATCCCACAAAATGCCTCAGCCCAGTTTGTCATGGACGTAAACAGCGTGAGCTTGAGCATGCCTTCACTGAGAAATATGATTATGGGTGAAGATTTGTTTTACGTAGAAAAATACCCAACTGCGACTTTTAACAGTCATGAATTTGTATCTTTAGGCGATAATCACTACAGTATAAAAGGTGATCTGACCTTGCGCGGTGTGACCCAGCCGGTAATCCTTGATACGGTTTTAAAACCCAATACAGCCAATCCACAACTTTTGGATGTTGAGTCTAAGGCAGTGGTGAATCGCAGTGATTTTGGTATGAAAAAAGCATTCGGTGGTATAGGGGGGAAAGTGAATATTGAGGTAGATGGACAATGGGAAACAAGATAGTTCATGTATTAAAAAAACCGGCTTAAGATGTTTTTGAATACTCGAATTTTTTACGTTTTTGCGTAATTTTTTTATTCTTATAACGATAAAAATTACTACATTATCAAGCAACTGATAGGTTTTAAGCTCCTTATTCAGCTTAAAATGAATGTTTATCTTTTAGCATGGAAGTTTTAAAAAATAAAATCTTATAAACTCCAACTATGTTAACAATACGATCTCAAACCAATTCTTTCAGAAAAATTATGTTAAATATTTCTCCATTAGTCATTAATGATTTTACAAAAACTTCAATAAACTGATATAAAAATAAATAAAATGCAAATTCTAAAACTTAAAACAAATTTAATCTAAGGTTGGACTGTGAATCTAAACCTGATCAATAAGCAATCAAAAAAGGTGGATTTAAATTTGAAAGCAACAATAAAAAATGGACTTATTATCGTCGCAATCGGTTTAGCTGTAAGCAGTCAGTCCTTTGCACAAACATGGATTTTAACACCCCAAAGTGATGTTGGTTTTGAGATCAAGTCGATGGGGCTTACGGTGGTCAAAGCTAAATTTAATCAAGTTCAATCGAGTATGGAATTTGATATGAAAGCACCGCAAAATGCATCGACACATCTTGTGATGGAGGTTGATAGTTTGAGCTTCAATAAACCATTGCTGAAACATATGATTCTGGGTGAAGATCTATTTTATGCAGCAAAATACAAAACGGTAAGATTTAAAAGTATCCAGTTTAAAGACTTGGGAAATGGTAAATATAATGTTTTAGGACATTTAACCCTACGTGGTGTGACCAAGCCAGTAACTTTTGTAACGACATTTAAACCTAATCTCTCTGATGTCAACTTACTTGATGTCCAAGCTTCAGCAGTGATTAACCGTAGCGATTTTGGTATGAGAAAAGGTATTGGAGGCGTGGGGGAAAAAGTGAATCTTCAGCTTTCAGGCCAATGTGCAGCTAACTGAAATTGCATTTGCCAGTGTTTAAAAAGCTCTTTTTTATAGCTATTTTTTGATTTGTATATCGTGATCCACGCTTATTATTGCCCACAATTAAAAATCTAAGGGCAGGGTAAATATAAGAATCTTGATTGCACAAAAGACCTCATAAAAAAGCAGGATAAAAGCCCGAACCTTTGGGCTTTTATAAATCCATAACAATGCCATTAAGCTGCTTGCAGGGCTTTTAAATCTTCTAGTACTTGTTCTGCATGACCGGCAGCTTTCACTTTACGGTATTCTTTGACTAATTTGCCATTATGGAAAATGAAGGTTGAGCGTTCAATACCCATAACTTTTTTGCCATACATATTTTTTTCTTTAATCACGTCAAAGAGATTACACAATACTTCTTCTTTATCACTGATGAGATTAATGCTCAGATTTTGCTTTTCGGTGAAGTTTTGGTGTGCTTTAACCGAATCACGTGAAACACCCAGAATCGTGGTATTTAAAGCATCAAACTGATCTTTCAAACAAGAAAAGCCTATCGCTTGTGTCGTACAACCCGGGGTAGAATCCTTCGGATAAAAATACACAATCAGCCATTCAGTCGGGATTTCAGTTAGGTTGATTTCACCGGTTGTAGTCGGGAAGCTTTGATTGAGCAGGCGAATATCAGACATGCATTGATCCTTATAAAGTCGAATTTGTGATATTGATCTTGAATTTATGCTGACATGATAGCGAATTTAGCCCTGTTTATGCTGAACTCAGGATGTAAATTTTTAACAATAAAAAAGCCTGCAAAAATGCAGGCTTTTATTCAAGCTAAATCAGCTTATTTTTTAGGTTGTTGAGCAGATTTCATTGCTTCTTCAGTTAAGCTTTTAAGCTTGCCGGTAAGTTGTGGACCAAAACAAGCTTGAAGATCTTTATTCTGTTTTTGAACAAAAGCTAAAGTTGCAGGGCTTTTCTTTTGGTTAACGGTACTTTGAATTTCCCATTTTTGAGCATTGGTTAATTTACCGTCAGCTTCAACCGCACAAGTACAGTATTTGCTTACTTCTGCAGCTGATAATTTTTTGCTTTTGCCTGTTTCTTCTTTACAAACATTAATTAAAGCAGATTTTACATTAGTGCTTTTATAAGCTTCTTGGAGCTTATTTGTTTCTGCAGCATTTGAAGCAGTCGCCATGAATGCTACAGCCGAAACTAATGTAGAAAGAATAATGTTTGATTTTAAATTTTTCATGTACTGTTACCCTGTTATGACGGTATATAACGTGTTGGATCTGCAATACCAGCGTCAGCAAAACCCTGTTTACGTAAACGGCAGCTATCACATTTTCCACAAGCACGTCCTTGGTCGTCTGCTTGGTAGCAAGACACCGTTTGACTGTAGTCTACGCCATGTTCTATACCTAAGCGAATGATATTTGCTTTGGATAAATGTAACAGAGGTGTTTCAAATTTAAGAGGTTTGCCTTCCACACCATCTTTAGTTGCCAGGCGAGCCATGCTTGCAAAAGCATCAATAAATTCAGGGCGACAATCAGGATATCCTGAATAATCAACGGCATTGATCCCAATCACAATGGCTTCTGCACCAAAAACTTCTGCTGCAGCGAGCGCATAAGATAGAAATATTGTGTTACGTGCTGGAACATAAGTTACAGGAATACCTTCTTGTTCATGTTCCGGTACATCAATGCTGTGGTCTGTTAACGCCGAGCCGCCGAGGTTACCTAAATCGATATTAATGACACGATGTTCTACACCAGCGCGTTGCGTGAGTGCACGAGCAGCATCCAGTTCAGTGGTCGAACGCTGACCATACATGAAACTTAAAGCAATACATTCATAACGTGCTTGCGCCCAAGCCAAACAAGTTGTTGAGTCTAAGCCGCCAGATAACAAAACTATGGCACGAGGGCGCATATTCAAATCTCCAAACAAATATAGGTATTCAAGAACAGAAATAAATTAACGACCAGTTTCATCGTTCCAGAGCAATTTATGCAATTGCAACTGGAAACGAACAGGGAGATGGTCTTCTAAAATCCATTGTGCTAAATCACGCGCAAGTTGAGGCAAACGAACCACACCTTTTTCAACTGCAAAAGCAGGCGAGAACCAAACGGTACTGACTTTGTCGGCAAGTTTGTACTGTTCAACCTGCTGTTTTGACCATTCATAATCTTCACGATTACAAATCACAAACTTGATTTGGTCATGCTCAGTTAAATAATCAAGATTACTCAGCAAATTTCGTGCAGATTCACCAGAAGTTGGGGTTTTTAAATCGAGTACTTTCGAAACACGAGGGTCAACTTTAGACACATCTAAGGCACCACTGGTCTCGAGCGATACTTCACAGCCCAGATTGGCTAAACGTTGCATCAAAGGCAAGGCATTGGGCTGAGCAAGCGGCTCACCGCCAGTCACGCAAATATACGGTGTTTTAAAATCGAGGGTTGTTTTAATAATGTCGTCTAATGATTGACGTTCGCCACCTTCAAAGGAATAGGTTGTATCACAATACGTGCAGCGTAAAGGGCAACCGGTCAAGCGAATAAACACCGTCGGTAAACCCGCGGCATTGGCTTCACCTTGTAATGAATAGAAAATCTCCGTGATGCGTAAACCCGCAGACGGATCAGAAACAGGAATAGCGGAAGATCGAAGAGTATTCATAACGAAAATTTACCACACCAAAAAACATGAGAGTACAAAAACAAAAATCTCTACGATCATGTCTGACCGTAGAGATGAGGAACGATTAAAGTTCCGCAAGAGACTTAAGACATATTAGTCTTCGCGTAATAAATCGTTCAAGCTGGTTTTAGCGCGAGTTTTCGCATCAACTTTTTTCACGATAATCGCAGCATACAGGTTGCAAGTACCATCTTTAGAAGGAAGGCTACCTGAAACAACGACTGAACCTGCAGGCACACGGCCGTAATGGATTTCGCCAGTTGCACGGTCATAAATCTTGGTTGATTGACCAATGAATACGCCCATTGAAATCACAGAACCTTCTTCAACAATCACGCCTTCAACGATTTCAGAACGTGCACCAATGAAGCAGTTGTCTTCAATAATCGTTGGGTTCGCTTGTAATGGTTCAAGAACACCACCAATACCTACACCGCCAGACAAGTGAACGTTTTTACCAATTTGCGCACATGAACCAACAGTTGCCCATGTATCAACCATTGTACCTTCGTCAACGTAAGCACCAATGTTGACATAAGATGGCATCAATACCACATTTTTAGCCTGGAAGCTGCCTTTACGTGCAACTGCCGGCGGAACAACACGAACACCCGCTGCTTTAAACTGTTCTTCAGTCCAATCAGCGAATTTAGTCTCTACCTTGTCATAGAAACGAAGATCACCAGACTCAATGGTTTTGTTATCGTTTAATTTAAAAGATAACAAAACTGCTTTTTTAAGCCATTGGTGAACAATCCATTCACCAGCAATTTTTTCAGCTACACGAAGTGAGCCGTTATCTAAGCCAGCAATAGCTTCTTCTACAGCACTACGAACTTCAGCAGGGCAATCAGCCGCTGTGAAATTTGCACGGTCTTCAAAAGCCTGTTCAATGATTGTTGAAAGCTGAGACATGATCTTCCATTTCCAAAAAAATTTTCCAAGATTTTACACTATATTGAGACAAGAATAGATGAAAAAGTGACTTTAGATCGGAATTAATTATTAAAGATCTATGAATGGCCTGCTAAACAAAAAGTAAGGAATTTATTGGAGATGTTTGTAAAGCATCTGTGCGTTAACACAACGCAAACAATACAGTGAATAATGCAATATCCTATTAAGATAGATATATCGATTTAGACGAATAATAGAAAATTTTCTATAAAAATAATTATTATTAATCAATAGACCTCTTTCATAAATCATTTTTTACTCAGCTCCAAGTTATAGATTCCAGCGATTAAATTGAATCTCAAACCGAGTCTTTTGCCTCTATTTCGATAACGCTCCGCAAGGATTTTGAAGGTTTTCAGGCTACCAAATACATGCTCAATCCCTATTCTTCTTTTATTGATTTCCTGATTAT
>NZ_NEGF01000026.1:0-725 GCF_002135195.1 Acinetobacter terrae
ACAGCTGTTTAATGTTATGCAACTCTGCAATAGGTCAAATATGACAAAAACTTGTACTTTTTTTAAAGGTACAAAAGGTACAAAAGGTACATAAGTGGACAGATTCCTGACACATAAATTATGTAAGTTGCATAACTTATGATGCTTATGCAATCTGGATGTCTGGTAATCAATTCTGGATCATAAACCGCTAAACACAGCTGTTTAATGTTATGCAACTCTGCAATAGGTCAAATGTGACGAAAACGCGTACGTGTTTAGAGAGGCATAAGTGGACAAATTCCTGACAGTTAAATTACGCAAGTTTCATAACTTATGCTTCTTATGTAATCCGGATGCTGGGTAATCAATTCTTGAGCAGAAACAGCTTAATACTCATCTATAAAATGATAGAAGTCTTCACTTGATCAAATATGACAAAAACTTGTACTTTTTTTAAAGGTACAAAAGGTACAAAAGGTACAAAAGGTACAAAAGGTACAAAAGGTACATAAGTGGACAGATTCCTGACACATAAATTATGTAAGTTGCATAACTTATGATGCTTATGCAATCTGGATGTCTGGTAATCAATTCTGGATCATAAACCGCTAAACACAGCTGTTTAATGTTATGCAACTCTGCAATAGGTCAAATATGACAAAAACTTGTACTTTTTTTAAAGGTACAAAAGGTACAAAAGGTACATAAGTGGACAGATTCCTGACACATAAATTATGTAAGTT
>NZ_NEGF01000003.1:0-297330 GCF_002135195.1 Acinetobacter terrae
CCTTTAGTAGGAACATGTTTCTTCAATTGCTCAACCATTAAATAGAAGGTTGACCATGAGATGCCGGTGTATCGCTTGAACTGAGGATCAGAAAGCTTGTTTGAATCGATGTATTTCATCCGCAGATTATGCACGACTGTTAAAAAATCTGGGGTACAAATATTAATCAAAAAGAAGGTCATTTTTTGATTTATGAAAGAGATCTAATAATGTTGAAAATTATTTTAATTGAAAATTCATTAATTTTTATATTAATTTATTATCTAATGGATTGTTTAATAATAATAGTTGGTTTTATAAGTATACTTTTATTCGAGTTATTATATTTTGATACATCATTGCTATTTTTATTAAGTTAACTTCGGTATATGCTGATATTATGATTAATAATTGGACTGATATTATCATTAAGTGGAATGGTCAGCAGGAATACTATTATGTCTAAATCGAAATCTCAACAAAATCAAACAGAGTCTAATCAACGAAATCAACCCATAAAACAACCCCACCACCTACCAGAGCATGACCATAGGAATAATGAGAAAAGATCGCCTGAAAAGCCATCACAGAAAGAAAAATAAAAATTCGCTCATTATGCCAATGCTATGTTTAAAGGGGTTTAGGCTCCTTTAAACAGAATAAGAGGAGTGACGTATGCATATTAAGCCCGTGAAAGTGTATAAAATGAATGAGGATTTTAAAATTTCACCCAAGTTTGTTTATATGGGCGAATATGATGATGAGTATAATTTAATGAATGTATATAACTCATCTCAAGAAAAATTAACGAGAATTATGGGGACTTATCAATGGATTTTAAATTCTACCGGGGAGATTTTTTTTATAGAAGAAGATCTTCCTGATCTAATAGATTAAAGGGTTATGTAAGATGAACATGACAACAACATATCCACAGAAATTGGTCACATTTTATAAATTAGACAGTCCTGATATTCAGAGAGGTGTTTGGGCTAATTATGACAAGAATGGAAATTTTATAAATCTTACCAATTATTATGGTAAGAAATTAGAATTAATTGGACCTGATCGTGTTCGGATAGATGGAGAAGTATGGGTATGTAAAGATCATTTTAAATAGACATTTAATCTGTCTTAATTTAGATAATTTCAACCAATATGAGTGTGGAAAATTTCGATATAAATTAATTAATAAAAACTGAATAATAACAAGAATTAGTACTGATCTTTTATAAAAAATATAACTATATGTTTGAATTTAAAAGAATTAGTTTTGGGGTTAATAAATGATAAAATACTATTAAATACATTTAATGATTATAAAATATTAAAGAAAATTGTAATGTAATCATATATATTTGTATTTCTTATAAAAGTGAATATGACAAGTAAAAATGATAGCAAAACAATTAAGAATACTTAGCGCTGTTCTAGCCATTCTCGGTATCTCTGCATTTTTCGCATTTCAGTATTTTTTGCAAGCTGAAAAGCTTGGCGGCTTTAAAGAAGGGACTGAACAATACAATGGTTATCGTTATGCCCAAGACAATCAGTTGAAGTCCATAGATCAGTGTGATGATGAAAAAGATGATCCAGCAATGAATTTTAATCCTGATTTTTTGCAAGGTTGTAAGCAGTACTTTAATCAATAGTATTGGCGGGTATTTTTGTTTATCAAAATTAAAAAAATGATACTGCAAACTAAAAATAAGCCCTTTCAAATAAAGGGCTTATTCTGTGAATGATTAGCTTTAATTTAAACAGCGACCCACTTATTTTTTACTTCTTCAGAGTCTACATTGAGAAGAACTTGATTATCTTTAATCTCACTCACCCAGGAAAGTGGAATAAGGTGATGACTACCTTCTTCATTTCTTGTTAACTTAATTTTATCGGTACCGTCAAGATGGTCCACTGTTCCCACTTTTGTCCCACATGATGCAATTACATCTGCATGTTTGGTAATGTCATTTACATTGATAGTCGCCATTTCATACCTCTCCTATAATAGCGGTAATCTTGCCCTATCTAATTTAAGGCATTCTCAGATCTTTATCGCTATATGTATGCAAAAGGGAACAAAATGTTAAGTAAGTTTACTTTAGTGGATGAGTATATTTTCCTGAACCATGATTTTTAAGTTTTAGCTCGTTGAACTATGAGTAGTTATACCTTTTTAATTTATTAACTTATTGAAAATAAAATATTTATTTTAAAAGATAATTGCTGATGTTATAACCTGACTCTGAAATTTTATAGATGAGGGCTTTTATGGCAATGAAGTATTATTCATTGAATGAACAGCATGCTTTATATAACTAAAATGACAAGCTTTTCAGTATTCTGTACATCAAAAAATATTCTATTATTGTCGTTTTTATGTACGCAATTTTGGCTTTGCCACATATTCATCTTTCATTTCAAAAAAGAATTGATTTGCTTCACTAGCATTGCAATTTAGCCAATCCATTCTTTTGTCTTCAGGTATCACAATAATGGAACGCTTTTCATCATAAGGCTTATGGAATTGTTTCATAAATGGATGATGATCTGCATTGATGGTTAACAAGCTCATTGATCTGACATGTTTATTATTGATTACCGCATCTTCATATATCGCTGCAATGGTGAAAGGCAATCCATCTTCACGAGAAATTCCATACCAATGCGGCTTTCCATCTATATATTTGGGTTCAAAGATCGTTTCCACGGGGACTAAGGTGAATTGGTTTTTATGCCATGCGTGTCGAAAACTTGGCTTTTCAGCAACGCTTTCAGTTCTTGCGTTATAGGTATGACGACCGAATTTTAATTCTTTAGCCCAAAAAGGAATAAGACCAAATTTGGCGAGATCCCATTCAGGTTGATCCGCACCATGCATTAAAATTGGTGCGTCGTATAAAGGGAAAATATCGTCAGGAAATTCAAATGGTGGCTCCGGAAGATCCAGAAGGAATGCTCTATTTTTTTTGATTGCTTCAAAATTTGCACACATGAGCGGTCTCTTTATTTTTATTCATCCTCATTAAATCAAAAATAATCAACAAAAATAATGAATCTTACAAATCTAGAACCATTCCTATTAAAGCCAGTCATTACAAGGGATTTAATGACATTGCACCTATGTAAATCAGAAGTATGGAGCGATACGAATTTTGCACTGTAGCATCGAGTCAGATTTTTAGATTTAACCGCTTTGATTTGATTAATAGAGCTTAAAATAACTTTATATTTCCAGTTTGTTTGTTTAGTAGTCTTTAAAGAAAGAATATATAGATTATCTTGATAATGTGATCGTTTGTTTAGATTAATTCATATAAGGAATTTTTTGCCAATGAGTTTAATTTATTATATTTGGAAAATAAGGGATAGAAATTAGTTGAAATTTACATGATCTCATCCTGAGGTCTGTTTTAGCCAAATGATTGTAAAGTCATTATAGAGGGTGCGCCCACTATAATTTCGTGGAGACAACAGTATGCTTAATTCCCTTCGTAAACTCTTCTGCTTTCATGTTTATGAATTCAATTGGGATCATAAGCATGGATACACTCACGAATGCCGCAAATGTGGTAAAGCTGATTAAGTCATTTTTTCTCTAGTTGGTGAATATACGACAGTCTATAAATCCTGCTAAATACTAGATATTGGTGGGTTTTTTATTTTCATATTCTAGAGAGTTGTGAATGCAACACACGAGCTAAAAAAATGCAGTTTTATGATTATGAACTTGCAAAATATGAGACTTTAAGTCGTAGGTTTTAAGCCCTAGAAAATGATGAGTATTGATAAAGGCATGATTAAGCTTAATCCACTAAGCGAAATACTTAATCAGGAAAGACCTGAATTTGTATCAGGATTAGATGTGAGGGCTCGAATCAAAGCTACTGTGATGTAATTGAGCGTAAAATTGGCTTGTTAATGAACATAATATTTCTAATACTTTTGGTAAATAATGTGAATTTAGATAGGGATATATTCAAGGTAAATCAATAATTTATATTAATAAAACTTACACGGAAGAAAATTGAAACAGATGGAGTGTGGAATAATAAAATTTAAGGAGTAAATTAAAAAAGTCGTCATGAGTACAACATATTCAAAACTATAGGATGCAAATAGAAATGGCTAATCAACAACCAATGCAGCAAAGTCAACATAATCAACAGCCTGACCAACAGAAACAATCGAATCAGCCACAGCCGGACCAACCGGATCAACACATTCAGGAATCCAATCCGCAAAAGCAGCCAAATGAGCAACCTGAACAGCCACAAAAGCAACAGAAATAAAACTTTACTTTACTCGCCTTGAATCCAAGTATTCAGGGTTTCACTGCTTCAAAGTTTTCGTAGATAAACTGCTTGATTATTTTTATTTGTCATCATTTCATCCAAAGGTAAAAATAAATAAAATGAACTTAAAACAATTTAAAATCATAAGCGCTGTTTTAGCAATTATAGGCATTGCAGCTTTTTTATATTTCCAGTATTCAATGAAACCAGAAAAATTTGGTGGTTTTAAAGAGGGTACAGAGCAATACAATGGTTATCGTTATGCACAAGACACGCTCAAGTCTGTAGACCAATGTGATGATGATAAAGACGATCCAGCGATGAATTTTAATGAGGAATTTTTTGAAGGCTGCAAGAAGTATTTTGAAAAATAAAAGAAGCTTTCTAAGTAAGTTTTATTATATCCAAGGTAATAGTCACTTATTCGTTAGTGATGTAGTCATTACTTGAATAAAGTGACCTCTGCATCCTTAAAAAACTCTTCGTGACGCTCTGCAATAAAAAGTTCAGCTTCTGTTTGACTGGTAAAAAATTTTGACCGATCTTCCTCAGTCGTCCAGTGCCATTGGCTAAACATAGCAAAATGCAACTCTGATATCTCGCAAGTATGCGAGTCATTAAATTGATCACGGTAAGTTAAAAAATTACCATCTTTTTTTATACAATAAAGCGCCATCCGCTTTTCCACCTCCTATAAGGTAAAACTGAGATTGTAGATGAGGGGAGGAACTTGAATATTGTTAAATTGTGATTTGTACGTGAAAATATGTTTAATATAGAATTAACCCTATGTTTTTATATTGTTTATTCTATATTACTTCCCGATAAACGGTAAATAACTAGAAATACTATATGGGTAAACATAGAAAAGCCCCAATTAAAGGGCTTTGGCATAAAGCAAAAACTCATTTATTTTATTAATGGTGAGGTCTTTTTTTCTTGCCACCACCATCTTGCTTATTGACTGTAGCCCAAGCAATACGTTCTGCATCTTCTTCAGAAAGACCACGTTCTCTTTCACTCTCGAAAATATGTTTTGCCTGTCGCTTCTGCTTTTCTGTATAAGTTGATTTATTACCTGTAGGCATAAGTTTATCCTCCTACAAACTAACGAGTTGTCTCTACAATTTTAAATCAAGTAAGAGAAACTTAACAGGCATAATTCATGCTCAAGATGTATCATAGATTGCTGAAAAAGAGAGATTTTTAGGCAGTATACAAATTTTGAAATAATTGAATTTTGAAAAATTTCTATAAAGTTGCACTACTCCTTAGTCTTTTAGCTACAACTTAATACCACTCTTTATTTTTTAACTTATTGAAAATACATCTGTTTATATATCTATGCTCTCATTACCCATCCAACATAAACTGGCAGGATTCTACTTTTTCTACTATTCGATAGTAGGAACCTTCATGCCTTTTTGGAGCCTTTATCTTGAAGATCAAGGTTTTAACTATCAAGAGATTGGGCTTTTATCTTCCATTGCGATTGTGACACGCTTTTTTGCACCGTTTATTTGGGGATGGATTGCCGATAAATCTGGCAAAAGAATGTTGTTGGTACGCATCGCAACTTGGATGGAAGCCTGCATTTGGTTCATGATTTTCCTGATTCCAAATACTTTCCAGTCTGTTGCTTTACTCATGCTGATTTTTAGTTTTTTTCAAAATGCAATTTTAGCGCAATTTGAAGGAGTAACTTTATTCTGGTTAGGTGAAAAACGAACGCAGCTGTATGGCAAAGTGAGAAAGTGGGGGTCGATCGGCTTTATTGTCGGTGTTTTTGGTATCGGCGCTTTATTGGAAATTGTTCCGATTTCAATGTTACCTGTCATGTTGCTGTGTATTGCATTTCTAGCTTTTATTTGGTCCTTTAGTATTAAAGAACCGAGTGCCGCACCGCGCTCACAAAAGCAATTAGAACCACTGTTACCGATTTTAAAACGACCTGTCGTGGCTGCATTTTTTGCCATTGAATTTGTTTTATTATTTTCCCATGCACCATTTTATAGTTTCTATAGTAACTACTTGCATCAAGTGGGTTTTAGCACCACTGAAATCGGTTTTTTATGGTCAGTTGGCGTGGTTGCTGAAATTATCATGTTCGCGTTTGCCAATATGTTCTTAACTCGATTTTCTTGGCGTAGTCTGGTTAGCCTGTGTTTGGTTCTGACTGGAGCAAGATGGATTGTGGTTGGTCTATTACCGAATTCATTTATTGCGCAATTTTTAGCACAAACCATTCATGCTTTTAGTTTTGGCTTATTTCATATGATTGCCATGCGCATTATTTTTCAGAATTTTTCAATGGGACAGCAAGGTCGTGGGCAAGCCATGTATAGCACCATGTGGGGTTTGGGTGTAGCTATAGGCAGTATTTTAGCGGGTAGATATTGGCAACTGATTTCTGGCGAGATGGTTTTTATTATTGCAGGGCTTTCAACTTTAGTTGGCTTGCTGTTTGTTCGATGGCTACCGAAACAGATCCAACAAGCCTAAAGGTAAAAACCCAATATTAGGTGCCTGTTTTTACAGTTGGATTTCACTGTATCGATTAAACCAGGGCTGGGCTTGTTCAAGTTGATTCGCAAGTTGCAGTAACAAGTCTTCACGGGCAAAAGGTGCAATAAACTGTGAACCTAATGGCAAATTGTCTTGATTCCAATAGAGTGGAACAGACATTGCAGGAAGACCGGTAATATTGGCCAATTGAGTAAAGGGAACCCATTTTAGATTTTCTTTCACAATTTGATCGACCAATTTTCCTTGAGCCAGTAAATGGGCTTTGCCTAATTTTAATAAACTTTTTAAAATCGGTTTTTGCCAGTTGGGTATTTTAATCTCACCATTTTTAGGTGCGACAGTAGCAGTTGCAGGGGTTAAATATAAGTCATAGCGATCAAAAAAATGATTCATTTTGGTAGCATAGACACCCCAGTTATTCAGGTTGTGAATATATTCAAGTGCAGTAGTTTGTCCACCGAATGCAGCAAGTGCGAGTGAATCCAGTTCAAAATCGCTATTTTTCGCCTGATATTGTTGTTTAATTTGGTCAAGGATATAAGAAAACTGACTGAACCAGGTGGTAATAAAATCTTTAGCGAGTGCCATACCATCAATCGGAGGAGTATCTTCCACCACCGTATGACCTAATGACTCCAATAATTTTGCCGTATGTTGAACTGCAGCAATCGCATCTTTAGAAACATGTGTACCAATAGGTGAATGGGTACTAAAAGCAATTTTTAATTTCTTAGGCGGATGTTGCATGGCATCTAAATAGCTACTTTTTGGATGTTCAATTTTAAACAATGAACTATGTTCAGCGCCGTGGGTCGCATCCAGCATTGCTGCGCTATCGCGTACGGTTTTTGCGAGGATATGTTGAATGGCTGCACCATGCATGGCTTCACTCATTTGTGGACCCCAGGGTGTACGTCCACGGCTCGGCTTTAATCCAAATAGACCACAGTAAGATGCGGGAATACGAATAGAACCACCCCCATCTCCAGCGCCAGCAATCGGAACCATCCCTGCTGCAACCGCAGATGCAGAACCCCCTGAAGATCCGCCACTATTGTGTTTTAAATTCCAGGGATTGTGACAGGTTCCCCAGGCATCAGGCTCGGTAATTCCTTTAATCCCGAATTCTGGGGTATTGGTACGTCCAAAGGTGACAATGCCGGCATTTTCCCAACGATTCACAATTTCAGAATTATGTTCAGAAATATGATTGATGCGTTTTAAGCCTTTACAGCCATATGAGGTTGGATAGCCGGCATATTCTTGAAATAAGTCTTTCACTAAAAAAGGCACACCTGCAAAAGGACCGGTTAATTCTTGTTGAGTGCGTTTCTGTGCATAGTCATGCATTGGAATAATAATGGCATTTAATTTGGGATTGGTATGGGTTGCACGCTCTAATGCTAAATTCAGTAATTCTGAAGATGAAACTTCTTTGTTTGCAACTAATTCGGCCAATCCTAGCCCATCATATTGTAGATATTCAGAAAGATTCATTAAGGTCCTTGTTTTATTGTTGATATGAACTGTAGCTGTTGTAATGGATTTTATATGAAGAAGCAATACTGCGTTGATTTACCTAGAAGCTTTTGATTGATAACGTGCTTGATCAACTTTGATAATTTGAAAAGCGTTGGCTTGTTGCTATATAGAAGATGATTTAAATGATCCAGTCAGAGTTTACAAAGGGCAGCGCTTTATTCTTCTAAAATATAGCCTAAGTATTAAAAATTTACTTTTCTATACCTAAAAATAAGATAGGAATATTTTGATCATCAGTTAAAAGATATGATGTTGTTAGAGGTCATATGAAGTAGATCATTGTTATTCAATTTCAGAATGAATAATTGAATATTTTCAAGTCACTATCTTTCTATTTTTCAGATAAAAATGAGTGAATATATTGTTGTAATATGGTGATAAATACTGGTTTTTCATAAAAATATGCTAAGTTATAGAGAGAGATTTTTAGCCTTGAACTTCTGTATGAAAAACGCATATCTAACAATTTTACTTATATTATGCTCATCTGTAACGATGGCAAATGACAATAAAGCAGTTGTGGCAACAGAAAATGCTGCAACTGAAACAGAAAGTTCAAATACTATTCGTGTCGCGACTCGTCCCGAAATTGTTGGTTTATGGGGAATGCAAGTTGCCAATAATAAAAAATGTATTGAATATTATAATTTTAAAAGTAATAACAATGTCATTATAAAAAGTGGGCAAGAGTGGTCATCAGGCATTTATGACTATCAGCCATCCCAAGAGGAACGTACTTTGTTGCCTGCACTGGTTTTACAGGTAAAGTATGACAATAATGAAAAAGATTGCTCGGGTCTTCAGGAAGATCAGACAGGCGAGATTTCCCAGTATTTTGTACAATGGAAAAATCCATCGACCATTAACTTTTGCAGTAATGAAAAAGCAGAACAATGTTTTGCGACATTACGCCGTGTCTTACCTTAATAGTTAAAAACTCAGTTATAAAATTCAGCTATAAAAAAACCGCTCATGAAGAGCGGTTTTTACATTTAAGAAGTCCGTATTAAGAAGCTTCTTTTTGCTGACCTTCTAATTTCTGAAGCAAATGCTTTTCAAGATAGTGAATATCCATGGCTTGAGCGCAGAAGTTTTCATCTTGTAAAATCAGATCTTTATGCAAAGGAATATTGGTCTTGACTCCAGTTAAGATCATTTCTTCTAATGCCTGTTTCATACGCGCAATACA
The DNA here is from genome assembly GCF_002135195.1 of Acinetobacter terrae. Classification (NCBI taxonomy): domain Bacteria; kingdom Pseudomonadati; phylum Pseudomonadota; class Gammaproteobacteria; order Moraxellales; family Moraxellaceae; genus Acinetobacter; species Acinetobacter terrae. The sequence continues at coordinate 9,532 of NZ_NEGF01000003.1, forward strand.
AGTTTTACGATCTTTACCATGCGCAATGAGTTTAGCAATCATTGAGTCATAGTAAGGTGGAATGCTATAGCCTGGGTAGATATGCGAATCCAAACGAATACCGGCACCACCTGGAGCATAATAATGCTCAATTTTCCCCGGAGATGGCATGAAGTTGCTTGGATCTTCCGCATTAATACGGCATTCCATCGCATGGCCATGACATTCAACGTCGGCTTGTTCAATCTCTAGACCAAGCCCACCCGCAATACGCAGTTGTTGTTCAATAATGTCGATACCCGTTACCATTTCTGTTACTGGATGCTCAACCTGAACACGGGTATTCATTTCAATGAAGAAGAATTCATCATCTTCAAATAAGAACTCGAATGTACCTGCACCACGGTATTGCATAAGTTTACATGCATTGACACAGGCTTCTAAAATATCAGCGCGTGCTTGTTCAGGTAAGTTTGGTGCTGGTGCTTCTTCAAGCACTTTTTGATGGCGACGTTGTAAAGAACAGTCACGGTCAAACAGGTGAATTGCGTGACCATTACCATCAGCCAAAATCTGTACTTCAACATGACGTGGCTTTTGTAAGAAACGTTCCATGTAGACGGTATCATCACCGAACCACATTTCTGCATCACGTTGTGCTGCCTGAACAGATTCAAGCAAAGTATCTACACGTTCCACAATACGCATACCACGACCACCACCACCTGACGCGGCTTTGACAATCAGTGGGAAGCCAATTTCTTTCGCTTCAGCCAATGCATTGTTGGTGGTCACTGCATGAGCAGAACCGGGAACAGTGGGAACACCTGCTTTACGCATCGCGGTAATGGCAGAAACTTTGTTCCCCATTAAGCGAATATGTTCCGGACGTGGACCAATAAAAATAAAACCTGAATTTTCGACAATTTCCGCAAATTCGGCATTTTCAGACAAGAAGCCATAACCCGGATGGATGGCATCTGCACCAGTGATTTCAGCAGCAGTAATAATTGCTGGAATATTCAAATAGCTTTCACTACTTGCACCCGGACCAATACACACTGCTTCATCCACAAAGCGAAGGTGCATGAGGTCTTTATCGGCATCGGAATAAATACCAACCGTTTTAATTCCTAAAGTTTTGCAAGCGCGGGTAATGCGTAAAGCAATTTCACCACGGTTTGCAATTAACACCTTTTGCAACATTTATAAATCCCCGTGGTTTTACGCGCGATAGCGGAAAAGTGGTTGACCAAACTGAATGACTTCGCCATTTTTAACTAGAATTTCTTCAACCACACCGCTTTGAGTCGCTTCAATCGGGTTCATGATTTTCATGGCTTCAATGATGCCTAAAGTGTCGCCCGCAGAGATGGTTTGACCCACTTTAACAAATGGTGGTTCGCCAGGGCTTTGTGCAGCATAGAACACACCAACCATTGGTGAAGTTTCTACAGCACCACGTGGAGTTTTTGCCACAGGTGCCGCTGCTGGAGCAGTAGTCATGGTTGGAACGCCTGCCGCAACCACAGGATTGCGACGAGTTAAGGCGATGGATTGATCACCCTCTTTAACTTCTATCGCTTGTAAGTCAGATTCAATCATCAGGTCGATGAGTTTCTTGATTTTACGGATATCCATGAGACAGTATTCCTAATTATGATTGCGTAGAAAGTTGAATTTTTTCGATGGCATAATCCAGTGCTGCGGCATAGCCTTGAGCACCTAAACCGCAAATTACGCCAACAGCTTTATCGGACAAATATGAATGATGTCTAAATGCTTCACGAGCATGCACATTCGATAAATGAACCTCAATAAAAGGGATTGCGACACCCAGAAGGGCATCACGTACTGCAACAGAGGTATGTGTCAATGCTGCAGGATTAATAATGATGAACTGTACGCCGTCTTGTTGGGCTTGATGAATTCGATCTACAATTGCACCTTCCCAATTACTTTGGAAAGTGTCTAACGAAAGAGATGAATTTTGAGCTTGAGCGATGAGCTTCTTGTTAATGTCTTCTAGGGTGAGATATCCGTAAACTTCAGGTTCTCGCTTTCCTAACAAATTTAAATTCGGTCCATGAATAACCAAAATGGTCGAGCTCATTCAGCTTGCTCCAATTATAAGTTTGCAATTTTACCTTGCAAGATGTCAGCAAAGTTTGCGTATTATGGCATATATTTCCACATTCTTATTATGAACTGTTTGAATCAATGCGGAAGCTATGTGTCAAAACTGAGCTATATAATGGAAACTTTGCAAGGAATTGGCAATGTTAAAAAATGACATTTTTTATAATTATTACTATTTTTTACATTGTAAACTGAATTGACCAAAACAGCTCATTTATTTTCTGTAACAGCCATTGCTGAATCATCGATAGTCAGAAGTTCCTGCCAACAGGTGGTGTAGCGTGGAGATCGGTGATGTTGTTTCATTTGCCATGCTTGACTGGTGGAATGGTAACCGACTTGTATGCAATCGGAACCGTAGCGTTGCTTCATTTTTAATAAGGTTTGCATCAAATCATCACGCTGTTGAATCAGTTCTAATGGCTGCCATAAGTCATGAATGTGCTGTTGCTTGGAATGCAGCGCAGTAAGCATAACTTCAACTTTGACATATTTTTTATTTTCTTTAAATAAAACATCTATTTGCTTTAATGCTGCGTGGTTTAAAGTCAGTAAATCATCAGTTGCATATTCTAGACCTAATGCATGGGAAACACTCTTTTTATAGGGTGGGTTGGGTATTTTTTCATACAGCGCAACATGCACACATGCGCAAAGTTGCTGTTGTACAGTTAAGCGTTTATAAGCACGGTTTATATGAAAAGTAACAGCTTGTTTTATGATGGTCTTTTCACTTAAAGATGAAGCAAAGCTGCGCGAGGACAGGATTCTTTTTGAAGGGATTGCAGGGTCATCCAGGGCAATACAGGATTGACCTTTTAGCTCACGAATGGTGCGTGCAATGACCACCGAGAACTGCTTGGCCAGATGGTGTTCATTGGCAAAAGTTAAGTCATAGCTATTATAAATTTCATAATCTTGAAGTCGCTTGCTGATTTTACCACCAATACCCCAAACATCTGCTACCGGTGTTTCTTGAAGCAAGCTTTCATAACTGCATAAATCTAAATCAGGCAGAAAGCACAGTGACTTAAAACCGGTTCGTTTTTTCGCAAAATGATTCGCCAGTTTGGCTTGGGTTTTGGTCGTGCCAATGCCTATACAACAGGGTAAACCAATCCATTGATCAATGGTGCTGATCAAATCACGACAATATTGTTCAATATCCAGGTTTTTTGCATAAGGCGTTAACCGGATAAAGCATTCATCAATAGAATAAGCTTCCAGATCATCTATATGGAAGTATTGCTCCAGGATTAAAAAGAAGCGCCGTGACATATCTCCATATAAAGCATAATTACTTGAAAATACTTTTACACCAGCCTGCAAAGCCTCTTTCTCAATTTCATACCAGGGAATCGCCATTCCAATGTTTAAGGCTTTGGCTTCATTACTACGGGAAACCACACACCCATCGTTGTTGGAGAGTACAACGACAGGTTTTCCATTCAGCTGCGGGTTAAATACGCGTTCACAGCTGACATAGCAGTTATTAATATCTATTAAAGCAAACAGTTGTTCTTTCATTATTTTTAATCTTGATTTTGTAACGTTATCAAGTTAAGAATAAAGAGATATTTAAAAAAACTCAAATTAAAAAATTTTGAATAATCAATAGGGCATCAGATGAGGAGGTTTAACCTCGTGTAAGCTTCAGTGTAATTCCAGTTAATAGCGTAAAACTAGGCAAGGGTTACTGACTACAAATCAATAGATTAATATTTTGAATATTACAATGAATTAAGTCGATACAGTTTGGGGGTTGGTGAAGCGGAAATATCCGTTAGATTAGTAAGAGTCGTAATTAGTACGGCATATCCCTAACAACTTAAGGATGGATATGAAAATGGCTAATCAACAACAACCCAATCAACAAAACGAAAATCAACGTCAACAACAGCAACACAACCCACAAAGTGACAAACAGCAACAACAGCAGCAACAACAAAGTGGTAAGCAACAACAGCAACAACCCAATCAACAGCAGCAAAAAAATCCTCAGCAACGCTAAGGGTTAAACAAAAAGCCCCAAGATGATCTTGGGGCTTTTGTCTATCTGTAAATGTTTGCTGCTTTACGGCAATGAAAGACTTAGTATTTTACTAGAGTCTTTCATTGATAAAGAAAAAAGACCGGTTTTTATTGCACTTATATAATTTTATTAGCGTAATTTTTTTAAAATACAGGTCACCACTCCCCAAATAATTAATTGATCTTCACTATGTAGATAAATATCTGGATATTCTGGATTTTCTGCTTTTAACCAGATCTTGGCTTGAGCATTGTTTTGTTTCTCTTTCATCAGGCGTTTTACGGTGAACTCATTATTGATTAAAGCTAAAACGATATCGCCGTGTTCCGCATTTAGGCTACGATCAATGAGAATCTGGTCGTCTATATCTATACCTGCATTTTTCATCGACAAAGAATTCACCCTTAATACAAATGTACTGAGTGGGTTATGGATTAAATATTCATTTAAGTCGATAAAGTCTTCGATGTAATCTTGAGCAGGCGAGGGAAAACCTGCGGCAACCGATTCAAGTGGATAAGGAATATCTAACTGTGTTCGGATTTGAATCGGCTGCAGTTCAATATTCTTGATGCGATCATCTTCAGGCTTTGGCTGTAACCATGCTTTAATTTCCAGCACTTTAGACTCTGGCACACGCATGACCACCGTTTTTTCTTGATACTGTGTTTTTCGCCCGGCATTTTTACGTCTGCCGCCGTGACTATGTTCTATTATCTTTTGATCTTTAAGTTTCATTATTGTTTCTTGAATTTGTAACTTTTTCAAGCTTAGCAAAAAACACTGAAAATAAAAAGATTGCCTACATATTTATGATCTAGGATAAAATGCACTATTCAGCTCAATTTACCAAGGTATAAGCCATGAACCAGAAATCACCCTTAGAAGAATTAATCGCAGAACAAAAGCTATTGTGTGAGGAATTTGATTCTGCTTATATCAAAGTCAGTGGTGACGATGTTGTTGCGGTTGCTGTAGACACCTTAAATCAGGAACCCATTGTCGGGATTCGTAAAAAGCCTGAAACAGAAGAAAATGTTGCTTGGTTCATCTATGGTGGAGAGCTGGGAGAGGGGCAAGATTTTTTTCAAACCATGACTGTTCGAGAATTACAAGATATTTTGCCTGAAGTGCTTCCATACTTGGCTTTGGCTGAAGGTTTCCGCTTTATGATTGATCGTGAAGATTATGAAGATGTATGGAAAGAAGACTAACCCTAAGCTTAAATAAAAGTAAGCCGTTCAAATTGATGATATGAGCCACCGAATAAGTGGCTTTTATTTTTTAAGCGTCTGGATTTGAAGTTAACAATGTTGAAAATACAGATTAAGACTTTAATAAATACTTCTATAATGATTAACGCGATTCTAGTGAGTCAATAAATCACACTAAGTCCCTTAATGGTTTTGAATGAAACAGCGTGATTAAATTTTGAATCCATCTATCCATGCGTTACATTTCTATGTTGGTGTATAAATAGACAATTATTTGTACTATGTTAATATGAGATAGAAATATACCTTGTGTAACGGGAGTTGTTCCATGATAGCTTATAGCATCATGAAAGCAGGCAAATATGAGGACGATATGATTCCTAAACTTGCTATACATGCATTCCGTCATGCCTTTGATAAAGCATGTTCGGTAGCGACGGTCGTTTACGCAAAAGAGCAGCAACTGGTACAACGCGAAGCTAATGGGCAAGAAACCGTAATTCAAGATTTGTCTCAGGCTTATGTGAGCGTTGATCATCTTCCTAAAGTTTTAAAACGCAAGAGAAAACAAGAGGCAGCTGTATAACTGAATGCCTCAACCAAGAATAAGGATGTTTGCCGGCCCCAATGGATCTGGAAAGAGTACAGTCAAAGAATATTTATTGCCCCATCATATTGGGGCTTATTTAAATGCCGATGAATTAGAACAAAATCTGAATACTAGCCATCAACTAGATTTGATGGCTTATCATCCTGCCTTAAAAGCACAAGATCTCATTGATTTCCTAAAACAGAAAAAACGTCCGAATGCTGGACAGTTGGTTCCTTTACTAACAAGTGAGCCTGTTTTATTAGATGATTGGAACATTCAGTTTGATGCATCGGAAATAGATTCCTATCTCTGCGCACGTATTATTGATTATATTCGCCTGGAATTTTTACGCTTAAAGATCAGTTTTACTTTTGAAACGGTGATGTCGCATATTTCCAAAGTGGAATTTCTACAAGAAGCCAAACGACAGGGTTTTAAAACCTATTTGTATTATGTATCGACTGTAGATCCAATAATTAATATTGCTCGAGTTAAATATCGGGTCAGTGTGGGTGGACATCCTGTACCTGAACAAAAGATTGTTGAACGCTATTACCGTAGTATGGACTTACTCATGCAGGCTGTAGATGCCAGTGATCGAACCTATTTGTTTGATAACTCTTCCAATGGTGAAAAGGCAGCGTTTATTGCGGAAATTCAATCTGCAGAAACTTTAAAAATGAATCCTGATGTTCAGCAATTGCCATGGTGGTTTGCAGAAAAAGTCCTTAAAGATTTCACAGAAGAATAAAAAAATCCTTAAAGATCATCTCTAAAAAATAACATTGTGTATATTATAAAATCTGGTTCAGAAAATTGAATAATAATTTAGATGTCAATAACAAAGGCTTAGATAAAAATGGAAAATAATCAACCTTCTGAAAAGATAGAAACCATTGCTGCAGATCTTGCTGTACCAGAGATTGAGCAAGAGCAACAAGACAAAAATAACAATACAGATGTGACTTCAGGATTAGATATATTTGATTTGGCAGCAGAAGTCGGCAGTGATTTAATTGATGTATTAGGTGACTTGGCGAGTGGGATCAGTCTGGATTTATAAAATGTCTGCGATAAATTAAACAAGATTTAACCATACTTTATATTACTTACGCCGTGTAAGACGTATAGTGATTTATAGGATAGGTGTTGCTTAATTTTTCATCGTTTAATGTTTAATTCATAAAATATATTTTAATATATAATATGCAAAAGTATATTGTTTTGGAGCATTCTCACATGCACGATTTCCTGATCGCGTTTCTAGGTGGAACACTTATAGGTTTGTCTGTAGTGGGATATTTGTATGTCAATGGTCGTATTGCTGGGGTCAGTGGCCTCATTGCCCAAGTATTAAATCCTCAAACGATATTTAAGACCCCAGCATTATGGTTTGTATTGGGGCTATTTGTGGTGCCATTTTTCTATGGCATGGTGCAAACGCCCAATATTCATATCTCTGCCAGCCCGTTGATGATGATCGTTGCAGGATTATTAGTGGGCTTTGGTACCCAAATGGGGTGTGGTTGTACCAGTGGGCACGGGATTTGTGGAATAAGCCGGTTGTCTAAACGTTCAATCGTTGCAACATTGACGTTTATGTTCGCAGGGTTTGTGACAATTTATATCATTCGCCATATTGCCGGAGCATTCTGATATGAAAAATCTTTGGGCTTTTATCTTTGGTGGATTATTTTCAGTCGGACTCGTGCTGTCAGGTATGTCTAATCCGAAAAAGATATTGGATTTTTTAGATCTATTTGGACAATGGGATCCAAGTCTTGCATTTGTGATGCTCGGGGCGATCGCCGTGACATTTATTCCATTTCAAAAAGCAGTGCATGGAGATGCCATTGATTTACCTAAAAATAATAAGATAGATTCTAAGCTTGTAACGGGAAGTTTGATATTTGGGATCGGTTGGGGGATTGCAGGGATTTGTCCTGCACCCAGTCTGACTCTGATTGGTCTGGGATATTATCAAGCCCTTTATTTTATAGCCGCAATGATGATTGGCATGTTAATTCATCGCAAGTTGATGGGAAGAAATTCATGATGCAACATCCACAAGTGCAGCATTTTTTTGATGAGCAGACCAATACTTTTAGCTATGTCGTGACAGATCCTATAAGTCAGCGCTGTGCAATTATTGATAGTGTTTTGGATTATGATGCGCCGTCAGCGACAACCAAGACCACGCATGCAGATCAAATCATTGACTATATACATCAAAATAGCCTAAGCGTAGAATGGATTTTGGAAACCCATGTCCATGCAGACCATCTCACAGCATCACAGTATTTAAAAGAAAAATTAGGTGGCAAAATCGCAATGAGCAAAAAAATTGCCATTGTGCAGGAAACATTTAGTGCAATTTATAATATAGACATCAAATACTTAAATGCACATCAATTATTTGATCATTTATTTGAAGATGGCGAACAGTTTAACATTGGCGAATTGACTGCCTATAACATTCCAACGCCAGGACATACGCCAGCCTGCCTAAGCTATGTGATTGGTGATGCGGTATTTGTCGGGGACACCTTGTTTATGCCGGACTATGGCACAGCTCGCTGTGATTTTCCGAAGGGCAGTGCTGCTGATTTATTTGATTCAGTCAAAAAGCTCTATCAATTAGATGAAAATATCCGTGTTTTCCTCTGTCATGATTATTTACCCAAAGAGCGGCAGGAATATTGCTGTGAAAGCAATATTGCCGAGCAGAAAAATACCAACATTCACCTGAATACCAGTACCACAAAAAGCGAATTCGTTGAGATGCGAAACCGCCGTGATACCATATTGTCTATGCCTAAACTGATTTTACCTGCAATCCAGATCAATATGAGAGGCGGGCAATTTCCAGAAGCTGAAGCAAATGGCATTCGCTATTTAAAATTGCCCTTGAACTATTTCAAATAGCCAACTTTATAATAGTAAGACAACAGGAAAGGTCTAAATATAGCTAAGGATCAATCCTGTTGGATTTTGAATATAAGTATATGTTTTTAAATAAATTGTTCTAAATTTAGGCTCGTGTATTTCCTGATCTTAAAAATTATCCAAGGTGAATGATATTGGCAAGGAGGAGTCTTTTTAATATCCATTTTTTATAACCTTAAAATAGCCTAAGCAAAAGTACATTTTTTAAAAATAGCAATTGATTAAATCCCGATTATCAATAACCATATCTTCATCTAAAAAGTAATGAAAGAAATCCATGATTCTCAATCATCAAATTTTTCTCAATGAAAGCGCTACAGAAAAAACACCTCTGGTATTTATTCATGGTCTTTTTGGCAGTTTAAGTAATTTGGGCATGCTGGCACGCGCATATTATGAGTCACATTCAGTGATTCAAATTGATGTCCGTAATCATGGACATTCAGCGCATTCACCCGAAATGAATTATGCCGTGATGGCCCAAGATATTCTGGAGACACTGGATGCTTTGAATATTCAAAAATTCTCTGTGATTGGTCATTCGATGGGTGGGAAAATTGCCATGCAATTGGCGAATAGCGCAAGGGAGCATTTGGAACAATTGGTCGTTCTGGATATGACACCATTTGCATATAAAGAAAGTCATCACGATCAAATTTTTAAAGCTTTATTTGCAGTACAAAATGCGCAGATTGAAAGCCGACAACAAGCGATGCAGATCATGCGTGAATATTTGCATGAAGAAATGGTGATTCAATTTTTAATGAAATCCTTTAGCAAGGGACAATGGCTATTTAATGTTAAAGCTTTATTTAACCATTACCCAGATATTATCAATTGGGATGTGATTCAGCCTTGGCAAAAAGAAGCATTGTTTATTCGTGGTGGTAAATCTGCATATATAAGTAAAGATGAACATTTTGCTGCAATCCAGCAGCAATTTCCCCATGCCAAAATTGCAGTGCTAGAAGATGCTGGGCATTGGTTGCATGCAGAGAAAACTCAACAAGTTCTTGATGAAATGAATAAATACTTAAACTAGTTTCAAATCTCGAAAGTAGCAGCTGAATTAAATTTAGCTGCTACTTTATTAATTTATGTTATTTGCCAGCAGTTGACCTTCAGAGGTGAGTTGTTCAGCCATTTCAGCAGTTTTTCTGAGTCCTGGCATGCGATATTCTGTATGACCATAATCCTGAATGGATTTCCAGCGGCCACCCCAAGTCAAACCTACCGATTCTGCAACTTCCCCATATAATTGGTATCCTTGCATTGCCCATGAGTCACGTTCAGAAATAACCACTTTGCCATTGCGCTTAAAGGCAACATCGGCGGCTAAACCAAATGGATGATAACTTTGAAAACCTCTGGCACGAGTAATATTACTATTACCCGCCAAGGAATTTTGACGCTCGGGACTGCGATAACCTTCCAATAACACCATCTCATAACCATGACGTTGCTGCATGATTTTAAAGACCATTAGTAAACGCTGTTTATAACGCGGATTTATTTTGTGCCACTTACGATCAGCTGATGCAAGATCAGCATGTGAATGCTGCATATGCTTGGGTTAAATACCTTTGCCTGAACATTGGGCTGAGCAGACTCAGTATTCGTTGCAGCAATAATGGCTTCTTCAATTAGTGATTCTTCCACTTCTGGCGGTGGTGAAAGCATTTGTCCCTCAAGCAAGGTATAAATTTGAGGATCTACTTCTCTTAAATAATCTGCTTCAATTTTGGTTGGATTAATCGGTCGCGTAAATGCAAAAATCAAGATACTGGCAAATAGAAAAAAGCCGGCAACCAGAATCCACCATTGTTGTAAATGCCAATGTGATTGGATCTGTTCAGGAGCTGCAGCATTATTTAACTGTTGAGCAAATTGCCTGACAGAGTTTAATTTCTTCTTACTTTGAGGAATAAGCACCAAAAAATACTGCTGTACTTTAGCGCGTAATTCATAAGAAAATAACAAAGCCAGACTGCAAGCCACCCATATAAAACAAATAAAAATGACAAGAATCATGGAGCCACGGCGGTTTCTTTAGGGACTACTGGTATTTTGTTTTGGCTTTTTGCCACAGGCGTAGATTGACCTTGATGTATAAATGCTTTACTTAATTCATTCTCTTGAGGTTGAGGAAATTCAACAGAATGTTCCGTATCTTGCACTGGCTGATGTATTTGAATATCCGGTTCAATGACATGAGAGTCTAACTCTGTAGCAAGCGGTTTATTTTCTAAGTTATCTTGTTCGAAGTGGTCTGTATTGGTGGATAGTAAGCTACTTTCAATTTTATTCTCAATGAAATGATGCAAATAAACAAAACCCACAATAGCGCTAAAAATAACCCCTATGCAAAATCCTAAAATCCCATACAATGCGGGTGGATGAGATATCTTTTTTGCGGGCCGTAATATTCTTAAAGAAGTCTGTTTTTCTTTTGCCATTTTTTTATTTTCTTTTATGGTAAATGAATGGTGATATATGCTTGTTCGGCAGGTGGGCTAATAATGTTTTGATAACCTGCTAATGATTTATTATTTTGATTCGTAAGCATAAAATTTAAGCCAATAAATGACAGTAATGTAAAAATCGCCAGAAAGATTAAAATCCAGAAAAAGGGTAATTCGCGGTGAATAATGTGCTTAATCTGATCGGGCAAGGCTGCAAATGGAGAAAAGGAGGTCTTTTTGCCTTTTAAAAAGTCAATTTCATCGCCAACACGTGCCACCAGATGGCTTAAATTTTGTATAGACTCAATTCTGAATTTTCCATGAAAACCCAGAAGCATGCAGTAATGAAAGACTTCTAGTGCTGCCAGTCGCTCTTTACCGTGACTACGAAGTGATTCTAGGATTTCAAAAAAACGATAGCCAGCAAGTTGTGAACCAAACAAGCTTAATTGTAATGGGCTAATCATCCAGTGATTCTGCAACTCAAAAAACTGTACATCTTGTTGTGTGACAATGGTTTCATCCAGTAATGCACAATAGGCATATTTGGCATCATGAATATCATCCGCTGAAAATTGTAACTTTCGCGCTTGATTTTCAAAGCGGTTTAACAGATTCAAGATCTTGTCACGGAATTCATCTGCATTGGCTGGGACATATTGGTTCTTCAATAGAAATACAATATAGAAACCGTCATGTAATAAATCGACAAGATTCATTGCACTGGTGATTTTAGATTGAGTTGCAGTTGGGGTCAAACCCCTCCCAATTTGACCGTCCTCAAATAGTGAAGGGGCATGATTATTTATAGTCATTGTAATGATCCTTAACTATTGCATCACCGCAATCAGTTCAATCGAAATATCCTGGAAACCCGCAGGGATATAAATGCAAATCGATTCTGCTTCTAGCATCCGTTGATACAATTCATTATTCGGTTCTATCTCAAAATAACTGACACCGGAACGCACTGTAATTGCAGTTGGTACCTGCATTAAGTGATGTAAAGGAATGACTGGAAGGGCAGCAATAACACGTTGTTCAACATCGACAGAATTACCTACTTTAAAACGGAGCGGTACCAACTGAACCAGTTCATGGGTTTGCATCATGCCACTAGAAACTGCGATATAAAGTCGCGTATCACGGGTGATTTTATCGGACTCCAGACTTCCAAGCCAATAGGATGGACGGACTTCTTTTAAAGCAATGCTGATATAGCGATTGGAAATAATCGTATCGAGTAAATCACGTAAAATGACATCTAACTGGGAAAAGCTCTCTTGCAAATGATGATGTTTATACTGCGGCAATTGATCAACTTCGTAGGCTGTAGAGAAAGTCAGTAATGATCCGGTTAAGCGCAATAATTCAAAGAACAATCGTTCCGGATGAATATGTGGATACTGCAACAGATGATTCAACGTGGCATGAGCAGTATTCAATGCATTGACCAACCAAAAAGAAACAATATCGCCTGAACGGAATTCAATCAGTTTTTGCTCATTTTCACGATTGTTGCTTTGAATGGTTTTAATTTTGGCTTTAATCACATTCAAAGTACGTTTTAAACCAGAAATCAGCGTTTCACAGGCTTCAATATGCAAGATCGGTGGAATAAACTTACGGTCAAATTCAAAGTTTCCAGAACTTTGACGTTTGACTTTTGCCACCGGTAAATACAAGAAGCCATCCAGCTCATGATTTGGTTCATTACTCGATTCAAATAATTTAAATTCCGCACGGCGTCGTAATAAAGTGATATCCGCTGCAGTGGCATCGGTAAACAAATCATGGGTTTCAGTAAGATGTGAATGATAACGGCTAGGCTGGGTACTTCCTTCAAAAGCGACATTACGTTTATTCGGCTGAATCATCGGTAAGGCCAAATAGACCGTCATTTCACCACGTAAACTTAACTCATCCAGCTGAATCGGTTGGGGTAATAAGTCAAGTGTAGGTGCCTGATAAATATCGCCATCTTGCCAAATCATGGTTACTTTTTCCAAAGCTAGGACATGAGTGCTTAATTGCACTTCATCAAACTGAATCGATTGCATACCATAAGCAAAAGGAATAGTTGAACGAATCGTATGATTCAAGCGCTGTTCATGATAGGCATCCTGTAATTGAAAATGTTGTGGGCGTAAAAATAAGCCTTCGCCCCAAAGAATTTTGTCTGCTTTAAACATTTAATTTACCAATCGTTATTTGTGTCATGATTATTTTTTTGTACACCTAAAAGCTCATATACAGTTTCTAATGGTTTTTCATTTTTTATGACTTGGCTGAGCCATTCATGTAATGGCATCTGGCTCCATTTAATGGTTTTTTGCAGCATATAGCTGACTGGACTATGTGGCTCATTGGCCTGAAAATAATCGGCAATGTCTTGTAGAACTTGCATGGCCTGTTCACGATTTGCCACATGTTTTTGCACTTGCGGTTGAAATTTTTGTGGATGCCTTGAGGTTATTGTGGATGTGATTTCAATGGATGAAGGAATAGCTTCAGGCGAATTTTTTGTTTCAGATTCAGGGCTTATTCGATGTGTAACTTCTGCTTGCGAACTGAAGACATTGGTTTTATATATTTTTTTCAGATTGCTATGAATAGATTCCAATTGTGAATCTATTGCGGCAAAACTTGGAGCATCTAGGCCCATTAAGCCATTCAGTATATCTTTTAAAATATTCCACTGTTTCAAAATTTCTAAATAGGTTTGATAATTTTGATATTGAAAAGATTTAGAGGTATTAAACAGTGCTTGTTCAAGTTGCTCAAGTGATGCGTTCACCTGAACATCTTCATTCTCTTCAGTATGTTTACGGCGTAAATTTTGTTGATGCAATAAAGCCTCATAATCAATTAAAGAATAAAAAGGTGACGTATTCACCACAGGGATATTTTTAATTAATACTGGTAGTTGATTAATCAGTCCTTGTAGCAGACCCAGACGTTGATCCAAATCATCCTCTTCAATTTCGGGATGCAACAATATCCAGAAGTTACTTAAGCTACGTTGGGTTAATTCCAAACCTTTGGCTACACCGTCAAAACCATACAGGTTTGACCATGATTCAATTAACCAGCTATATAACCGAATATCTTTGGTTTTTTCAGTCAACAATTTAGTGGCTTTTGTATTTACAAAGTTCCAATCTGCCTGTTTAGGCTCAGCAATCCAGTCACCTTGATCTAACAGCGGGTCATCCTGAGTTTTTGCTTTCTTAATGGCATGAAACTCATTTGAAAATGAACAATCAATCCCGCACGGAGCTTCATCTGAAATTTCTTTTAGTAATGCTTCGAGTTCTAAACTCATGTTGTGCCTTTCTCATGTTTTTTTTAAAGTTTTTTAAAATTATGCTTCTAAAACGTTGGTTTTTTTCGTACGTTTTTTTGTTGTTTTAGCTAATGGGTCAAGTTGATAAACAATTTCATCATCCTGAACATCAATAAATATTTGTTTAGGTAGCTTCTGTTCTGCTAAGCAAACTAAAATGTGTGTGGCTAAAGCAGGCAATACCGATACATTCAGGATATTATCAACATTGCGTGCGCCACTATCCACTTCGGTGCAACGGCTGAGTAGTAATTCAATCAAGTCTTCACTATAGGTAACTTTGCTTAAATATTGTTGTTCTAAACGTGCAGTAATTTTTCCCAATTTTTGCTTAATGATACGTAGCAGTAATTCATCATGTAAAGGGAAGTAAGGAACAACACGCATACGGCCTAAAAATGCCGGCTTAAACTGTTGATATAAACTTGGCTTTAATTGATCGATTAATTCTTCTGCCGTTGGCCATTCCTCAACAGCTAAGTTCAAGCAGGCTTGCATAATGGCACTTGAACCTGTATTAGACGTCAACAGGATCGTAGTATTTTTAAAGTCAATTAAACGACCTTCACCATCTTCAAGCATGCCTTTATCAAAAACCTGATAAAATAATTCCTGAACATCACGATGTGCTTTTTCAATTTCATCAAGCAAGACAACACTATAGGGATTACGTCGTACCGCTTCAGTTAAAACACCCCCTTGACCATATCCAACATAGCCTGGAGGAGCACCTTTAAGCGATGAAACCGTATGTGCTTCTTGATATTCAGACATATTGATAGTAATCAAGTGAGATTCACCCCCATATAATTCATGCGCAAGGGCTAAAGCTGTTTCAGTTTTACCTACACCACTTGGACCCACCAATAAAAATACACCTTGTGGTTTATTTGGATCTTCTAGTTTTACTTTCGAAGTTTTGATACCCTGAACCAGTTGCTGCAATGCATAATCTTGTCCCATTACACGTTCAGCAAGTTTGTCTTCTAAAGTTAAAATCTGTTTAATTTCATCACTGACCATTTTCCTTACAGGAATACCGGTCCAGTCTGAAATAATTTCATTAATCATTTGTGCATTTACGCGTTCAAACACTAAAGGTGTCGAACCTTGTGTAGCAGCTAATTGTTGACGAAGGGCGGAAATCGTGTGTTTATCTTGATCTGAGTGTTCAGCTGACTGATCTTGTTGTTCTAGAAATTGAATCTGTTGAACAAGTTTAAGTTCAGATTGCCATTGTTGTTCCGTAGCTATAATTTCAGATTCAAGTAATTCAATTTTCTGATCTAACGCTTCTAAACGTTCATGATGAATAGGTAGGTGATTATGCTCGTTTTCTAAAATATTGCGTTCAAGGGTTAAATTATGCAGTTGTGCTTGAAGTTGATCCAACTTTACCGGTTGGGCATTTTGCGTGAGTGCAACACGCGCGGCTGCTGTATCGAGTACGCTAATCGCTTTATCCGGAAGTTGACGTCCACTAATATAACGATGCGAAGAATGTACTGCTGTCACAATCGCTTCATCATCAATCTGCAAATTAAAATGCTTTGCCATCACAGGAATCATTGCGCGTAGCATATCAATAGCAACTGCTTCATTTGGTTCTTCAATTTTAACCATTTGAAAACGACGGCTTAATGCGGCATCTTTCTCGAAATATTGCTTATATTCAGCCCAAGTGGTTGCAGCGATAGTTCGTAATTCACCACGAGCTAAAGCGGGTTTGAGTAAATTGGCCGCATCATTCTGACCTGCCTGACCACCCGCACCAATCAAGGTATGAGCTTCATCAATAAATAGGATAATGGGGTGACTTGAGCTTTGAACTTCCTGAATCACTTGTTTTAAACGGTTTTCAAATTCACCTTTAACACTGGCACCTGCTTGTAATAGGCCCATATCCAGAACATGCAAATGCACATTTTTTAGGGCATCAGGAACTTGATTGTTGGCAATTTTTAGGGCTAAACCTTCAACAACTGCGGTTTTTCCAACCCCAGGCTCGCCTGTTAAAATCGGATTGTTCTGACGACGGCGCATTAAAATATCAAGCATCAAGCGAATTTCAAATTCACGGCCAATCACTGGGTCAATCGCACCATTTTTTGCTTTTTCAGTTAAGTTGATAGTGTATTGATCCAGAGCAGGTGTTTTTTTCGATGTTTGTACTAATTGCTCTTGGTGTATTGTTGCATCTCGATGATGTTCATCTTGTTCAGATTCTTGCTCAATACTGTGTGAACATACATCCAAGAACTTATGCTTCATAGTATCAATCGGGAACAATTCAAATAAACTCGAAGCACGGGCTGCAATTTGATAAAGATCAGAAGCCGTTAATAATGCAACCAGTAGATGCCCACTTCGAATTAACGGTTTTTGTTCTGCCGAAGCTAACAACCAGGCTTGCTCTAATAGACGTACGATTGATTTTGCAAAAATAGGGGTTCGGGCATTGCCTTTAGGTAATTGTGAAATACTTTGTTTTAAATCATCAATTAAACCATCAGTAGAAATTTTGTATTTTTCTAATAACAACTGTAAATCATTTTTTGCAGCATTCTGTAGAAGTTCTAAAAAGAAATGTTCAATTTCTATTTCATAATTTTGTTGAAAAATACACGTATTGGCAGATTTTTCCAGTGCCAGGCGGGCACAAGAAGATAATTTTGTGATCAAAATTTTTAAATTATTCATATGTTACTCAACATTCTAAAACAACAATCAGTTTTTATTTTTATTTCAATCATGAATTGATCGGATCTTATATTTTTTAAATTTTTATTAAAAACAATGCCTTATGTTTTTATATGTTAAAGCATCTGGCATATTCTACACATTTCTTTCGAAATATTAAAAAATATTTGATCAAAATTAGGTGCTTTTACATAAATAAACAATAAATCATGACAAATAGTGCCGGTTACTGTTAATTTTCTGTTGACTTAAGGTGGTTATTTTTTGTTAAATTCGCAACGTTGATTTAAAGTCATAAAAATTAAACTAAATTGAGAAAATCGTGGAATATGATTTAACTCAGATAAACAATAAAATTTAAAATTAGAATAATTAGAGGCATCTTTTGAATAAAAATATATTTTTTATCCCCTTGATTGTAATGATCTCGGTGAGTCAATTTACTTTTGCTAATCAAAACCCAATCGAACTAAAAAAAGGGTGTATGAAAGATTATCCTTTAGTTACTGGCGAAACTGACCAAGACTTACTCAATATTTATAGCCAGATATGCGATAAAAAGAATAAGAAAAATATTGCCTTGCAAAATGAATTATTGATTCAAGCTGCACAAAAATATCAACAACTTGGGAAGAATCTGAAAGCATTACAGTTGGTGGAAAGTTTAGGTCAACAAAATATTCAACGTACTACACTTACGGATATTGCCTTTCTTGCAGGGGTGGGTATTGCCGAGAGTTCTTTGCAGCATATGCGTTCCAATGAAGTACGTTATTTAAGTGCGCAAACGACTTATCCAGCAGCTAAAAAATTGTCGGATCATATTCAGATCTCATTACCTGAACCTGATACATCTGATGCGCAGGCCATCACGGATGCGTCAATTAAACAAAAAAAATTCTCAAAAACCACTTTCAATAAAAATGCGTCCTTGAACCGTTCGGCTTATAAAGCCACTCAGTTGAATCACCCAAAAAATATCAATGTACAACTCAAAATAGTTAAAGCACCTGCACGAAACACGATAGCAGCGACCAAACCACAAAACCGCAATACGATAACTTCTGGTTCAAGCCCATTTGCTTCATTCAATAAAAACTAAAATAGGAGAACATTCATGGCTAAACGTGAAAGTGTGCAAAAAAAATTACAACGAATTCGTCCACCCCGTGTACAACTGACCTACGATGTAGAAGTTGGAGATGGTAAAGAAATTAAAGAGTTACCCTTTGTAATTGGGGTGTTAGGTGACTTTTCAGCGGCTTCAGAATTAGAAAAAACAAAGTTAAAAGATAAAAAATTTATTAATGTTGATTTGGATAACATTGATGAGGTTATGCAATCACTTGCGCCACGTGCAACTTTTCAGGTCGAAAACACTTTAACTGAAGAAGGCGGACGTATGTCAGTCGACTTAACTTTTAACTCGATGCAAGATTTTCGTCCGGAAAATGTAGTACAGCAGGTTGATCCTTTACGTAAATTGGTAGAAGCACGTGAACGTTTAACGGATTTACGCAACAAAATTTCGAATAATGAACGTCTTGAAGACTTACTTGATGAAGTTTTACAGAATACTGATCAAGTTCGTAGATTAAGCGCGGAGGCAGAACATGAATAATTTACAAACTGCTCATGCGACCAATACCGATGTTGAAGAATTCACTTTGCTGGACTCTATTGTGGAGCAAAGCCGTATTGCCCGTAATGATGAAGAACATGACCGTGCAAAAAGCTTAATTGGCGAATTAGCAAAAGAAGTTATGGCGGGAACTATTATAGTTTCTGAAAATATGACTTTGTCGCTTGATAAACGAATTGCAGAAATTGATGCCTTGATTTCAAACCAGTTAAGTAAAATTATTCATCATGAACAATTTCAAAAAATTGAATCAACATGGCGTGGTTTATATTATTTCTGCCAGGAAACACCCTCACATTCTCTAATCAAAATTCGTATGCTCAATACGACTAAAAAAGAACTGACGAAAGATTTTCAGGGTGCGACAGATTTTGACCAAAGCACATTGTTTAAAAAAATCTATGAAGAAGAATATGGTTCATTTGGTGGTGCACCATATGCAACTTTAATTGGTGATTTTGAATTTGATCGCACGCCATCAGATATGTATTTGTTGGAGCAAATTTCTCATGTGGCAGCTGCGGCACATGCACCATTTATTTCAGCAGCAAGTCCCAACATGCTTGGACTTGAATCATTTACTGACATTGATCGGCCACGTGATGTTTCTAAGATTTTTGAAACGGCTGAATATGTGCAATGGCGTTCATTTCGTGAAAGTGATGATGCACGCTATGTCGCATTAACCATGCCACGTGTATTAGGTCGTCTGCCATATCATCCTAAAGAGGGTACTGCAACTGAAGGATTTAACTTCATAGAAGAAGTTTCCGGTCAAAACCATAATGAATATTTATGGATGAATGCGGCTTATGCATTTGCGACACGTTTAACCAATGCTTTTGATATGCATGGTTGGTGTGCAGCCATTCGTGGTGTTGAAGGTGGGGGCCTGGTTGAAGGTTTACCGGTGCATACTTTTAAAACCCATGATGGTGAAGTCGTATTTAAGTGTCCAACTGAAACTGCCATTACCGACCGTCGTGAAAAAGAACTCAGTGATTTAGGCTTTATTCCGCTGGTGCATTGTAAAAATACAGATTATGCCGCTTTCTTTGGTGCGCAATCGACTCAAAAACCGAAGAAATATGATAGTGATACAGCAAATGCCAATTCTGCTTTATCGAGTCAGATTCAATACATTATGGCGGTTTCTCGTATTGCCCATTATTTAAAAGCCATGATGCGTGACAAAGTGGGTAGTTTTGCCTCTGCTGGAAATGTTGAAGCATTTTTAAATGAATGGTTATCGCAATACGTTTTGTTAGACGATGGAGCCTCACAAGAAGCGAAAGCACAATATCCGCTTCGTGAAGCTTCAGTAAAAGTTGTAGAAAATCCAGCTCAACCTGGACACTACAAATCTGTGGTCTTCTTAAGACCGCATTTTCAATTGGATGAGTTGTCAGTTTCTTTACGACTTGTTACTGAGTTACCTCAGTCCTCTCATTAATTAGAGTGCAATTTATAATAATTTAAAATTAAAATAGGAAAATCTATAAAAATGAAAGATATATACGTACAATTTCGAGGGAAATATAAAGTTGACGGCGAATCTCGTGACTCAGAGCACAAAGATTGGCTGGAAGTGAACTCTTGGGCGCACAATATCCGCCAACCAAAATCTGCAACATCTTCAAGTGTTGGTGGTCATACTGCTGAACGTGTTGAACATTCAGATATGCTGTTTGTTAAAGATCTTGATGCAACCAGTCCAAAACTTTGGGAAGCTTGTTCAGCCGGTTATACCTTTGATGAAGTTCAAATCGATTTTTATCGCGCAAATGGTGATAAACGTATTAAATATCTTCAAATAAAACTAAAACATGTTCTTGTATCAAGCGTAACGCCACACGTAAATGAAGAAGGTGTACCTACTGAATCATTCGGTTTGAAATATGCAGCGGTAGAGTGGACCTATAATCAACAAGATATTAACGGCACACAAAAAGGTGCTGTAACTAAGAAATGGTCACTTTCAAATAATACAGCATCTTACGCTGCATAATTTGGTGATAAAAATAGTGGCTAACCTATGTTGGCCTCTATTTCTTCATCAATTACATGAATAAATAAGAAAAATATGAATTTAGATCAACTCTATCCATATGGTTTTAGAACCACTTTATTTGACCGTTTATTGCCTGAAACCGAGCAAAATTATCAGGGAATATCGCTTCAACAACTACGGGAATCTGTTGCTTCGGATTTAGAGGATTTGCTAAATAGCCGCATGGCTAAATTGGATGATTTAATTGATGATTTTCCTTTAGCGAAACAATCTATTTTGCAATTTGGGATTATCGATTTTGTTGGTTTATCTACCGCTAATCCAACTGATCGGGACAAAATTTGTCAATCCATTGAACAATCAATAGCTGCACACGAACCTAGATTACGACAAGTTAAAGTCGAGATGTTACTCGATGGTCATAATATGGGAGCCTTAGGTTTAAGCATTCAAGCCTATTTAAACATTCATCCTCTATTTGAACCGGTTATTTTTGATGCTTTATTAAAACCGACAACACAACAATATGTTATTTCCGCACGAGCTTAAGTGGGTTTTCTGTGATTGAAGAACTGTTACCGTATTATGAAAAGCAATTACAAGAATTTGGGCAACAATCGCGTGAATTTGCACAAAAATATCCAAAAATTGCTCAGCGTTTATCGCTTAATCAGGAACAAATAGATGATCCGCATATTGAGCGCTTGATTCAGGCTTTTTCACTTGTGGCTGCGCGTATCGATAAAAAGCTGGCAGACAGTTATGACGTTTTTACACGTTCATTATTCGAGGTGATGTTTCCTCAATACCTTAAACCTTTCCCTGCATGTTCAGTGGTGAGTTTTGAGGATATCAATAAGGTTAAACAACTGACTGAAGTTCATGAAATTACTAAATCAACAGCATTAAAGTCGCGTAGTTTTAAAGGGGTACAGTGTGAATTTACGACGACGATGCCAGTTAGATTACTGCCTATTTCATTGAATCATTTAAACTTTAAGACTAATCCAAGTGCGCATATGCATTTAAATCAAAATGCGACACTTAGTCTAAATTTTAAAATTTTCAATCAAAGTACAAAACAGTTAATTCATGAAAAATTACCGATTTATTTAGATGCAATTTCCAATTTCCCATTACAGATTTTAGATAACGTATTCACTAAAAGTACTGGATTTTCATTAAAAATGGGAAATGATTTTATTGAAATCACCAATCCATTTGAAGTGGTGGGTTTTGATGAGACAGAAAGTTTATTACCGGTTGATCAGCATACTCATCATGCTTATCGTTTGTTAATGGAATATTTTTGTTTTCCTGAAAAATTTAATTATCTAAATCTGGATTTAAATTTCTTAAAGCATTTACCCGCTGAGCAAAACGAATTTGAAGTGCTGATTCATTTAAAGTTAAATCTGAATGATCAGGCGTGTATTCGAAATTATGCTGAATTAAATGTCGCTAACTTTAAATTGTTTTCAGCGCCAGTGGTGAATCTATTTAATAAGCAAGCAGAACCCCAGAAAATCAATCATAAACAACTGGAATATTCCTTGGTGACAGATGCTCATCATCCCGAATTCTATCAAGTTTATTCAATTCTTGAGATGAATATGATTCGGGAAAAAAGTAATCAGGATCAGGTCACTTTTCCTGTTTTTCCATTTTTCGCCATGAGTCATTATCATCAGGATGAGGTGCAGTTTTTCTATAGTGTCAATCCCACGCAATTAAAAAATAAATCTCCTGAAACAGGCTACTCTATTATTTCAAAACACTTATCACCACAGAGTACCAAGTTTGATTTTATTAGTACTAGGTTATTGTGTTGCAATCGAGATTTGCCGCATGAGGCTTTAAGTCAGGCCAATAATGTCCTGACTTTGAATGATAGTAACTTGGCACGGCGCGCACTGGTATTAAAGCGCCCCAGCAAGCCCTATTATTTTAAACAAAATAAGAAAGAACAATGGCGTATTATTTCGCATTTGTCTTTGAATACCTTGTCGTTAATGAAAGACGATGCGGTCAGCCATATTAAAGAACTTTTAGAACTCTATAATTTATCTCAACTAAAAGAAAATCATCTCATTATCGATTCGATTAAAAATATCCATTTTTCTTTGACCCAAAAACTGGTTGAGGCCAAACCTTTTCCATTATTTGTACGGGGTATCAAAGTCAATTTAGCCATTGATGCACAAGTTTTTAGAGGGCATAGCCTATATATATTTACGCAGCTTTTAAGTCATGTTTTTAATTTAAAAGTTCAGATAAATAGTTATGTAGATGTCATTGTCAGTGATTCAAATAGCCAACAGGAGTTATACCAATGCGTGCAGAACGTTGGTGGCAAGAAGCTTCTGTAATTGATGATCTGATCACCATACCTACAGCTTATGAGTTTATTCAGGCGACACGTTTGTTACGGCACGTGCCAGATTCATTCAAAACTCAGTATTGGGCGAATGACTTTAAGTTTCACAGTTCTTTAAATCTTAATTTTCCGGTATCTGAGATTGAAACATTAAAACTGGACAATGAACACATACATATTACGAATTTGATTGTCGGTTTAACCGGTATGCAAGGGGCTTTACCTTATACTTATAGTCATAAAATTAAACACAGTACTCGGCAGCAGAAAGTAGAAACCATTAGCTTTCTGGGGTTGTTCAATCATAAGCTCACCGCACAATATGTAGATGCAAGCTTGACCTATCATTTACCAGTACGTTATGAAATTGAACAAGAAAATGATTATCTTGATATTCTGCATGCGTTAAATGGTTATGTCAGTTCACAACAAGATCAATCTGAATTAGATGATTATTTCGCTGAATTTTCAGGTTTAATGCAGGGGCAAAATAATACGGCTTATGCTTTAAGGACAATGCTGAAATGTATTTTTAAAACTGATTTTGAAATCAAAGAATTCATCGCAGAAAAGTTTAAATTAACAGATGAGCAAAAGACAACTTTAGGTGGTTTAAATACCAGTCTATTAGGTGTGAATACCTTTTGTGGTGAAAGTATCCAACAAATCGACGGGAAAATAGAAATCCAGATTGGTCCATTGTCCAGAACAGATTATCTCAGCTTTTTACCCCAGCAAAAAATGAGTGAAAAACTAAAAAAAATCCTCACAACCTGGTGTAGTCCAACCTTAATGGTGGATTTACGTTTAATGCTAAAAAAAGAAGACATACAGCCTCTTTGCTTAAATTCCAGCTCACAGCTTGGCTTGGCACAGGGGGCTTTTTTAATGCCTAAGCATGCTGAACATAATTTAGAAACCTGCTATGCATTATTGGGAGATATTCCATGATTAAATCCATTCTGGGAACGTTTAGCAGTATCTTTCTAATTGTCAGTATTGCAATTATTTATTATTGGCGGGATATTCAATATGATCCATCTAGCATGGATTTATTGTCATATTTTATTGTTTTACCTTTAGTTTTGTCTTTAATCCTGCTTTCACCATATTTAATTTATCAAGCTTACCATGTAGATAAAAAGCGTAAACAGCAACGAGAAATAGCTTTATTAGAACAACAATCGAATAAAAAAATATCAGAAACTAATGAAAAAGTTGAAGATGTTAAATGGCTGAATTTAAATATCTTCTCGTCATCCACATTCAGTGCATTCGGTGAAAATGAAAGTATTATGGATGCATTAAAAAACTTTAAAAGTCCTGAATTGGATCAGCACTTAACCAATGGCTATGGCTTACCTGTGTTGTCGTACAGAATTAAAGACTTAGATAATATCTTGGAACAACAAGACGATGATTCAGATATAGAAGAGAAGCAGGGGCGCTTGCAACGAATCCAAGCCTTAATTCAACACCAGTTAGAGCAGCAAAGCGAAATTCTATCGCAGGTGGCTGAACACTTAAAACAGTCTGCATTTTTTTATGATAGTGAACTGGCATACCAGTATCGCATGCATCCCGCATGGATCGACCCAGATGATCAAGCTAGTGAGGAAGATGATCAGGAAATTCAGATTGAACAAGTACCGCGTCTAAATCGACTGAATGTTCATATTTTATTATCAGATAACTTATTGGATTTTTGGGATGAAAATTCAAGCAATGAAATGCTGCTTAATTTTGTAGAATCTCTGGGCATTATTTCGCAGCAAATACATATCGAACATCATTTTATGAATCAGCAAAGTTCCTATAAAAATTGGCTGAATTTATTAGGTCAAATATCAGCACAATCACATGAAGTTTCATTGGTGATCAATGTGGATTCCGAAATTGATCAAGAATTGCTGGAGGAAAAAATGTGGCTATCGAATGATTATTTGGCTGCAGAATTTGCATCCAGCTGGTGCGTAGCAGCTCATGATGTGAAGATTAATCAGCTAGAAGCAATCCAGATTCTTAAAGTTGCACTCAATGTCCATGACCTAAGAACTTATCTAAATGAGGCTATGCCTAATTATGCAGAACAGATCCAGCAGGAACAGCCTTTTGTACTGCTTTTAGATGATGCAACTGATAGCAAAGTGATTAAAAAAACCAACCAGATATTTGCCCCGATGTTAATAGAAACACATCATTTTTTATATATAAAACAAAGTTTCGGTCATACACTATCACTCGCAAAAATTTTTGGCTTTATGTTAGGCATGCATCTGCCAGAGGAACTTGCGGCAATGATATACAGTACGGATCAAGCTTCAACCCATGCTTTTTTTCAAGCAGTTGCCGAATCAAATCAATTTGAAGAACAAGTCATTTAAATATTAATAAAAATTAAGAAAACAACGAGAATCGCATGTTTTATACCATTTTAGGTTATGTCTGGCAGTATGTAACTCATCCTAAAGCCATCATTGCATTATCTTTTTTACTGGCATTGGTGTCTTCATATAACGTCATTCCCCGAAATATTTTTTGGGCGTTAGTTACAGCTTATGTTTTGGCACTCATCGGCTATGGCATATATTGGCTGATTCAAAAATATCGTCATACTCAAAAAGGTGAATTCCTTGCTGAAGCCATTCAACATGATACCCAGACTGAATATGGCAAACAGAAAGATAAAGATGAATTACAGCTGGTCAATCAGCAAATGAAAGAATCGATCCAGTTGATTCGTAAGTCAAAGCTGGGAGATAAGAAGGGCAATGCAGCTTTATATGAGTTGCCTTGGTATATGGTGATTGGTAACCCTGCTGCAGGTAAAAGTTCGGCTATTTATCATTCTGGGCTGAAATTTCCCTTTGAAGCATCACATCAAAATATGCTTTCTTCAAGCTTAAGTGGGACGCGAAACTGCGATTGGTTTTTCTCGACCGAAGGAGTGTTTCTTGATACGGCAGGGCGTTATTCGGTTTATGCTGAAGATCATTCAGAATGGTTAGGCTTTTTAGGTTTATTAAAGAAAAGCCGTTCTAAGGCACCCATTAACGGTTTGATCGTGATTGTCAGTATTGCGGAGCTAGTGAGCCAAAGTCCGGAAAAATCAATCAAACTGGCGAAAAACTTAAGGGCACGGATTCAAGACTTAACTGAACGTTTAGAGATTTTTGCACCGGTCTATTTGGTGTTTTCTAAAATGGATTTGATTGCAGGATTTACTGAATTTTTTGAATGTTATGAAGTTAATGAATTTGATCAGGTGTGGGGTGCAACCTTAAAGTATGATCCGAATTCTGCAAATAATGCCGTTGAGCTTTTTGAACAGCATTATTCTGTGTTATATGATGGTTTAAAAGGACTAAGCACCACGCATCTCAGTCGACGTCATTCGCAAAATATCTCACCGAGTGTAATGACATTTCCTTTGGAGTTTAAAAGCCTAAAACCAGTCCTAAAAACCTTTATTGGCACTTTATTTGAAGAAAATCCCTATCAGTTTAAACCAGTCTTCCGTGGCTTTTATTTCACTAGTGCCTTGCAAGAAGGGATGATTGAAAGTCCAATGACTGAACAGCTTGCACAGGATTTTAATTTATCTAAAAGCCCAAATAGTGAAAATGGCATACCGACCAATTCGATTGCGCAAAATCACGGTTACTTCCTGAAAGGTTTATTTTTAGATGTGATTTTGAAAGACAAGAATCTGGTTAAACAGCATATTAATCCGGGACGTAAGAAACAGCGTTATCTTGGATTTATTGCCGCATTATTGGGCGTGTCGATTATTCTCAGTTTATGGGTATGGTCATATCGTAATAATCAACAGCTGATTGCTGATGTTCAGGCTGATCTGTACAAGGTTGTGCAACTTGAAAAACAGTCTGGACAAGAGCTATCTACCCAATTGAATGCTTTGTTAATTTTACAAGAGCGTATGCAACAACTTGATCAGTTCGAGGAAGATCAACCTATTCAATTTGGTTTTGGTTTGTATCAAGGTAATGAATTACATGACAAGTTAAAAGTAGAATATTTAAAAGGCGTAAAGCAAATTGTTTTACAGCCCACACAGCAGAATATTGTGCAGTATTTACAACGGGTAAAAGGCAACGAAGCAAGCTTAAAAACCAATCATGTCAATGTAGAAATAAAACAGGTTGCTAAAAATCAACAATATTTAGAGCCGTCTGAAACCAATCCTCAAGATGCTTATAATGCATTAAAGGCTTATTTGATGATGAGCAACTCACAGTATATGGAGACAAGTCATTTAAGTGATCAAGTGACACGCTTCTGGCGTTCTTGGCTGGATTCAAACCGAGGACAAATGCCGCGTGGTGAAATGATCCAGAAAGCGGAGCAAATTTTATCCTACAGTATGACGCTAGCGAATGATCAGCAGTTTTCGGTACTTGAAGCCGATTCTTTGGTGGTGGATCAAGCACGTCAGGTTCTATTGTCTGTCATTCGCGGCATGCCTGCACGTGACCGTGTCTATAATGAAATTAAAATGCGTGCAGCAGTTCGTTATCCGGCAGTCACTGTGAAGCAGTTAGTCGGGGAAAGTAGCCAAAATACAGTATTGGGCAGTTATGCCTTACCTGGCATATTTACCTACAAAGCATGGTCTGATTATGTGGAAAAAGCGATTGATGAAGCGGCGAACCGTCCAACGGATAGTAAGGATTGGGTGTTAAACAGCACACAATCGGATGATCTGACTTTTAGTGGAAGTCCAGACCAGATTCGCAAGCAGTTAACTGCATTATATAAACAGGAATATATTGCTGAATGGCGTAAATTCTTGAATGGCATTCACTACGCAAAAAACAGTGACTTCAAACAACAAGCGAAAAATATTGAAATATTGGGTGAACCAGAAAATTCACCCATTCGTACTATTGTGAATCATATTGCGAGAGAAACCAGTTGGGATAATCCTGTTGTTCAGGCAGAACTCGCTGCACCGCAAACAGGTTTCGTGGCATGGTTTAAACATAAAGTTTTAAGTAATGATGAAACTAAGGTTTCACAACAGGCATCGAATCAGGCACAGGGTGTGATTTCAAAAGAATTCCAGATGTTCTATCACATGGTTCGTAAGCGTGATGATCAGCAGAACAAATCATTATTAGATGAATACATGCAATCACTTGCCCAAGTACGGAGCAAGTTTAACGATCTAAAAAGTGCAGGTGATATTGGTCCTTCAGCCATGACTTTAGTCAAGCAAACCATTAATGATCAAAATTCAGTCTTTAATAGTACCCAGAAAATTATTGATGAAAAAATGTCCGTTGGGCTGAATGAACTGGATCAACAGGTTTTACAAAAATTATTAATGA
Organism: Acinetobacter terrae; assembly: GCF_002135195.1. Lineage (NCBI taxonomy): Bacteria > Pseudomonadati > Pseudomonadota > Gammaproteobacteria > Moraxellales > Moraxellaceae > Acinetobacter > Acinetobacter terrae. The sequence continues at coordinate 38,323 of NZ_NEGF01000003.1, forward strand.
ATCCGCTAATACAGTCATTTGATAGTTTATTAATTCCTGCTCAGGATGAGCTTAATAAATTATGGATGCTGCAAGCCAATCAACCCTTTACAGCGAATTTAAGTCAGAAATATCCATTTAATTCTTCTGCGAGCTTACAAGCAACCAGTCATGAGATTAGTCAAATTTTGGGTGAAAATGGCAGCATTGCACGCTTTGTGAAAGACAATCTTGACCCATTGGTCATTCGTCGTGGCTATACCTTAACCTCTAAAACCTGGAAGGATTTAGGGCTGAGTCTGAATCCTCAATTTGTCATGAATTTCCAGAGTTATGTGGCACCAAGTCATGGTATGGCAACAGGAGAATTGAATCAGACCAAAGCACCTGTGGCAGCCAATCAATCAAACTTTCAATTTTACCCATTGGAAAATACCCAGCTACTTTCTTATACCATTGATATTGATGGACAAAGAATGGTCTATGAAAATGGCATTCAACAATGGGTAAATTTTGTCTGGCCAAACCAAGGTTCTATTCCCGGCGCACGTATTACAGCTGTGGATTTAGAAGGGCAAACCCATACGATTTTTGATGAGCCGGGTGAATATGGCATTAACCGCTTAATTGATCGTGCGCAGCGTACCCAACGCGGTGGTAGTTTTGAAATGATTTGGAAAGATCAACAAAATCCGAACTTGGCTGTGAAAGTGAATTTCCGTTTGATTAGTGGCAATTCAGGACAGATTGGTTCAAGCCGTGGCTATGCCGGCATGCAATTGGTTAATCAGGTGGTAAATAATAAATCCATACGTGTTGTCGCTGCGCAAGCAGCACCGAAACCTGTAACGGCAGTTAAAGCCAATGCAATGTCTCCATTAACGGATCTTAATGGAGCAACACCATGATGGATAAAAGACGAATCATCAAAATAATAAAAAGAGCAGGAGTGTTTTGATGCATGAAATGAAAACGTTGCCACTTTATTATGGTAAATGTCCTGCACGTGGAGATTTCCTGAAAACCCATGGTCAGTCTGCTTTAATTCAATTGATAGATCAATGGATTACTGAAGCACTTGAATATACCATGCAGTCAGCGGATTTCAATACCATGTATGCAGAACTACCTGCATTGGATTTCTTTATTGCTAATTCGCAAGAACCCCAGTTTTTGGTGGCTAATTTGATCACCAGTGAGGATGGTTCAGGTCGAAAGTTTCCAATGGTGCTCAATCATTTATTGGAAGTAGATACACTCTATGAAAATATTTTATATGCACCATATCGCTATAAACAGACATTAACTGATTTGTTTCAAATAAATCGGGAGATGCATGCCATAGATGATCCTGAGATTTTGCTGGATAAATTAGCTAAATTAAGTAATGAAATTCATATATTCACCAATACGGAAAGCGCAGCATTTTATGATAATCATACAATTCATTCATTTTCACAGCTAATGAAAATAAGTGCCTATGAATTTGCACAAAGTATGATTGGATTGGGGATATTGTTACAACCAGTGATTCAACAAGGAACTAATCCGTTAAAAAAGGTACTTATTTTACCTATAAATAATCCAGGTTATTGCTATGAAATTGCCGCTTTTTGGATCAATTTAATTAGTGGTTTTGTCTCTAAACAGAATACCGAATTGTTCATTGGAATCTTACACCGTGATTCACCCGTATTATTGGTTGGATTCCAAGGTGCTGATATTATTACATTAAGTGAAATATTTAATCAAAAGATGCATTCCAAACATTGGGTTTCATTGATTGAAGCGAACTGGATTGATCCTTATTTAGAACAAAATGCCGGTTTAGCAACTTTGGAACAATCTTTAAGTGAGCGCCAACTCAGCTTAAATCAAGCTATGAAATTATTTAAACAAACATTTATTAATGAATAAAAATCATGAAAAAACAAATAATTAAAAGTATTTCTTATATCGTTTTTATGTCGGGTGTCCCAGTCATTGCTTATGCAGAACCGATTGTAGTTGAAGGTGCTGTACCCAATGAAGCGAGTAAACAAGCGATTTTAAATAAAATGTATGCTGTTTACGGTACAGATCATGTGGTTGATAAAATTCAGGTTCGCGCTGTATCTGCACCAAATGGCTGGAGTGATTCTGTTTCAAAAGTCATTACGGAAGACTTAAAAAAAGTTAAACAAGGAAAATTGTCTGTACGTGGTACACAGGTTGAATTAGCTGGAAAAATGTCAAATCAAAATAATATTCAGCCAACTACAGTAAATTTTCAGAATTTGGTTCAAGCACCATATCGTTTAAATACACAGTTAACAGTGAATCAGGCAGAACAGAAAATTATTGATGAGGCTTTAAAAAACCGAATTATTGAGTTTGAATCTAGCAGTGCGATATTGGCTGAATCAGGTATCAAAATTTTGGATGAGATGGCAGTTGCCTTAAACAAGGTTGCTGGAAAGAAGGTAAAAGTTATTGGTCATACGGATAGTTCAGGTAATTCAGCTAAAAATTTAACTTTAAGTCAGGAACGAGCAGCTGCTGTTAAAAATTATTTAATTGGAAAGAATATTCCAACAGATCGTTTAAGTGTTGAAGGTTTAGGTTCCAATAAACCGGTTGCAGATAACACAACAGTTGAAGGTCGTAAGAAAAACCGTCGGATCGAGTTTGAAGTTCTATAAGCTATTCATAAAGAGCTACAGTTATGTGGCTTTTATTAAATGTATTATATTTCGTATAATGTATATTATGTTAAATACGATACACCTGAAAGAGGCCGTTTTATTGTAGCTTTTTAACGGTAGCATATATTAAAAAGCTTTCTTTGAATTATTAATTATTTGAAATATTTTATGCATCAGCACTGTTGTAAATAGGAAGATAAGCTGTAATTTTCTATGTTAATTACGTTTAAATTCCAACCCTCTCATTTTTCAACTAGCTCAGGTTATAATAATGGCCTCCCAAAATATGGTTGATCTATTATGAACACCTCCAATGACCCTTTACACGGCAAAAAACTTGCTGACATTTTGGATGAATTATTGGATTACTACGGTGGCTTTGAAGGCTTAAATCGTAAAATTGAAATTAGATGTTTTTGCATAGATCCAAGTGTTAAATCATCATTGCGATTCTTACGTACCACACCATGGGCACGTGAAAAAGTAGAAAGCTTATATTTGTATGTCTTACGCCAAAAAGCCAAACAGAAATCGTAGCTATCAAAACCCTAGCCTCAGCATAATATTTTATACCAAATAGTAAACTACACTTATTGAATAGCCACCGATTTTGTAGACACCTTTTAATTAGTGGTGGACTGCCACCACTCTCCTAGACAAATTTAGTCTATTCTTAAGACCTTTTTAGTAGGAAAATATGTATTCATAGCTAGGTTAATGAACCAAATATTTTATAAGTTATCACTTTAGTGCTCTAAGTAATTAAATTTATTGTTTATTAAACATAAATTTAATTGTGAACTAGATTCTAGGTGAACATAAGTTAAATAAGATATTGTGCATAACTACCTACTAAGGTCTCCATACATAAAAGCTAATTTTAAAATTAAAGCTAAAACAAATTTTAAGATATCAGAAACTTAATCACATCTAAATAAAGTCTATTTTCATGGTCGGTTAATTTATTTAACCAATCCAAAGATTTCTTCTCTTAACCATTGAATACTTGGATTATGTTGATGTTTGGGATGCCAAATCATTCGAAGTCTATAACGTATAGATTGAAATGGAAGTTCAATAAAATGCAAATTGAAATGCGCTCCTTCAACCAAATTACGCGGTAGCGTACACACATAATCTGTATGCTGCAGGCATTCAGCAGCAAGTAAGAAATGAGAAATACTGTGCCGCACAAATCTTTTATAGCCTAAACTTTGCAATACGATGTCTGTATAACCCGCCAAATTCATCTCATTGGTATTCACCACAATATGTTCCAGTGAACAATATTCCTCCATGGTTATGCTTTTCTTTTTCTGCAGTTGATGTCCTTGTCTAAAACACAGCACCAAATCTTCATCCATCAGTAAAAGGCTTGGAAAATTTTCAGGTAGATTGTTTTCTAAATCTATTGCCAGATCTATTTGATCCTGTGCTAACTGCTGGACAATTTTACTTTGGTGATATTGCACAAATTCTATTTGCAATTGGTTGTTCGGTAGATCACTTAAAAACTGAATGAGTGGACTGACAATACTTACAGAAGCACTATCACTGACCGCAATTCTAAACACTCTTTTATCTTTTTTAGGGTCAAACTTTGGCTCAGTGTCATGAATGACATATAAACAGTGCATCAGGTTTTTCAATGGTTCTATTAAAGCTTCCGCTTTTTCAGTTAACACCATCCCCTTGCCTTCAATGGCGGGTATTAATAATGGATCATTAAAACTTGATCTCAATTTTGCCAGTTGAGCCGATAACGCAGGTTGACTGATATGTATAGCCTGAGCGGCATGTGTGACATTTTTATATTCGAACAGCGTGTGTAAGGATACCAATAAATTGAGATCAAGATGATGTAGTGCTGAAGCATCCATAATGCTTATACCTTAGATAACGACTATCTATTTCAACTATACCATGAATACTTTTATAGTGAATCTATCACATCAGCGTAACCCTGATTTGCACGGTAAATCACCTGATCGACATATTAACTAAAGGTATAAGAATATGACAACTGAACGCTATCAACGTGGTCTTGACCGTATGTTGGAACTTGTTGGCACACCACAAGAAAATACTTTTGACCACGTAAAATTGGTCGAGTCTTATAAAGAACTGGATGCAGATTTATCTGACTACATCATCTCATTTGCCTTCGGCGATATCTATTCACGTAAAAGTTTGACTCAACAAGAACAAACCATGGTCACCATCTCTACCCTGGTTGCTTTAGGAACAGAGCCACAACTGAAGTTACACATTAACGTGGGTTTTAACGTCGGTTTAACGCAAGAGAAAATTGTTGGCGCCCTGATTCAATGTATTCCTTATGTGGGTTTCCCGCGTGTCCTTAATGGTTTAACACTGTTAAAACAAGTGATGGCTGAACGTGGTCTTAGCCCGAAAACTGAAGCCAACTAAGCTTCCATGATTTGATATTCACTGAGTGCGTGATTGTTTTAATAAAAAGCTAAGCGCACTTAGATTTCCATATATTCGGAGTTTACTATGCATCTTATGATTGGTTTAGGCCCGATCGGCGGCAATATCGGTGCAAATCTAGCCGAACGTGGACAAAGCGTTTATGGTTACGACTTTAATTTAGAGCGTAACCGCGAATGGTCTGAAGAAACGCAGTCTCCTTCAGGTAATGACTTGGCGGTTATCGATTGGGCATCTGTAGCAAGCGTTCATATCGCTGTACGTTTGGCAGATCAGGTTTTATCTGTATTTGATGCACTTAAACAGCATACAGACCAGGCTTTAACTGTTTTTGTGCATACTACCCTGTCACCTAATGATGCAAAGCGTATTTTTGCTGCTGCACCTACACACTGGCGTACCTTTGAAGCACCAGTATCTGGTGGCCCCAAAGGCGCGCGGCAAGGTTCAATGACCATTTTTTTAAGTGGCCCTCAACAGACAGATGTTGAAGATAAAATTTTAGCGAATATCTCTGGCCGTGTATTCAGTATGGATTTCTACGGTCAACCTGCATTAGTGAAACTTCTTAATAATGCGTTGGGAACATATAACTTGGCTGCAACAGCACAGATGTTGAATTTGGCAGAAGTACATGGTGTTCCTGCGAAATCATTATTTGAAGTGATTGCCGTATCTACAGGCAAAAGCTGGATGAGCGATAATTTAATTGATGTTCAATATGACTTACTGCTCAAAGATGTCGGTCTACTACATAGTGAATTAGGTTCGCTACCGACAATTGATTTAGATCAAGGCGTTGAAGAAGCCATTTTGCAGGCCCGTACATTACTCGGTACTAAAGCAGATCAATAGCCAAACGAGTTTTAGAATCACTTTATAAGAAGTCACTTAAATTAACTGTTCACATCAATAAACCCATTAAAAATGGGTTTATTTGTTTCATCAAAATAAATGTATTCAACTCATCATTTGAAAAAGGAATTAAAAATGGATCAAAAAGATTTATACGCGTCTGGTGAAGCAAAAATGCTGGAGTTTAGTCATCCGCATGATTCCAGTATCCCGTCTTTTGAACAGGTATCGGATCAACTCAATGCTTTAGCCCCGGGCATGGATCATCTGATCAAGGGCTTTGTATTTGGACAAATCTATACGCGTGAAGGTCTGGATAATCAGCAACGTATACTGATTACCCTATCCTCATTGGTAAGCTTAGGCGCAGAAAAACAATTAAATCTGTATATCAATAATGCACTAAATGTCGATGTGTCCCCTAGGCAAATCATAGAAACCTTTGTGCATTTAATTCCTTATATTGGTTTCCCACGGGTATTAAATGCTTTAACAGTCACCCAAGAAGTGTTTAAACAACGTAGCATCACAGCCGAATAAAAGCCTTTTCAATTTGATAAAAAAATAAAGCCAGCTTAAACAAGCTGGCTTTATTTTTGCGTCAATCTATATCGCGATCTTTCATCTTTTTAACATAGAGGCGTTAGATCATGCGTATAAAAAACTCGGATCATCTGACCCGAGTTTTTATGATTAAAATTTACTTTATGCGATGTACTAGACCATTGCCGTTTTTAAAGCAGTTTTCTGTTGTGGCATGATAAAACATAATGCAACTGTTCCGATTAGCCCTGCCAGTGCAATCACCATAAAGTTTTGTTCTAAAGGTAACTGCAGATTGACAATAATACCAATAATCACCGGTGCCAAAATTGCGCCCAGACGACCAATACCGGTCGCAAAACCAATACCTGTGGAGCGGATATGACTCGGGTAAAATTGCCCACAGAATGCATAAGCAATAATTTGAGCACCCGTCGTACATGAACCGACCAAGGCAATGAGTATGTATAGCAAATGAGTCGGTAAATTAAGGGTCATCATGTAGAGGAAAATACTTCCAAGGGCAAACATACTCACAACAACCCACTTGATCTGGAAACGGTCTGCCAACCAGCCACAGAAGATACTGCCAAATATCGCTCCGATATTCAGTGCAATCACAAAGCTGAGTGATGATCCCAAACTATAACCAGACATCGCCATAAGCTTAGTGAGCCAAGTGCTGAGCGCATACACCATGAATAATCCGGTCGTAATGGAAATCCAAAACATCACTGTGCTTAATGCCCTGCCATTTTGGAAAAGTTGGATTACAGGAGCGGAACTGGTCTGTTCTTTTTCTGTCAACTTTAAAGTATATGGCTTGCTGAGGTCTAATTTCGGGTTAATCGCCATTAAAGCTTTTTCTAAACTTTTACGATCATTTTTCTTTTGCATGTACAGCATGGAATCAGGCATAAATTTAATGATAAATGGAATTAAAATGACCGGTAACGCTGCTGCGTAAAAGACCACTTGCCATCCGAATTCGAGAATAAACTGTTTACCCAATACTGCTGCACATACTGCACCTAATGCATAACCGGAGAACATAATCGCGGTCATCATGCTGCGTATTTTTTTAGGTGCATATTCGGTCATGTGTGCAGTAATATTCGGCTGAACACCACCGATTCCAATACCTGCTAAAAAGCGCATTAAGCTGAAGGTATAGGGATCGTCACACATGCCGGCAGCAGCAGTAAACACACTGAATAAAAAGATACAAATGCTCAGACTCCAGCGGCGGCCGATTTTCTCTGAAATCGAACCCATGAAAATCCCGCCGAACATCATCCCAAACAGTGCTGAGCTGGCCATGAAGCCCGCAGTCACCGCACTTACTCCCATATTTTCCATAATCGAAGGAATTGCGACACCTGCAATTGCGACATCATAACCATCAATCAGGATAATAAGAAAACACCAAAATAATACTTTGAAATTAAAGAAATTAAATTTGGATTCATCAATATTTTTTTGTACATCTATGTACTGCATTGTAGTCTCCTTGACCAAATGGGCGTTCTATTTATCATTGCCCAAATACAGTCTTCATATTTTTATCCAGTTGATTGAGTCGGTTTGAGATCAACTGGATAAGATTTTCGTTTTGCAAATCACTGTGAATTAAATGATTTACCCATAAATTTTCTGAGCATGTTGCTTTACTAAAAAATTAAAATGTCCAGCTATAGTCCAGATTGACACGTGACTCATTTGCATCTTTAAAATGCGCTGAAGATGCAAAATTGTTGCGATAGATGGTGTTTCTTAAACGAATATTTAAGGACTTGAATGCGCCAGAAGCGACTTGATAACGAATTTCACTATCTAGCGAGCGCTCTTTGAGATTGTTGCCGCCCAATGCTTCAGGAAGCTCGATGTGAGTTCCCTTGTTATAACGCAACATGATATTTAGATTAGGCAAATCAAAATCGGAAAAGTGTCTGTCGTAGCGTACTGACCAAACCCGTTCATTTTTATTGACAAAATCCGAGCTCATGTTATCGACAAACATCGGGGTATCTCCCCCGCTCAAATAGGCAAGTGCGGTATCACCCTGACTGAGCATACCGCCCAGACTGAAAGTATTAGCGCCATATTTCCAGCCCCAAATACTACCTACAGCGAAGTTATCAATTTTCCCTGCTTGGGCTGCACCACTATCCAGAGTTCGATAGAGCTGCACCTTGCCAAGAACAGGTAATTCAGATGATGCATTTAAATTGTAGGTAATAGCATACTGCTGATAAATATCATTTAATTGCGAATAGTAGTATGAAATTTGATGCTGATTTTTTTGATATTCCAATCCGCTATAGATAAAATGTGAACTGCTTAAATCACCGCTAAAACGCTTCTGCAATGGAGTTAGCGATACTTCAGTCCATTCAGACTCGTCACGCTGAATCACCTCATCGACATAACCCGCAACAAATTTAAGCGGTTGAATATCCTGAGTGGTGAATTCGACGCCTTGATAGGTCTGATCCAGCAAACGTGCAGGTGAAGCGAAGATAACGGGATTTCGCGGTTTGAGAGCACCCGCTTTTACTTCGCTTTTTGATGCCTTAATTTTTGCTGTCGCATAGATGCGATGAAATTCATCTACAGGCTCACGAGTGGTTTTGTTGTATTCAAGAATACCGGTGCCGGTATGCTGCGAATCCGAATCAAGCTTTAGTCCTAAATCAGCCTGTAGATCTAAACCCAGCCCAATCAACCCTTCTGTATAACCCGATTGATAATTAAAAATGAAAGCTTGGGCCCATTCCCGCGCAGCAGGATATGGCGCATCCTCTGCAGTAAAGTTGCGGTCGAAATAATAGTTTCGGGCAGTCACAGAGACTTTCTGGTCATCTATAAAATTGGCATGGGCTTGAGTCAGACTCAAGCCCACACAGCATAAAATAAACATTTTATCCATATACCTACTGATCTTCCCAGATCAGCTCCTTGTTTCGAACTTTACAAGTTCATTCATCCTTAGATCCATAAAGGTTTCGCACTATTGATTTTTTAACATCATCAATCTCAAAAGAAAATTGACCCAGTTTTGAATCATTATTTTTTTATTGATTAAATAGCGCAGCATTCACATGCTTAGGATTAATTGTAAGGATTGGATAAAATTTTGATTGGATAAAAATAACGATTATTAGAATAATATGATCATCGATTGGACTTTTTTATCTTATTTTGGCTCTCTCATTTTTTATTGGATAAGATCTTTCTATACTGCATTAAAGATAGACAAAATATGGTTTTATATAATGTATGAATAAATCTTAATTTTTGGACGTAAAAAAAATAAAAAAAATAGGAAGGAACAGGCAAAAAAATAGGATGTTGAACATCCTATCTTCGACGAATTTCTAGCGGAGTTTTATTGAGTGTTTTTTGAAATACCCGGCTCATATGGCTTTGGTCACAAAAGCCTGAATCCAGAGCGACTGCTTTCAAGGGTAAATCTGGTTTGGATTGCAGTAGTTTTTTTGCATATTTCACCCGTAGATCCATAATATAATTGGCGGGTGACTGACCAAATTCAATTTTGAATTTTCGCATTAAGTGCGGCACACTCATATTTAAAATTCGGGCTAAATCTGCAAGCGTAATTTTTAAAGCAATATGGTGCTGGATATAATCAAACAACAGTTCTTTTTGGGTTTTATTTAAGCCGGAACTGCACATCTTTTCACTAAAATCTAAATCGGAAAAATGACGTAATAAATGAATCGCAATTTGATTTTTAATGCTTTCAATAAATAAGTCTCCCCCGATTCCACCAATTTTCAGCTCATGTTCTAAGAGATTAAAATAGGAATCTAGTATGGGATCTTCAATACTCACTTGTGGTTTAATTTTAAACGCGGAAATTTCCTGATTAAAAATTTGAGTGGAAATTAAATTGACATCTTTATGCGGAAGATAGATATGTGAAACAGAAATCTGGTTATCCCAAGACCAACGCGAATCTTCACCATAAGTGAGTAAAGAAATATGACCAGGTTTGACAATTTTAGATTGCCAGACCGGACTATCGTGTTTACAACGCATTTCTGCTGCATGCTGTTTATAGTTCACGATCATATAATCACGCATGGCAGGAATATGTACATCCTGATCGGCATAATAATAGCCCTTAAACGTCAAACCCTCCCAATTACGCGTCTGACTGTCTAAAGTTAATTGTCCCGGAATCCATTGCTGAATTTCATTCGGAATAATGAGGTTTTTCCCTTCCATTCTCTGACTATCCTAGTCATTATTTATACGATAAAGTTTACCTAGATCGGGAGCTTTAAGAGTGGCTTATTCACACAATTTTGTAATGAATTTTGTTCTCAGGTAGCCATCAAAAGTTTCCAGTCCCCCCTCACTGCCAAAGCCACTTTCCTTAATGCCACCAAACGGTGTTTCTGCAATAGCTAGTCCCATATGATTAATCGACACCATGCCGGCTTCCAGTCCATGCGAAATCTGATGCGCATTTTTTAATGAAGAAGTAAAGGCGTAGGAAGCCAAACCAAAAGGTAAACGATTGGCTTCTTCCAATACATCATCCAAGTTGCTAAATGGAATTAAACCAATCATTGGACCAAAAGGTTCATCATTCATGAACTGCGTGTCGTTGTTTAAATCGGCGAGTACCGTTGGCTCAAAGAAGTTACCTTTGCCTGCAATACGTCTCCCACCCTGTAACAGACGGGCATTTTTTAACAATGCATCTTCAACAATTTGTTCCATCGCACCAACACGGCGAGTCTGCGCCAAAGGCCCCATATCGACCTGGTCTAGACCATTACCGACTTTAATCTGCTGGGTACGTTTTACCACTTTATCGCTAAATTCCTGATAAATCGCTTCTTCCACATAAAAACGCGTTGGCGATACACACACCTGTCCAGCATTTCTAAACTTGTAACTGACCAGTTGCTCGACACTGCGGTCAATATTGGCATCTTTACAGATAATGACCGGTGCATGTCCACCAAGTTCCATGGTACAGGCTTTCATATTCATGCTTGCCAACGCTGCAATTTTTTTACCTACGGGTGTTGAACCAGTAAAGGATACTTTTTGCAGAATTGGTGACTGGATCAGATAGTCTGAAATAAAGTTCGAGTCACCCCAAACAATATTCAACACGCCTTTCGGTAAACCGATCTCATGGAAAATTTCCGCAATAGCGTTCACTGCACTCGGAGTATCACTTGAACCTTTGACAATCACGGTACAGCCAGCAGCAATGGCTGCCGAGATTTTACGAATCGCCTGATTAAACGGGAAGTTCCAAGGTGAAATTGCCAGACATACGCCGACAGGTTCACGAATGACTGTCTGTTCCACATTCGGCTGACGCGCAGCAATAGTACGGCCATAAATACGTCGACATTCTTCTGCATGCCATTCTGCATGTTCCGCACAAACGGTGACTTCGCCTATCGCTTCTTTTAACGGTTTACCCTGATCCAGAGTAATGTTACGACCGATTTCAGCGGCACGTTCACGTGCCACCTGCGCAAACTTACGCAGCAGTTCACTGCGGTATAAGGGTGAGGTATTTTTCCAGATTTTAAATGCCTGCTGGGCACTGTCTAGCGCATAGTCCAGATCTGCCGCAGTCGCGCAATCAAACTCGCCGATATGTTCATTATCCACCGGATTCACAATCTGTTTGGTATCGCGGTTTTCGCGTGGCAAAAACTCGCCATTAATGTAAAGCTGAATATTTTTATAACTCATTTTTAAATTCCTTAAAATCCCTTTATTCAACTTAGCAAGCAGCTTGTTCGAGCGATTTGACTGAGTAACCGACTTTAAAATCAACATATTTTCCAGCTTTAGAACCGGCTAAAACCTCACGATAATTTTTTAAACCACCCAAATAGAAATACACGGTATTTTTCTTGCCGGGAATATTGGCACCAAAAATCCACGATTCCGATTTAGAAAATAGCGTCGCATCGGCAATCTCTTGGCAGGTTTCTGACCATTGCTGCTCTTTCTCTTTTACTGCTTCAATAGTTTTAATGTCATTTTCCAAGGCATAACCAAGCGCATCTGAAATCCATTCCACCTGAGTTTCAATCGACGGCGGCAAGTTGGTAAATGGACCATTTGGACCCAGTACCATAAACATATTCGGGAAGTTCGCTGTGGTGACTGCAAGGTAGCTGGATGGGCCAGCTTTCCAGTGATCTTGAATGCTTAAGCCATTACGACCTTTAAGATCCATACGCAAATAGTTACCATCCACTGCATCAAAACCAGTTGCACAGATCAGCATATCCAGTTCGATAAATTCGCCATCTTCAAGTAGAACACCGTTTTCATTGATGTGCTGAATTGGATTATTTTTTACATCTTTCAGCGTAACATTGTCGCGGTTAAAGACATTGTAATAACCGCTGTCGCACAATGGACGTTTTGCATAAAGATCATTTGGTGTCAGTAAATCTGCTGTTTTCGGATCTTTGACAATTTCACGGATTTTTTTCTTAATGAAATTTTGAGCGGCAATATTTGCTTCCATACTCAAGGCGATGTCTGAGAAGGTTTCAAACATAAAGCGGAAGCCACCACCTGTTTGCCAAGCTTTTTCAAAAATCACTTCACGTTCTTGTTCAGAAACGCTCATTGCAGGTGTAGTGCTTTCATTTAAGCCAAAAGCAAAGGCTGAATTTTTTGCGTCATGCCAAATTTGATCATAATTGTCTTTGATCTTGGCAATGGCTTCTGGCGTCATTGGATCATTACAAATCGGTACGCTGTACTGTGCTGAACGTTGCAATACGGTCAAATGCTTCACTTGTGGTGCAATGGCAGTAATCACCTGCACACCTGTCGAACCTGTACCAATGACACCCACACGTTTACCTTCAAAGCTTACATTTTCTGGCCAGCGACTGGTGTGATATAGCTCGCCTTTAAAATCTTGAATACCTTCAATACGCGGAAAATTCGGTGCAGACAGAATACCCAATGCTGAAATCACAAAACGTGCAGTATAGACTTCGCCTGTTTCAGTACGTACATGCCAGAGATTATTTTCATCATCAAAATGCGCTGCCTCAATGGCAGTATTGAACTGAATATCTTTTTTAAGATCGTGCTTCGCTGCAACCTTTTGTAAATATTTCAGGGTATCTGGACCCTGCACATATTTGGTTTTGATTTCTAGGTCTTGGAGCAGTTCCTTATCCCAAGAATAGCAATACAGATGGGTTTCTGTATCAGATAATGCGCCTGGATATTTATTCCAAAACCATGTACCCCCTACATCATCGGCTTTATCAAATGCTTTTACTTTAAGCTTTAATTCATCGCGCAATTTTTTCAGTGCATATAAACCGCCAAAACCTGTACCAATAATAACTGCATCGAAATCCATTTGATTTTTCATAGCGTTTTCCTAACTTGTGAATATCTTTTTATGTGTACTCCTTGCAGTGTATGAACAGAAATAAAGCAAATATTGGATGGTTTGATCATGAGTTAGTACCAGATCATCATCAATAAAATATATAAAATAAAAAAGCCTTCTATTTTCATAGAAGGCTTCAGGTATTCGCATTATACAGCGTGTTTTAACACTAACCGCCCTAAAACTTGACCATTGATGAGTTTCTGCATCGCCTGATTGACTTGATCAATCGGATATTCAGTCACTGGAATAGCTTCTACATTCTTGCTTTTAACAAGTTCAACCAGCTCACGTAGCTCTTCTACTGTACCCACGTAGCTGCCTTGAATGGTCAGTGGTCGCATTGGAATGAGTGGAATCGATAGATTCAGCTCACCGCCAATCAGCCCACAAACGACAATATGACCGCCACGACCAGCACTTGAAATAGCCAAGGACAGACTATCCGCATTACCCACCAGATCCAGAATCAGGCGCGATCCACCCTGAGTCATTTGCTGCAACTGGCTAATCACGTTTTCATCTTTACTATTTAAAGTCGCTATTGCACCGGCTTTTTGGGCTTCAGCGAGTTTATTATCATCAATATCCAGCATGATCGTGCCTTTAGCATTCATGGCATTGAGCAATTTCAACGCCATAAAGCCCAAGCCACCTGCACCAATAATCACCACAGGATAATGTTCAATCTTATCGCCAAATTTTTTCAGTGCGCTATAAGTGGTAACTCCAGCACAAGCCAACGGTGCAGCTTCAGATGGATTTAAACCCTCAATATTGACCAGATATTTTGCTTTAGGCACAATAATTGATTCAGCAAAACCGCCGGCACGATGAATCCCAATCTGATTCGGTTTAATGCACAGGTTTTCTTCACCATGTACGCAGTATTGGCATTCACCACAACCAATCCATGGATGAACCAGAACGTGTTGCCCGATTAACGAATTATCCGCATCTGGCCCGGCTGCAATCACTTCACCCGTCACTTCATGACTCAGTACCAAAGGTGGTTTTACCCCGCGATCGGCCAGATTGAGGCGTTTCCCGCCACCCAAATTATAATAACCTTCCCATAAGTGAATATCCGTATGACAAAGACCTGCAGCCTTCACCTGAATTAAATACTCTTCACCCTGAGGTTGTGGCTGAACAGATTTCACTTTTTCGAGTGGTTGATGATGTTCATTGACGCAATAGCAATGCATATTCGAATCCTTAAAAAAGCAAAATATTTAGATAGCTACAGCAAGAGCATTGTTGTACCACTGCGCAATTTGAGCGATCTCAGCATCAGCAACTTTTGAACGGCCTGCGAGACATGGGAAAACGTGCTGCATGTTATCCACCACAGATAAAGTGACATCGACACCCTGACTTTTAGCCAGATCATTTAAACGCGTTGCATTGTCCACAAGTGATTCAATTGAACCGGCATTGATATAGAGACGTGGGAAGCCTGTAAAATCAGCTTTGAGTGGATTCGCAAGTGGATCGGCTGGGTTTCCGGATTCCCCAAGGAACATAGAAGACATGCCTTTAAGCAGATCGGTAGTGATTAAGGCATCAGTTGCATCATTCTTGACCAATGTTTCACCTAGATGCTCCATATCAAGCCAGGGTGAAAATGCAATCACGGCGCCTGGTAATTCGATATTATTTTTTTTCAAATTAAGGACTGTGGAAATAGCGAGGTTCCCACCGGCAGAATCCCCTGCGGTAAGCAAGTTCTTCGCTTCAAAACCTTGTTTAAGCAATGCTTGATAGACAGCTGTGACTTCATTGACCTGAGACGGAAAAACATGTTCAGGTGCACGTTTATAATCCACTACAAAAGCCGTCACGCCTAAAGCTTTCGCTAAATGCCCTGCCAGTTTACGATGGCTAGATGCAGAACCTACAGCGAAACCACCGCCATGGGTATAGAGAATTACTTTTTTGCGATCTGCGCCCGGTGGCAATGCCCAAATACCCCCTGTACCCGCAATGCTTTCAGACTTGTAACATACATTTTCTGGCTCTAGTGTCGGTTGATGCCATTCATCAAACAGACTACGAAAGTCCTCAATGGTCATATTCGGGTTGGCTGTCATACGATCTGACCAGTTTTGATAAAGATCAGTCAAAAATTGTTCATTCTGTCCTTGTTGATTCATTTCGAATTCCTTCACATCATTTAATCTAGGTATCAAAGACTTAAAGCTAAAATAAAAAGCTTTAAATACAGTGATTAAATACACTTTCTATAGGATTAAACTTAGGTGGTAGAAAACAAAAAGTATTGGATAAATTGATACAACTATTGTTTTAAATCATCATTTAATAATGTACTCATTTAAAATTTTCAGGTTTGGCTGTGAGTCTTACCATCATTTTTGAATAGCCGCGGACAAAATTAGATTGCACAATTTCAGGCTCAGCAATCACTTCAATAGTGTCAAAGCGGTTTAAAATTTCTTCCCAGAGAATGTGTAATTGCATTTCTGCCAAACGATTCCCCATACAGCGATGCACACCAAATCCAAATGACAAATGCTTTCTCGCGTCTTTACGATCAATCATAAATTCATCTGGTCGATAAATTACACGTTCATCACGATTTCCCGAGGCATACCACATCACAACTTTGTCACCCTTTTTAATCAATTGACCATTCAATTCCACATTTTGTTTTGCAACACGGCGCATATAAGCTAAAGGCGTTTGCCAACGAATAATCTCGGATACCATATTGGGAATTAAACTCGGATTAGCTTTGAGCTTGGCGAACTGCTCTGGAAATTGATGCAATGCCAGTACTCCACCTGTCATGGAGTTACGAGTCGTATCATTCCCTCCTACTATGAGCAATGCCATATTCCCTAAAAATTCTAGAGGACGTTTAATCAAATCTTTGGTCGCTTCACTGGATTGCATTAGACTGATTAAATCAAAACCCCATGGTTCACCAGCCGCGATTCGAGCTGCTTTATCGTGCCAAAGTGCCGATAATTGTTTTGCCATATCAGCAACACCGAAGAAAGTCTCATCCAATTTCATTGATCCACCCGTCGTTCCCGGCGTGGAAGAAGCTAAATTTGACCAATACACCAGTTTATGCCGTCTCTCATAGGGGAAATCTAATAATGTCGCAAGCATCCTTGCCGTAAGCTCAATCGACACTTTTTGCACAAAATCAAATGGCACACCTATAGGCAAGCTATCTAATACTTCAACTGTTCGTTCCCGAATTAAGCTTTCCATTTCTTTTAAATTTTGCGGCGCAACGACACCTTGAACAGCTTTACGCTGAACGTCATGTTCAGGTGGATCCATCGCAATAAACATATCAAGTTCAAGACCTTTGGGCCGATTACCCAACATGATGATCGGCTCAGATGAAAACAACTGATAATTTCTATCTATAAAAAGAATATCTTCATAACGGGTAATCGACCAAAATGCACCAAATGGACTGTTAGCTTGATAATGAACAGGCGCTTCATCGCGCAGCCGTTTGTAATAGGACTGCCAACGATGTTGTCTAAATAAAAACGGATTACTTAAATCAATATCGTTTAAATCAAGTGTGGATACTTCTGGAATCGGACGTTCAACAAATTGTGTAAAATCTTTATTCTCAAATATGCGCCCCCTAAGCTTCTGATACAGATATACAGCTTTGATTTGTATCTGGATGGGGACAGGTTTCATTTTTTGCTTTATTGATCGTTGCTGAGATTGTGGACATTTCCTTAACCTCACTTTTATGTTTTTAGAAGATATGAAGAGATTTACCGGATTCCAAGCCGACAACATGGGTAGTTCCGTCGTGCTCAACAAAGATAATTATTCCGATCACTGCTCTCCAGCAAAAGAACAGCATAGGTTATTAGTTAGCTCGACCTTTTTAATAATCTAATACTATAAAGAACAATAAAGGAGGTCATTTTTTGACAACATGGAGTCATAAAAAGACAGTCTAGAAGACTAGAAGAAGCGGATGAATTCCAACTCTGCTTATGGAGTAGCTCGGAGGTCATTTTGGAAGCCAAATACGTAGTGCCACCAGAACGGTTAAATCTGGATACAGCAAATATTCCTTCTAACTATGCACGTCTGATCGGCCGTGAACTTGGCTTAAATGTACGTGATATTCCTAAATTACTTCAATTCACTCAACTCACCACAAAGCAATTTATGCAGGAGGATACGTTACTTACAGCTCGGCAGCAGATTCAGATTTTGCAAAATAGTTTAGATCTTACTCATCATCTGGATTTTGGTTTACGTTTGGGACGACGTTTAACACCCTCCACACATGGTGCTATGGGTTTTCTTGCCAATAGCAGTGCTAATTTATTAATTGCATTAAAAGCATTTCAAGCTTTTCTACCAACGCGTATTAGCTTTGCTCATTTGCAATTGGAATATTCAGAAGATATGGTCATATGTTCCCTTCACTTCGATTTAAATCTTTCCTCTGCTATTCACCGTGTTTTATCTGAAACATGTGCAGTGATTTTATATGAATGTGCGGAGTTTATAATAGGACGTCCAATGTCTGAGACAACCATCTGCTTCAGTCATGATCAACCCAGCTATAACGAATGCTATGCAGATTATCTATCCGGTCAGTATTCCTTTTCTGCAGCAGATTTAAAAATACAGCTTCCGTTGTCCCTCTGTGAAATTCCTAATGCATCAGCAAATCATGACAATTATTTGCTCGCCAAGAGTCAATGTGAATCAATGCTGTCCAAACTAAATCCCATTGAGCATAGCTTTATTTATCAAATACAAAAAATAATGTTATCCAATCCATTAAGTGAACTGAGCGAAGAAAATGTTGCGGCAGCTTTATTTATGAGTAAACGGACCCTTGCACGCAGATTGGCGCTAGATGGAACAAGTTTTAGGGAAATTCGGGAATCAATCCTGTCCAAACAAGCCAGTAACTACTTACTTGACAGTGAATTATCTGTTGATGCCATCGCAACATTACTGAACTATCATGACAGTGCAAATTTTCGTCGAGCGTTTAAACGATGGTTCAATATGTCGCCAAGCGCGTATCGTTTGAAAATTAAAAAGTAATATTTATATTTATATTTTTAGTTAAACGCGTGATTCTCGCTGAGGTATATTTTGTTGTTGATCTGGATTCATTATAAGAACCCCAAGAGTATTGCACAGAAACTTGATAGCCTGCGTATAACATCATGGCGGATTTGATTGAGAATTTGCGGATGATTTTTGCAATCACATATTATTGTTATTCAACAAGGCTGATATCTATGAAATTGAACGCAGGAACTAACAAATAATAGCTTCACTGCCCTGTCGAGCAAGTTGAATTACATTATATATAGACATAAAAAAAGCCGAGAATCTCGGCTTTTTTGGCATACAAAACAAGAAAATAATTTGTAATTTACATCACATTTAATTTATCTGATTTTTGTATTTTAATATCTTTTAGATAGCAACGATATTTACTGCATTTGGGCCTTTTTGACCTTGTGCAACGCTGAATTCTACTTGCTGACCTTCCATTAAGGTTTTAAAACCTGAACTAGCGATTTCGCTGAAATGAGCAAAAACATCTGGACCGTTTTCTTGTTGAATGAAACCAAAACCTTTAGTTTCGTTGAACCACTTAACAGTACCTTTAACAACATTTGAGTTAGACATAATAAATCCTACTGATTTTTAATAATTTTTAGCCAATTTGTTGACTATTCATAACTTGGAAAATAATAAAGAATGAAACTTAAAATCTGAAAAAACGAAGGATTATGACTAAAACTGCGATACTTAAAGAAGATTTACCGAAACAAGACTTTTTTTCTAGTTGAGTTAATAATACATGAATTAAATGAATATTCAAGTTTTTTTATATTTATTATTTATTTTGATGATAAATAAGACATTAAATTTGATGATAGCGAATCTTCCATACTTAATTAAACAGTAAATTAAAATAGCTCCTCTATTTAATCATTATTCTGGCATTCATTTTGCTTAACAATATTACGTTTTATAAAAATAGTAATATTGGGGCAAATATAGATGAGTTATGTTGCAAAAGAACTCAGTCAAAGGAACAAGCTATTACTCGGCTTGTCTTCTTTCCTGATACCGATTTTGATTTGGTGTGCGGTCAGCTATTTACCTTTTATTTGGCATCCACAAGTACAGATTACCAATTCAGGCAGCGTGACATATTTACAAGTCGATAGTCGTATCGATAAAAACACTTTCTATAGTGAAGCGCAAAATGCAGTGAATGCTGGCTTAGCCCCACCACAAGGCAAATTGGTCAACCCGATTTACTTACCTGCACCGCATGAAGTCGCAAAAGCTTTGGTGACTGCCTTTGTCACTGCGCCTGTTCAACCAGATGCACCATGGTTTCACCAAAGCTTATGGCACAGTATTAAAATTGTCTTTACTGCTTTTTTCATTGCCTCACTGGTGGGTATTCCTTTAGGCATTTTATGTGGTTTTTCAGCCAGTATCTCGCAGCTGACCGAACCCTTTGTTGAGTTTTTCCGTTATTTACCTGCACCAGCCTTCGGTGCTTTGGCGGTTGCCATTTTAGGGATCAACGATGCACCAAAAATTGCCATCATTGTCATTGGAACTTTATTTCAACAAATTTTAATTATTGCCAATACCACACGGATGGTCGATCGCGGCCTGATTGAAGCGGGTTATACCCTTGGCACCAATAAACTCAAAAGCTTATTTCACGTGGTGATTCCGGCAGCGATGCCCGATATTTATCGTGATTTACGCGTACTTCTAGGTTGGGCATGGACCTACCTGATTGTTTCTGAGCTGATTGGAACAACTTCAGGGATTACCTGGTTTATTACCCAACAAGCGCGTTATCAAAACTTCGACAATGTCTATGCAGCGATTTTGATTATTGGCGTGATTGGACTGTTATGCGATGTGATTTTAATGAAACTCGGACAACGAATGTTTAAGTGGAAAGCAGGAGCAAAATAATGACTATAGAATTAAAACCAGAAAAATTTAATGCACAGCAGTATTTTCAGCGCATTTATGCCCGCCCTGTCATTTTAGAAGCAAAAAAACTCAGCCAGGTTTTTGGAGCAGGCAAAGCACGGCGCACCGTTTTAAATCAACTGGATTTAAAAATTCATAAGCGCGAATTTATTTGTGTGATTGGACCATCGGGTTGTGGCAAATCGACCTTTAGCCGAGTAGTGGCCGGACTTGATGATTACACCAGCGGTGAGCTTTTAGTTGATGGTCAGCCGATTCATGGCCCGAGTCCAGAGCGTGGCATGGTCTTTCAGGGCTACACTCTCTTTCCATGGAAAACGGTCAAAGAAAATGTGATGTTTGGCCCGAAGATGAAAGGTCAAAGTCATGCAACAGCAGAAGCTCATGCGCGTGAATGGATCAATATTATTGGTTTAGAAAAATATGAAAATCATTATCCGAATGAACTTTCTGGCGGGATGAAACAACGGGTTGCGATTGCCCGTGCATTGGTCAATGAACCAAAAATATTGCTGATGGATGAACCTTTTGGTGCACTTGACCCACATACGCGGCAGAAGATGCAGCGACACTTGATGGACTTATGGCAAAACATCGACATCACCATTGTTTTTGTCACCCACGATATGGATGAAGCAATTTTACTGGCCGATCGGATTGTGGCTTTAAAAGCTAATCCAGGTGAAATTAAAGAAATTATCGAAGTGGATTTACCGCGTCCGCGTTCACCGGAACTGTTACTCACCCCAGAATTTAAACGCTTACGTGAACGGGTCGATTTTCTGGTGCATGCACAAGAAGACCAACTTGATCCTGCACTGGAAGATTTACCGGTTATTCCACGCATGACCAAAGTCAGCACGACAAAATAAATCTAAAAGGCCTGTGGGACGACCCAGAGGTTTTCACGCTGTGTTGGACGACCAACAATTGAGGTGATTGCGATGCAAACGCACTATGTACTCCCCCTTGTTGATATCTCAAAACTGCAAAGTTCTGCATTGTCAGATCGACTTGAAGTCGCAGCGGCTTTAGACAAAGCCTGTAAAGACGTCGGTTTTTTATATTTAACCGGTGAACAGTTTAATTTTGAATATGTTCAAGATTTAATTCAGGTCACCAAAGCGTATTTTGAGCAAGATCTTGCGCTTAAAATGCAGCGTTATATTGGCTTATCGAAAAATCATAGTGGCTATGTACCGATTGGAGAAGAACAGTTTTCTGGACATAGTTATGATTTAAAGGAAGCCTTTGATGTCAATTATGATTATCAAGGGGCAAAAAGCGACTGTCCATTAATCGGGCCTACACTTTGGCCAGATGATGCCCAATTTAAGTGCGCCGTGAGTCAGTATTACCAACATTTACGTGGTATTAGCCAGCAGATTTTCCGCGGTTTTGCTTTAGCACTGGGGGTAAATGAAGATTTCTTTGATGCCAAGATCACTGATGCGCCAAGCCAGCTGCGCTTAATTCATTATCCCTACAATCCGGAGGTTAAAGATGCTGAAGGTATTGGTGCACATACCGATTATGAGTGCTTTACCTTACTTTTGCCGACGGCGCCAGGTTTACAAGTATTAAATAAACAAGGCGAATGGATCGATATTCCGCTCATTGAAAATACCTTGGTGATGAATATTGGCGACATGATGGAAATTTTGTCCAATGGTAAATATCTGGCCACCAAACATCGGGTTAAAAAAGTCTGCGAAGAGCGTTATTCATTCCCGCTGTTTTGTGCCTGCAATTACGACACCGTGATTGAACCTATTGTGGAAACAGATGCACCTCGATATTCCGCCTTGATTGGCGGTGAGCATTTGTTTAATCAAACGGCGCAAACCTTTCAATATTTAAAGCAACGGATTGCATCGGGTGAACTGGTATTAAAAAATGCGGTGCCACTGTCTTCATTCGGTTTAGGTGAAATACCGGAGGAAACAGCATGAACCTGTTCGAAATCCTCAAAAAAATTCCCGAAAGCCAAACGACTGATGGTCCGATTCCATCATACTTATATGGTGCATTCAGACGTAAAAGTATTAGTTTTTTTAATGGCCTGACAGATGAAAATACCATTGTGTATTGGTTTCAATCGCGCAGTTTCACCATCGACTTACGCTTAAAACATCGCACCGAAACCCCTGCCCATGAACGTCAGGGCTGGATTGGTCATACGCTTTGGGATACCGAGCAAGCACTGCTTTCATGGCAGGTTTCTGACACTGCAAATTATCAAAACCATGTGCAATGGCCTGAGCCTGCAAAACTACATGCCATCGGCAACTGTATTTTGGAGTTTTCACCAAGCAATGTATATGTGGAAGACTGGCGTCAGCAAGTCCATTCAGGTCTGTATTTAGGCCTCAGACTAAAAACGGCAGTTGATGTTGAACGTGGCGAGCAACTGAATATGGATGGCGGCTTGATTATCTGTGATCAGCACGTGGCTTATACGCTAACGCGTTTGCCGGAAATACAAAATATCGTGAGTCATTTGGATCTAACTGCAGATGGTCTGGAAACCCATAATATTGAACATATTGAAAGCTTTGAAGTGTCGATTGGCGCTGATGGTCACACGAAATGTTATTCCACCTCATCTGAACAGATCGATCAACCATTTAATTTTGACGGTTTTGACATCATCAATGATTCAACTTTAAAGCAACGTACGTCGTTAAACGGGCGTCAAATTGATTTGATTTTTGACATCGATATCTATCAGTCTACTTACCTGTTTCAACAGCAGACGTGTACTACACCAAGCAGTGAACATTGGTTAAAGACTGAAGAAAGTCACCTCTTGCATCACGCTAAATTGACCCTGTAGGCGGCCTATGTCTTTTATTTATTTATCTATTGCGATTATTGCGGAAGTCATAGCGACTTCTGCATTAAAAGCATCGAATGGATTTAGCATTTTATGGCCTGCTATCGCCACGATTATTGGCTATGCCATCGCCTTGTTTTTCCTGTCATTGACCATGAAAACCATTCCGATGGGCATTGCTTATGCCATTTGGTCAGGTGCCGGCATTATTTTAATCTCAACCGTGGGTTTATTGGTCTATAAACAACAGCTTGATATTCCGGCTTTAATTGGTTTGGGCTTTATGATAGTGGGTATTATCATTATTAATGTCTTTTCCAAAAGTACAGAACTCTAAGCTTTGCATGCGAATAATAAAAAACCCCCATTTCGGGGATTTTTTATATCGCTACATTGAAGATTAAAGCATCCCAAATCAGGGTTGGGGATACTGAACTTCATGCAATGCTTATTTCAGTTCTTCCACCAAAGTGGGCACAATCACGCTGTCGACATTCATTTCCATGGTGTAAATACCATTGCTGACGTTGAATTTATTGACGTGATAACTCGACCCATAAATTGAATCAAACCCTGTTCCCTTGCTGAATACTTTCTTGTTGGCCTCTAGATCGAGCAAGTGCGTGCCATTAATAAACTGTTCATAAACTTTTGCATCTACACCGACCCGTTTAGACATAATGGCAGCTGCATCCGCACGTGTTGCAGGGTCATTAATATACTTAACGGTTTTATCCCACACTTGGATAATCTTTTTCCATTGCTCTTTATTGGCTTCTAAATGCGAAGGATTAACCGTTAAGGTATCGTAAATTAAACCCGGTTTATCTTGAGATGTGAAAATCACTTTGGCACCCGCCACTGAGCTCAAAGCCTGATTGGCCACAGGTTGCCAAACCGCAATGGCATCAATATCTCCTGTGGCAAAGACCTGAGGCAATTCATTGGTCATGGTATTGACCAGTTTCACATCCTTTAAGCTAATTTTTGCATCATCTAAAGCGGTCGATAATAGCAAGTGATCAACTAAGCCTTTTTCAGTGGCAATGGTTTTGCCTTTTAAATCCTTGATGGAGTTAATGCCGTTTTTCGCAATGATGACATCATTTCCCGAAGAATAATCGGTTGCCATGATCATCACGCCTTTGGTACCGCCAGAACCTGTGACCAGGTTATCGCCGTTGGTGACCATGACTGCATCCAATTGATTCGCTGCAAAAGCAGACAGTGATGCTGAGTAATCAAACCATTTGAAGTCTGCATTGACACCTGCCTCCTTCAACCAGCCCTTTTCAATCGCCACTTGCCAAGCCACAAAACCCGGCCAGTCGCTATAACCAATCGTAATCGCTTTGCTATTCACACTGCCTTCAGCTTTGGCTTTAGGTTCTGGAATCTTTGCCGTGTTGTCACAACCACTGAGTAAAATAGCCGATATAACAGCTGACGATAAAAATGCCTTCTTAATCATTGCGCAACTTCCCCTATACAATTGCATTTAAATTTTGTGTTAGTCGTTTTGGTTAATTGAATATAGTCACGCCATCCGCCGAAATGGCTGATATCCGTTGCATCTGCCAAGGCATAAGCTTCGCAAATAAAGCCTTTCACCCAACTCCCATCCATCAGTTGCACATTCCCAATACCGAGTGGCGCAGGAACTTCCGCCACAATTTGTCCAAATAAGGCAAACGGAATATCCCACACTTCAACTTCAATGGCTTGACCGCCCTTTTGAGTGCATTGCAAGCCGGGTTTTGGCGGTGTGGTGTTTTTTAGTGCATACAGTTTGTAGTTCGATGCCGTCTTGGTTTTCTGTAATAAAGTTCCACCGCGGCTGCTGAGCTGGAAATTCAGCGGCATCCCCGTGAGATGGGCACCGACAACTGCCAGTTTGACTGAATGTTGAGAGGCTATATTTTGCATTTTTTCATAGTGCAGATCTGATGTGCCCAGTGGCAGATCCGCCGCTTGTTGCCAGCTTTGACCAAAATGCGCCAAGGCCTGATCCATCCATGCCTGCGCAATAAAAGTGACACCGCTGGGTAATCCATCAGCACGAATGCTATTCGGCAAGGCTAATGCAGAAAGATCTGCAAAATTCACGAAATTGGTATACGCTCCCATGTGACTGTTCTTCACGACAGGATCCGCTTCTACATCGCGAATGGTATAAATCGTGGGTGCAGTGGGAACCATTAGGGCATCATAAGACTGTAATACTAAATTAATTTGGCGCGCCAATTGCGCACGTTCATATTCAGCATTCATTGTATCTACAGCAGTAAATTGGTCTGCCTGAGCAATGATTTGGGCGATAATAGGATGTGCCTGTTCACGTTGCACCATTTTTTCTACGGCACTGGTACGCTCTGCCACCCAGGCTTTGTTATATAGTACGGATGCCAGCTGGTTAAAAACACTAAAATCAATCGCTTCAACCATATAACCCAATGATTGGGCGCGCTTTACAGCCAGTTCAAAAGCTTTTTGGCTTTCGATATCGCCATAAAATTCCAGTTGTGCCGGAATGGCAATTTTGCCTTTAGAAAATTGCGTTGGCACATTGGCTGGATGCGGACGTGAATATTCATCGGTTTTGTCATAGCCTTGCATGACTTGTGCAACTTGCCATGCATCATCGACTGTTAAGGCAAAAATCGAAATCACATCAATGGTGCGGCAAGCAGGAATTAAACCTGTCGTTGAGAACCAGCCTTTGGTGGGTTTTAAACCGACAATATTGTTGTGTCCTGCCGGCACACGACCGGAACCTGCAGTGTCTGTACCGAGTGAAAATGGCACTTGACCATTGGCCACTGCAACGGATGAACCTGAGCTTGATCCACCACTGATATATTCCGGATTAAAGCTATTTTTTACTGCACCAAAAGGTGAGCGTACGCCGACTAAACCTGTGGCAAATTGATCGAGATTGGTTTTACCCACCACAATTGCCCCGGCGGCTTTTAAGCGAGCGACCACACTGGCATCTGCTGTTGCCAAATAAGCCGCTTCTTTACATGCCGCAGTCGTATAAAAACCTGCAACATCAATATTGTCTTTGACTGCAAAAGGAATACCGTAGAGGGGGAAATCTTGTGCAGATTGATCTTTTAAGGCATCAATTTGTGCCTGAATATGCGCGGCTGAGGCAATTTCAATCCAGGCATAATCATCGTTATTGAAGGTTTTGACGTACTGAATTAAATCGCCAAGCTGAATCTTTTGCGTTAAATACGCGGTTTTCCAATCTTGAATGGTCCATAACTTTGACATAGTCGGTCTTCCTTATTTTTCATCATTTTGTGGAATGGGCGGCATCACGGCATCCATCATCTCCAAATGCCCTTTGATGACCCCTTTTAAAGCAATAAATTGTTGGCTGATGTGCTGTAGTTCATCACTGACGCCCTGCATCAGCATCACTTGTAAAATTTTTTCGTCATCGAGCTGAATATGCAGCGAACTAATGACTTGAGATAAAAACTGTTGTTGCAGGTCAATCAGTTGTGTACGTAAAGGTTTTAGGCTCACGTCATAAAGCAAGGTCAACGTGCCGACCATCACCGCGTTATTTTCAATATGATCGGCAATTAAATGTTTATTGATCATGTCGACAATGGCTTGCGAACGACTTTCGTAGTGCTGCTCTACAATTTTTTGATCGAGGGCATTCAACGTTTGTTCAGGCACAGTAATACTGATGCGTGCCAGTTTTTGTTTTGGCACAGTGTTATCCTCGCGGGTGATCCTGTTTCACGTATAAACCGGCACGTGCAGTTAAAAGTTCGATTAAGAATTGTTTCCATGGATGCAGTGCTTTTTTCTGTTTAGCAGTGTTCATGTGCATCTCCTTTTGGTATTACCAAAACTTTGTTTTGTATTACTTAAAGAAATGCAGAAAGCGTGCCAATTTTGGCTTTTATTATTTGGATGACAAACTCGGATAAAATGGCAAAAAAAAAAGCCCCACTGCGCTGAGATGGGGCTTGCTTGGAATTAAGCTGAGTTGATTGATTCACCGGCTTATTTCATTTTATTGCTCATGTGCTGTAATTTTTTTTATACATGACGGGTTAACCGATGATTGTAGTTGAGTGATCAAGTGAATTGCTCTCCTCTGTTTATGTGGTATATAAATAAAAGCAGAAAGCGTGCCAAAATATAAAATTAAGTGAATTAAGTCGCAATGGCATATAAAAAGCCCCACCGAAGCGGGGTCGGAAAGAACGAGAGATATTTAGCCCCCTTAAATATGCCTAAAAATTGTACTGTATTGCACCATTCAGGTTCACTCGTGCATCAAAGCGTGGCTGTGACAACAAAGTTGAAGCAACTCAAACAAATGTGATTGATGTAAACGCTTAAAATTTCCAAGATAAGAAAGACTTTCATGAGGCTGTTTTTATTAAACTGCAAAATTATAGATAGATACAATGATTCATAAGGTTTAAAAAATAAATTTTTTCTTATAAAATCATCAATATATAAACCATTAACAATGCAGAATTTGATGACAGAAAAATTATATTATTGGGCTGAAAATTTGGAAGGCTATACTTCAGATAATGATACTGAAAAAAATGACGATGAAGTGATAAAAATTAAAAGACTAAATTTCTTTATCGGTAAGAATAATGCTGGTAAAAGTAGGTTTTTAAGAAACTTATTTATTAGTAATTATCCAAGTGGATTCTATAATTTTCCAGAATTAGTAAAAAATTTAAAAATTCTGAAGCATCGTTTGCCTGAGTTAGAAAGGGAATTAGGATACAGCTCTAGCCTTTCAAATATAAATAATAACTACAAAGATTTAATTCGAGATTTAGAAGAAAGTAAGGTAAATCAGTTAGTATTTTTAAACTCTTCTATTAAAGGAAATTTAGAGCGAGATAGTAATATAGAAGAATTATTAAAGGACTATAGTCTTTTCGAAATAAACGATGAGCAAATTTCTAAAATTTCAGCAGTATTTCTAAGTCGATTTTATATACCTATTTTACGCGGTATGCGCCCTGTATCTGAACAGGAAAATAAACAACCCTATATCGAACGAGCCCAAAAAGATTATTTTTCTGATCCCAATAAATTTAATTCTAAAAATATTATCACAGGTGAATGTCTATATTACGAGCTTAAAATTCATCTCTTAGGTGAACCTGAGCAACGTGACCTCATTAAAAGTTATGAAGAAAAGTTAAGTCAGTATTTCTTTGATAATGAACCAGTTTCACTCATTCCTAAACACAATCAAGATGTTGTTAATATCAAAATTGGAAAGGATGCTCAACGTCCTATATTTGAATTAGGTGATGGTTTACAGCAAGCAATTATTTTGACTTATGAAGCATATATCAAAAGTAAAGACAAAAACGGAAATACAGAAACCCATGCATTTTTTATAGAAGAACCAGAACTTCATATGCATGCTGGTATGGTTCGTCAGCTTATGAATTTCTATTTGAATGAAACCGATCACTATTATTTCTTTACAACACACTCAAATCATTTACTCGATATGGCAGACGAATCAGATCAAGTCATGATTCAAAAATTTGTAAAACAGCCTAAACAAAATGATTCAAAAGAATTTGAGTTTAAAATTTACCGTTGTGACCGTGATCGTGACTTACTCGCTTCATTAGGAGTTCGCCCTTCTTCTGTATATTTAGCCAATTGCACAATTTGGGTAGAAGGTATTACAGATCGACTTTATATCACTAAATATATGGAAAAATATTTGGACGAATTAAAAAAATCAAATGAGGAGCTTTATAAAAAATACCGTCGATTTATGCCCAATTATCACTACACATTTGTGGAATATGCTGGAAGCAATTTAGTGCATTGGTGTTTTAGCGATGATTATGCAGATCATCTTAACGATAAAGGTTTGAGTGCTAAAGCTGTCGCAAGTGAGATGTTATTAATTGCTGATGGTGATATTCAAAGTAAAGCTGATCGTGTTCAGGTTTTAAAAATTGAGTTAAAAAAAGACAATTATCTGATTCTAGAATGTAAGGAAACAGAAAATACTTTACCAAAAAATTCTATTTTTAGAGTAGCTCAAAAAAGATTTATAAATATGAAAACTAAAACGAAACAAGGATTTAGTATAGAAAAATTAGATGACATAAGCGAGTTAGATTATTTTGATCATAAAGAATATGGAATAGGAAAACTATTAGACGATCAAATTCGGAATTCTAGAACTTCATCTGATAAAACTGCATTTGCTGATGGTAAAGGCGTAGGTACTATTAAATACAAATTGGATTTTTGCCGTGAAATCATCAAAGATTTCGACGATAACCCTGATTGGGAGCTTACACCAAAAGCTAAAGAATTATGTGAAAGGATTTTCAAACATATTGAAAGATGTAATTCATAAATTTTAATCTCCCCCTAACCCCTCTTTAATAAAGAGGGGAAATTCCCTCCTTTGAAAAAGGAGGGTTAGGGAGGATTCTTTAAGCCACTGGCGCCAAGGTAAACAACACCTGCCCCGTTTTCACCGTTTGTCCTTTCTCAATGGTAATGGCATCTACACGCATACGTTCAGGCGCAATAATTGGAATCTCAATTTTCATTGCTTCAATGACTGCCAAAGTTGCACCTTCTTCCACAATATCGCCAGAAGCACATTCAATTTTCCAGATGGAACCCGGCATGTGCGACTCAACGGCACAACCACCGTCAGGAATTACAACGCCTTCACCATCGTCCACAGCATCAAGGCTTTCAGTCATATATTCCGCCAAACCTGCTTCATGCCATCGACGGCGCTCCGCTTCAAAATTGGCTTGTTGGGTTTCTTTAAAGCTGTGAATGGTATCGCTATTGTCTTTTAAGAATTGATTGTATTCTTTCAGGTTCAATACACCATCTTCAATGCGAAGCTTTAAACGACCGGCTTTAAAGTCCTCACGCATCTGCATCAGTTCAGCTTCAGAGACTTCATAAAACTTGATTTGGTCAAAGAAACGTAACAGCCACGGCATGCCTTGTTCAAAGTCCGGATTTTTACGGTAGCGTGACCACATTTGCGTAGTACGACCGACAAATTGATAGCCCCCCGGACCTTCCATGCCATAAACACACATATAGGCACCGCCAATACCGACGGCATTTTCAGGTGTCCATGTACGCGCAGGGTTATATTTGGTGGTCACTAAACGCTGACACGGATCAAGTGGCGTGGCCACAGGTGCACCTAAATACACATCGCCCAAGCCCATCACCAAATAATTGGCGTTATAGACCACATTTTTCACCGCTTGTTTATCTTTCAAGCCATTAATACGGCGGATAAATTCGATATTGTCCGGACACCACGGCGCATCACTTCGTACCGTTTGTACATAACGCTCAGTCGCCAATTGGGTTTGTGAATCTTCCCAAGCCAGCGGTAAATACACGGTACGTGATGGTACTTCCATCTCAGTCACATCAGGCAATTCTACTTCTGCGACCTGCAACAGGCGCAATAAATCCAGTTGATCGAGTTTTAATGAGTCAAAATGGATTTGTAGCGAACGAATGCCCGGAGTTAGATCAATAATGCCGCTAATGTTTTGATCTTTTACCCATTGCATCAAGGCATGAATACGGAAACGTAAATTCAGATCCAGCACCAAATCGCCATATTCCACCAACATATAGTTGTTGCCGGCAGGACGATACACCACCTCAGGCGCACCGTCTTTGCCTTTTAAGGTATCCAATACGGCATTTTTTAATGTGCTGATTTCAGGATAGAACGATTCATCAAATGCGACTTGTGCAGTATCAGTTGCCTCTAACATCGCATGATATTTTTTATTCAAAATTTTGGCTTGGTGATAGCTGACTGGAACAAATTTGACTTTGTCACCGGCTTTTAATTGACCCAGTTTCCAAAGTTCAGAATTGATCACCACCGCAGGACACACAAACCCACCCAAACTTGGACCATCTGGCCCGAGAATAATCGGCATATCGCCCGTGAAGTCGATCGCGCCAATGGCATAGGCATTGTCATGAATATTGGATGGATGCAAACCTGCTTCACCGCCGTCTTCACGTGCCCATTCAGGTTTTGGCCCAATTAAACGGATACCGGTACGGCTTGAGTTAAAGTGAATCTCAAAGGTGTTGGCAAAAAAAGTATCAATGTCACGTTTGGTGAAGAAATCAGGTGCACCATGCGGGCCGTACATCACCGCAATTTCCCAATCATGGGAGAAGGCCGGAACTTGATCTTCCGCTAAAGCGACTGTTTCAATTGAACTATATGCTGTGATCGGCAACATATCGCCAATCAGTAAGTTACGCCCTGCATGCCCACCAAATTGACCTAAAGTGAAAGTCGCTTTAGAGCCTAAGTATTCAGGTACATTCAGACCGCTTTTAATGCCGATATAACTACGGCAACCGGTGGTGACTTTGCCACATTTTAAGACCTGACCTTTACGGACATTGACGGTTTGCCACATAGGTACAGTCACACCATCCAAAGTCGATGGCATATCACCACCGGTAATGACAATTTGGCTATCACAGTGGAATTTCAGACTTGGGCCTTGTAGCGTACATTCCAGACCTGCGGTATTGGATTCATTGCCTAAAAGTTGATTCGCCACATTTAACGATAACGGATCAATCGCACCCGATGGCGGTACACCGACATTCCAATAACCGAGTCGTCCGGTGACATCTTGCACAGCGGTTTGAATGCCGGCTTGCAAAACTTCAATCTTTTGGGTTTTCCATTCAAAGGTATTTAAAAAACGTGTTGTTTGCGTGCCTGCTTTAAATACTTCACCGGCAACAATATTTTGTAAATATTCAAGATTGGTTTCAATGCCCGCAACTTGAGTTTTCGCCAAAGTGTCTGTCATGGCTTGAATCGCGGATTCACGGGTCTCGCTTGTCACAATGATTTTGGCAATCATCGGGTCATAGAAAGATGACACATTGGAGCCTGTTTCCACCCATGTTTCATTACGTGCGTTGGCATCAAACTCAACAAAGGTCAGTAATCCCGCACTTGGCTGGAAGTTTTTAATCGGGTCTTCAGCATACAGACGTACCTGAATTGAATGACCTTTCGATTCCAATTTTTCTGTTGGTGCAGTCCACGTACCTGCGGCAAGTGTCACCATCCATTCCACCAAGTCCACGCCAAAGACTTGTTCAGTCACGCCGTGTTCGACTTGCAGACGGGTGTTTACTTCCAGGAAATAGAATTCCTGCGTGTCGGTGTCCATCACGAATTCAACTGTCCCTGCAGAACGGTAATTCACTGATTGCATCAATTGAATAGCCACGGATTGCAGATAATCACGTTGCGTATCATTCAGGTGCGGTGCCGGGGTTTCCTCAATCACCTTTTGGTTGCGGCGTTGCACCGAACAATCACGCTCACCCAGTGCCAAGACTTGCCCTTGACCATCACCAAAAATTTGCACTTCGATATGGCGTGCGTTTTGGACAAATTTTTCTAAATACAATCCAGAATCTTTAAAGTTGGCTTGAGCCAAATACGATACAGTGACATAAGCATCTTTCAGTTCGGCTTCATTCCAGACCAAACGCATACCGATCCCACCACCGCCTGCGGTACTTTTCAGCATCAGCGGGTAGCCAATACGCGCAGCTTCCGTTAATGCTTCTGCCTCGTCTGTAAGTAAGTGACTTCCCGGAAGTAATGGTACATTGCTTTGAATCGCCAGTTCACGCGCGGTATGTTTTAAACCAAATTCACGCATTTGTTGTGAAGTTGGGCCAATAAAGGCAATACCTGCAGCTTCACACAAGTCGCAAAATTCAGCATTTTCAGACAAAAAGCCATAACCGGGATGAATCGCCTGTGCACCGGTCTGTTTCGCCACTTCTAAAATTTTATCGACATCTAAATAGCTTTCGCTGGCAGGTGCCTCACCAATGTAAACGGCTTCATCCGCTAAAGTGACATGCAATGAATCACGATCGGCTTCGGAATAAACGGCAACGGATTGAATGCCCAGTTTTTTTAAACTCAGAATGACACGGCAAGCGATGGCACCGCGGTTGGCAATTAAAACTTTAGTCAATTTAGGCATATTATTATTTTTCATTTTAGGCTTCCTCGCCTTCACGAACCACCAATTGGATTTGCGTCGGGTTGTAGGCATTACATGGGTTATTTAGTTGTGGACAGTTTGAGATCAGCACGATCAAATCCATTTCCGCTTGAATTTCGACGTATTTTCCCGGTGCAGAAATACCATCTTCAAATTTAAGCGCACCTTCTGCCGTCACCGGTACATTCATAAAGAAATTGATGTTCGGTCCAATATGACGCACGTTTAAGCCATGTTTTTGCGCGATGGGATGCTTTGCGAGTGCATACATAAAGTTATTACGGCAACTGTGCATCGGGTACTTGTCATGCGCATAACGTACGGTATTGCTTTCACATGAACATGCACCGCCTAAAGTGTCATGGCGACCGCAGTTATCATCATGAATGATGGCCATCGGACGACCAACATTGCTGTATAAGGTTGTGCCTTTTTCTAGATAAATATATTTGTTAATGACCAAAGTATCGGTTGCACTGTAGCGCTCTTCTGGATTTTCTGCAGATATGAATAAGGTATCTACCGCCTGGTTACCTTCAAGGTCGATAATGCGGAAATACTGGCCCTTTTTGACTTCGCACATCCATGCTTCACCAGCAGGACAGACTTCACTTAATACTGTTTTTTCAAAATTTTGTAGTACCGTCATGATGCTTCTCCTGATTTTAGATGCTGCTTAGGGCGTAGTAACGGGCATTGTTTGCAAATGCACGCTGATTTTGTGGACAAGCATCACGACAAATATCGCTTTCACTTAAAGAATTGGCTTTGAATAAAGACAATTGAATATCTGCAGGACTGTAGCTCTCAGTTGGATCTAAACCGTGTGGTGCGGCTGACAGGAACACCAGACAGTCCATTTCAAAACGCAGTTCTACGATCTGATCACTGTTATCTGCACTTACATAAGACAACTTGCCTGTATCATCTGGGGCAACTTTAGAGAAAAGATTCACTGTGGCACTGAGATCGGTTTGACCTAAGGAAAATTTCGCCATTTCCACCAATAAACCATCCATACCACTTTGGTACATCTCATTGCGGGCATCTTGAAATGTACGTGTCCCAAATTGTTTTTCAATTTGTTCGGTACGACTTGCACCGCAAAGTGTGTCATTCCAACCATGATTATCAGTAACAATAGAGGCCATGACACGTCCCAAATCTGAATACAGCACATTGCCCGTGCTTAAAAATGCAGTGTGTTGACCTTTTAGGCTGTCTGGCATGTTAAAGCGTTCAAGCTTGTCATCAGCATTGACGCAGAACAGCGATACATTGGCATTTGCACCAAGTGCCTTAAATTGCAGCACAGCACCTTTTTGAATACGTCCAGACCAATGATGCCCTCCCGGCAAAACTTCAGTCCAGAGTATTTGATTATTATGATAGTTGCTTAAGCCCATTGCGGTTACCTCTTCGGTTGTTGGCATGACCTCCCGGGCTTTTATCCCTCCGTGTAGTTCTTGCGAACCGTGAACTCTCGGTCTCAGACATAGCATTTTCTAAATTTAGAAAATGTACCGGAACCCTAGATCACTTTTTTCATGTCATACATAAAGCAAAGGCTGTGCCAATTTAGTAATACGTTTTTTAGTTTTAGTGATACTATTTTGCTTCAAAAACAGTGCATTTAAGATAGTTGTTAAAATGAATGCACCAGAATTAGTCAATTTATAGAGTTTATAAGGCTTAATACTTTTTATATTCTTGGTTTTTAGGGGGCTATTGATAATATTTATGATTACTTTCCCTCTATATCGGTTTGAACAAAATTTCGATTCGTCTGATTTTCTAATGTTGTAGTTGTGTAAATTTTGACTGTATGGTTAGATCATTAAAAAAATAATAAGGAATAAAAAAAATGAAATTCCATTTGCTCGTTGTTTATATGGCTTTGACTTGTAATTTTGCTCATGCAGCACAATGCTTATCAACAAGTGAATCAAAAGCATTAAATAATATTTATCAAAACTCGAGTGAATTTTATCGCCATGTCAAACTCGATTGTCAGTCTACTGATGAAATAGTTCAAAAAAACTGTGCCTCTCCCGAACATAAAAAAATATTAGAAATATATCTTAGGACTGCAATTTATGATTATGAAAATACGCATGGAGAAACATTAACCGGTAAACCCTATAAACGTGAATATCATTCTGCTTTCAAAGAAGTAACCCATAGTTTTGATAGTTGTGACGATTTAAAAAAATCTTTGAAATATTTCTTATCTACGTCTATCTGGGCGGATTGATCAGTATTTAAAGTATTCTCCTAAATGCTTTCGCAAGATAACAGAACTAAAAGATGTATTTTTATCCTTTTTTATCACTGTACTCTAGCTATGTTAATCTTTGGGTAGATTTTGAATTGATAAAGAATCCTGAAACAAGAGGAACGTATCATGGGTTACCAACACATATTACTGGCTGTTGATGATTCCCCTATTGCCATTGCTGCAGCTGATCAGACCATTCTTTTAGCCAAAGCATTAGGTAGTAAAGTAACCATAGCGAGCGTTGTCGTGATAGATCCTTTAACCAGTGTCAGTTTTTATAAAAGTGTACCTGGAATAACGGATTATTATATGGAAGCAAAAGCGCATGCTAAAAACATTTTGGCTGAGTTAGGACTGAAATTTACCAATCTAGGTATTGAAACCCATACAAAACTTCTCAGTGGTCAATCCCCAAGTGAAGCCATCACCAAACTTGCTGATGAATTAAATGTTGATTTAATCGTCGTCGGTTCTCATGGGCGTACCGGTTTTAAAAAAGCTTTTCTCGGCAGTATGGCACAAGAGATTTTGACCTCAAGCCATGTACCGGTACTCGTGGTAAAACACACAAAATAATTATGGATGAGCAATAAATTAGCCCACTTTTTAGTGGGCTAATTTGTCTTATAATTTTCTATAAAAATAGTTATAAAAGTAATTAAAAATGTTTAAAAAAACCGATTTATACAAAATAGATTTTCCATATTAGGTCATCCAGTAGCTTGATTGAGCAATTCAGCTTAATAAAAACTTAGGATTTTTCACGCTGTAATTCATTGATGGCTTGACCTTGCTTGGCAAACCACTGATCACGACGTTCAAACAAACGCGGTGCAGCTTGATTGACTTGATCAATCAGTGCCTGTAAATCGGCATGCACCAAGCGACCATTTTCCACCACGACTTGTCCTGCGACCATAGTCATCAACACATCTTGTCCTTGTACCGCATGGACCAGATTGGTATGTAAGTTAAATAAACGACCTTGATCAATCAATGGTGTCATACGTGGGGTATCAATCTTCACTGCAATCATGTCCGCCTGTTTGCCGACTTCTAGCGAACCGATTTCATGTTGCATGCCCAAAGCCCTTGCCCCTGTAAGCGTCGCCATTTGACATACCGACCAAGCATCCAGTGCAGCAGCATCGAGGTTCGAGAATTTAGCCAATAACGAGGCGGTTTTCATTTCTTCAAACATATCCAAGTTATTATTTTCTTTTTCGCCATCAGTGCCTAAACCCACCGCAACACCTTGGCGCAGCATTTCAACGATAGGCGCGGCACCAGATGCC
The DNA here is from genome assembly GCF_002135195.1 of Acinetobacter terrae. Lineage (NCBI taxonomy): Bacteria > Pseudomonadati > Pseudomonadota > Gammaproteobacteria > Moraxellales > Moraxellaceae > Acinetobacter > Acinetobacter terrae. Next base: position 75,799 of record NZ_NEGF01000003.1, read on the forward strand.
AATTTCATATTGGAAATCGGGTTATGTGCCACACCAACTGCGTGTTGTTTTAAAATTTGAATTTCTCTGGCATCTGCCCAGACACAATGCGCCAATAAGGTTTTGGGTACATCGAACAAGCCCAATTTTTGTAAACTTTCAATTGGGCGAATGCCAGAACGACGTAAGTTTTCTTGTACATCAAATTGACTTTCGTTGCTGTGGGTGTGAAAGCCGGTTTGATAATCATGACACAACTTTTCAATGCGCGTCAGTGCCGAAGTTTCTGCATAAAACAGGTGTTCCAAACCAACCCAGACTTGAATTCGCCCATTGGCGTGCTTATGCCAACGATTGATTAAGGCTTCATTACTTTTTAAGGTTTCAAAATAATGGTGATCTGGATGCTCCGCAACATAGGGCACAAGAACTGCACGAATCCCCAAGTCTTTTGCCGCCTCGGCACTGCCATCCATATAACGCCACATATCGACAATGGTGGTTGTGCCCGATAAAAGTGCCTCTGCATAGCACAAATAAGAGGCAATCTTGGCATCTTCAGGACTAAGTACGCGGTGCATTGGGTCAATAAACTGTTGTAACCAATCCCAAACCGGTAAGCCTTCTGCCGTACCGCGCAATAAGCCAGAATGACAATGGGTATTGATCAAGCCCGGCATCAGTAGGGTCTGTGGATAATGCTCAATGAGCACCTCGGGATAGTGCTGGGTTAACTGTGCCAATAAACCCACGGCTTTAATTTTGTCGCCATCAATCAGGACAGCGCCATTTTTAATGCATTCATTCTGCGCATTCATGGTCAGGACATAGGCAGCTGTTAAAATTTTCATCATTTCCACTCAAATTTATTTCGTTTTATTGATTTATTAATTCATGTACTTAGGGCACAAAGGTTTTTCCCAAAGAGGCAGGTAAATTCATTTTCAGTAATTTTTTATCTCGTGAAATCATCACCAACACCACAATCGTGGCTAAATACGGCAATGCGGCAAGCAACTCATTCGGCACATTGATGCCCAAGGCTTGCGCGTGAAATTGCAAAATGGTCACGCCGCCAAACAGGTACGCACCAAGCATTAAACGGGTTGGTTTCCACACCGCAAACACCACCAAGGCAATGGCAATCCAGCCCCGTCCGGCAACCATATTTTCAATCCACATCGGGGTATAGACCGTCGATAAAAATGCCCCACCAATACCCGCCATCATGCCGCCAAAAAGAACTGCGCCATAACGAATCGCCAACACGTGATAACCCATGGCATGCGCACTTTCCGGTGATTCACCGACTGCTTTAAGCAGTAAACCCAAGCGGGTTTTAGCCAAGACAAACCATACGGCAAAAAATGCAAAAATCGACAGATACACCACATAGTTTTGTTGGAATAAAATCGGGCCAAGTACCGGAATATCAGCCAGCAGTGGAATATTAAAATTGGCTAGACCCGGTAACGCAGTGCTGACATAGTTTTGCCCCAAAAATGCGGAAATCCCCAAACCAAAAATAGTTAAAGCCAGACCGCAAGCCGATTGGTTGGTGCTTAACGACAGGGTGAAAAAGGCGAATATTAGTGCCATTAACATACCTGCTAAACCACCGATCAGCAGCGCGCTAAACACGCTGGCGTCATACTGTGCAGCGAAGGCAAAACCGGCAATGGCACCCACCAGCATCATGCCTTCGACGCCCAAATTAATTACACCGCTACGCTGCGTGACCAATTCCCCCAAACCGGCAAAAATCAGCGGCGTTGCTGCAGCAACAGTACCTGCAAGTATTGCGGTTAATTCTAAAGCCATATCATGCTTCCTTTTACTGTAGACAACATTGGGTTAAGGACTGGTCACTGCGACTGGCTCAGGCGGCACAGTTTTTTTGGCAAAACGATAACGGTTTTCAATCAGCGCGTCAGAAGCCAACAGGAAAAACAACAATAAGCCTTGGAAAATGCCGGTAATGGCCACCGGTAGTTGCAGTTGCATTTGCGCCATTTCCCCGCCCAAATAAATCAGCGCCATAAAGCAGCCCGACAGCACAATGCCAATCGGATTCAGACGACCCAAATACGCCACAATGATGGCTGCATAGCCATAACCCGGCGATAGATTCGGATTCAGTTGACCAATCGGGCCAGCGACTTCACAAATACCGGCAATGCCTGCCATGGTGCCGGAAATCACCAAACTCATCCAAATGGCTTTTGAGGATGAAAAACCGGCATATTTTGCCGCCAAAGGTGCCTGACCACTGACTTCCAATTTATAAGCCGTCAGACTTTTACACATAAACACCCAAAACAGCACTACGGCAAAAAGCGTGATAAAAAGTGACGCGTTAATGCGGGTTCCTTCCATAATCAACGGCAGCGTGGCACTGTCATTAAACATCACTGATTGTGGAAAATTCATACCATCGGGATCACGCCACGGTCCATTGACCAAGTACAGCAGCACAAACAGCGCGACATAGTTCATCATTAAAGTGGTCAGGGTTTCTTCGGCATTAAAATGGGTTTTCAGCAAGGCTGGAATCGCGCCCCATAATGCCCCGCCTAGCGCCCCCATCAATACCATCGAGGGTAAAATCCACCCGCCCATTTGATCGTGGAATAAAATGGCAATACCACCGCCAAAAATTGCGCCCATGGTGAGCTGACCTTCGGCACCAATATTAAATAATTTGGCCCGAAAGCCCACCGCCAGACCCAAGGCAATTAAGATCAATGGACCGGCTTTGACCGCCAATTCGCTCCATCCATACCCAGATGCCAGTGGTTCAATAAAAAAGATGTACATGGCTTTGGCAGGATCGACGCCCAACATTAAAAATAAAATGCTGCCGACAATCAGCATGGCCACAAGTGCAATCACAGGAGAAAGCCACTTCATCATTTTAGATGGATGTTCACGCGGTTCTAATAAATGCATTGCATCCTCCTGTAGACATAAATAGAGACTAAAAGCGTGTTAAGCATGAATTTGCTCCTCTACGCTTTGTTCTGCTGTCAGCGGGCGATGGATTCCCGACATCAACATCCCGATATTTTCTGCATTGGTCTCATCGGTGTTGACCGGTTCAGATAACTCGCCATTGGCTAACACGCACAGCCGGTCACTCATTTCAAACAGTTCTTCCAGTTCTTCTGAAATCACCAAAATGGCAACGCCCTGACGTGATAAATCAATCAGGGTTTGTCGGATAAACATCGAGGCGCCAACATCCACGCCCCATGTCGGCTGCGCCACAATCAGGATTTTTGGATTTTGCAGAATTTCACGACCGACAATAAATTTTTGTAAATTCCCGCCAGATAAAGAACGTGCTTCCGCATCACTGCCACTGGCTTTGACGCCAAATTTTTCGATACATTGCTCGGCAAAGGTTTTGCATTGGGCAAATTTAATCAATCCCCAACGGGTGAATCCTTGGCGAAAAGCCGTCAGTAAGGCATTTTGTGACAGGGTCATATTCGGTACTGCACCACGGCCCAAACGTTCTTCAGGGACAAAGCCCAGTCCTAGGTCGCGGCGCTGCCCGGCGCTTAGGCTTGAAATATCCTGCTGTGCTAAACGGATTTTGCCTGTTTTCAGCCGCTGTTCACCGGACAGCAAAGACAGCAGTTCTGCTTGACCATTACCCGAAATACCGGCAATACCGACAATTTCGCCGGCCTGAATGCTTAAATTGATATTTTTCAGCGATACGCCAAATGGGTCATCGGACTGGTAATCCAGATTTTCAACTTGGAATAACAACTGCTCTGTCCCATGATATTCTTGGCGGACATAGCTCGGTAAATCACGGCCAATCATCAAGCGCGCTAAATCACTGGTGCTATTGTCTTTGGGATCGATATTTCCGGTGACACGACCATTACGCAAAATGGTCGCTTCATCACAGAGTTCTTTAATTTCATGCAGTTTGTGGCTGATATATAAAATCGAAACACCTTGGGATGCCAATAAACGCAAGGTTTTAAACAGTTGACGTACCGCTTGTGGTGTCAATACCGACGTTGGTTCATCTAGAATAATTAAAGCGGGGTTTTGTAATAGACAACGAATAATCTCTACACGCTGACGCTCACCCACAGACAAGGAATACACCTCACGTCGTGGATCGACCGGTAAACCGTATTGTTCAGAGACTTCAATAATTTTTTGACTGAGCACGGCTAAATCAATTTTTTTATCTAAACCCAGTGAAATATTTTCCACCACAGTGAGGGTTTCAAACAAAGAAAAATGCTGATAGACCATGCCAATACCAAGTTTTCTCGCCATTGATGGACTATCAATTCTGACTTCTTTACCGTTCCAGAGCATTTGTCCCTGATTGGCTTTAGTCGCGCCATAAATGATTTTCATCAGGGTACTTTTTCCGGCACCATTTTCACCCAAGATGGCGTGAATTTTTCCGGGTTGAACGGTTAAATGTATCTGGTCATTCGCTTTCAATGAATTGTAACTTTTACAGATATTGATCAGCTGTAAACGCGCTACACTCGAAGCAGATCCTGTGTTCATCTCTCGCGTATGAGCAGATATATCGTGTGGAGGAGTCATCATAGGCACTCTATTTAATGCTGCGATATGGGGCATCCACCTGAAGTGCGTTATGCATTCAGATGGATGGGAAATAAAATCAATCGCGTTAATTCAAGGTCATTTAATTGCTGAATCTCGACCCCGTTACTTCGGTAAAGCCCCTTCTACACCTTTAACGTAATAGTTCATTTTGCTTAAAGCCGCATCATCTAATGATTTGCCTTTAGCCAAGACCAATGCACCATCCTGTTTATAAATTGGACCAGCAAATGGATGTAATGTGCCTTTTAAAATCGCATCACGCACACCGAGTGCTTTGGTTTTTGCTTCTGCCGGTACTGATGGGCCGAAGCTTTCAATATCGACGGCTTTTTGTTTTACGCCATACCACATTGAATTGGGTTTCCAGGTTTTATTACTGACTTGCGTCATTACAGGGGTATAAATTTTTTCCCAATGTAAAACCGAGGCTGCAAGATGGGCTTTAGGTCCAAATTTGCTCATGTCGGAATCCCAACCAAAGGCAAAGACGCCTTTTTGTTCTGCTGCTTGTACCACAGCTGGAGAATCCGTATTTTGCATCAGTACATCGGCACCTTGAGCAATCAATGCCAATGCTGCATCACGTTCTTTGCCCGGGTTAAACCATGAACTCACCCAAATCACTTTGGTTTTAATTTTAGGATTTACACTTTGTGCACCCAAGGTATAGGCATTGATGTTGCGTACCACTTCAGGGATCGGGAAAGAGCCAACCACCCCTAATACATTGTTTTTGGTTTTTTGACCGGCGACCACACCGAGCATATAAGCACCTTCATAGGTACGTACGTCATATACCCCTAAATTTTTCCCCTGCTTATAACCCGTTGCATGCATAAACACCGTATTTGGAAATTGCTTAGATACCTTTTCCATCGCATTCATATAACCGAACGAGGTTGCAAAAATCACTTTGTTGCCTTGCTGCGCCAAGTTACGGATCACACGTTCAGCATCTGCCGTTTCCGGTACATTTTCGATATAGGAGGTTTTATATTTTCCAGCGAGTGCTTTTTCAGTTTTAATACGCCCCTGGTCATGAGAATAGGTCCAGCCATGGTCACTGGTTGGACCAATATAAACAAACGCGGCTTTATCTTCAGCCTGAGCATTCCCCATTGCTGCCATGCCCACTACACCGCTTGCTAGCAATGCGCCCACTAATTTTTTAAACCCTGTTTTCAATGCGTTTTTTTCTTTCATTATGTTCTGCTCTTGCTGTTCTCTGTGTTCGCTGACACACGCCTTAAAAATGGCTTCACTCGAATGAGCTCAGTCTGTTCAATATATAAATAGCAATAACTATTCCAACTTTTGAAAAAAATAATAAATAGATGCTGTTTAAATAAAATATTTTTGTTTTAAACCTTAAATGAAGCATTTTTATATTAAATTTATAGATCTTTATTTTATATTTTGCATTTAATTAAAAAACATAAATTATTTTAAAACAGATTTATTCTAATTATGCTTATCATTGGTGCATTTAAATAAAATGCATTAAATGTGAGCATTTAATATATAATTTCAATGTTGCGTGACAAGACCCAAATATTAAAAATCCCTCTGTATGAACAGAAGGATAAGATAATGCAGATGGATTAAAATAATTTAGCGTTCTGTCCAGAATGCCTGTTGTAATGCCGCTGTTTCTTCTTCAATTTCTGCAACTGGACCAATCAAATCAATATTTTTCTGACCATGTTCAAAGACATAAGCAGATGACACACTCATGGTCGGATTTTCCTGATGATTTCCCGTACATTCTAATAACCGTTGTTCGGTCATGCCATAAACCACGCGGCCAATATTGGCCCAATAAATCGTCCCGGCGCACATGCAGCAAGGCTCTACCGCAGTATACAAGGTACATTGCCATAAATATTCTGCTGGATAATTACTGGCGGCAACACGTGCCAAGGTTGACTCGGCATGATTTACCGTATCAATATTACACTGGGTTAACAGCACGGTTTGATGATCCGGTCCCACCAATACTGCGCCAAAAGGGTGATGCCCCAAAGCCATCGCCCTTCGTCCCACCTCATTGGATAAGGTTAAAAACTGGATGATTTGGGCTTGATTGGGTCGATCCATTTTATTCATTTTCCTATACTGTTTTCATTCTGAAGTTATTATTAAATAAATAATTTAAAATAAGCATGAACTTTAAAATAAAATAAATATAAAAACCATTATTATAAAATACAGCATTATAAAATTTAGTATTTATATTTTAAGCTTTACTTTATATTGATTAAATTAAAACAGATTAAACAATATAACGTTTACTTAGCCCCCACTCGGCTAATATTCGGCGATAAGTCGTTGACGAGCGATCTGCTTCAAAATGCGCTTCCATTGAAATATCAAGGGGTAACTCTTCGGGTTTTTGACTTTCCACCATGTCCTGATCTTCGGCAAAAATTTGTGCATTAAAGTCATACACGGCTTGTAAATCACCGGTGGTATCGAAGTTGCGTGTCAGCGGCACGAATAAACGGGTTTTATTATGTGAAACTGGACAACAGGCATTGAGGATTTTTAACAGCCCTTGTTCAGGAAAATGTACCGTCAACACCGCAGAAAATGGCGGATAGACATCAAATACCCGTTTCCACAAGAAACCTTCCGGCGCCAAATGTTGCATACCATGCGGATAGTTGCTGACATCACTGAGATATTCGGTATGTAAGCCATACTCGGTCCGTTCTGTTGAATATTTGGGCACCACCTGATTTTCACGATCTGCAAATGAACCTTGATGTACCCAAGCGAAATGCGCAACATCAATAAAACCTTCCAGCTGACGACCACTGGAGCCGCCAATATCAACAAACGGCGGTAAGATCGATTGGTGCCCTGCAGTATCCCAGGTCTCCAGTTCAGGAAAATTGGCTTTCGATTCGTCACGGCTAAAAATACTGGTCCAAATCAAACCGTATTTTTCGACTACCGGAAATTTAGTCAAGGAAAATCGTTCAGAAATCTTGGTCAGTTCAGGTTGCGCCGGAATTTTGATGCATCGCCCTTCAGCATTGTAATGCAGGCCATGATAGGGACAGACAATATTTTCACCCGCTACCCAGCCTTTGGTCAAAGGGACACCGCGGTGTGGGCAGATATCACGAACCAGTTGAATAGCACCACTTTCTGTTTTATATAGTGCAAGCTTGACATCAAGCAGCATCACTTGTTGCGGTTGGGTCGAAACGTCCTGAATACGTGCAACCGGATACCAATGATGTGCCAGAATGTCCCAGTCCTGATCATCAAACTGGCTATAACAGGGCTTGTTGAATAAATTGGTGACTGGAATTGCGTTCATATCAAACCTATATCATTGCTTTATGTCATATCTTTTTACAGGCCTTAAAATTTGCATTTTCATGTAATTTTGGCTTTGCTTATCATTGAAATTACTTAATTTTTTATCATTCTGTCTATTAGAATGTTTCGTATAAATCATTCTAAAAATTAGAACACTTCAATTGGTGTGTGAATGTATTTATATATAGAACATCATCATTTGGCATAAAACTCGCATAAGAACGCTTATCTAAAATGTTGATATAAATAAAAGTTGGTTCCAAGCTTTGACTAAATTGATGAATACGCCTTTTTCCCGATTTTCAGAATATTTTATAGCTGTGGCGAAAACGGGCAGTTTACGCAAAGCCGCGGATCAATTATTTATTTCCGTGTCTGCGGTACATCGGCAAATTGCTTTGGCTGAAGAAGAGCTGGGCATTATTTTGTTTGAGCGTTTGCCGAGCGGCTTAAAACTAACCCTTGCCGGTGAATTACTCTATGCCGATGTCTTGAAATGGCAAAAAGAATTCCAGCAAACCCGAATCCGTTTTGATGAAATTCAGGGGCTTACCCGTGGAACCATCGAGTTTGGTTTAATCTCTGCCTTAAGTGATGGTTTTGTCATGCAATCGGTGCAATATATGTATCAAAACTATCCATGGATCAATTTTAATATTCGGGTCGCAGACAGTGAGATTATCGCCAGGAAGATCATCGATGCAGAACTGGATTTTGGTTTAATCTTGAATCCCAAAGCACATCAACACCTTGAAGTGGTGCATTTTTTAGAATTACCTTTAGGTTTTGTGATGGGAAAATCACATCCACTTGCAGAAGTCGAAAAGATTTATTTTTCAGATACCTTAAATGACAACCATTTTATTCCCGCAGAACCCTTGATTATTCATGACTATGTGCAAGCCATGTATAAACATCATAAATTTACACCCGCACGTAAAACTGAATCGAATGATATTCGCTTAATGAATAACTTAATCAAAGCCAATACCGGCATCGGAATTTTAAGTTATTTGGACGTTTTTCCTGAGCTTGAACGTGATGAATTAGTATTTAAACCGATTCTAGAAAAAGGTCTGCATCCACTGACCATTGCTCTATGTGTTGCGCCGAAACGACAAATTTCACGTGTTTCCCAGCTGATGATTAAAAATATTATTGAACAAATGGAAGACTTAAAAACCAAGGTTAAAGATGTTTTCTGTGCCTAAACCCGTTATTGGTATGGCTCTTGCTATTTTGATTGAAATTTCAATTGTTAAGGCAAGGTGATGTCGACTATTTGGATTAAACAACCACTGGCTATTTTTACTGAAAATACAAACGCTGCACGTGGTGGCATGGTCATTTCAGAGGGAAAAATCGTTGAACTGGTTGCTTTAGGGCAAACACCCATTCGCCCTATTGATGAAACTTTTAATGCTCAAAATTTAGAGGTTATTCCAAGGCTCAGCATACATTTTTTCGGGATTCATGATAATTAAGCCCAGATCACCAGTATGGCGGCCACAACCACCAGTAATAATCCCCAATGCTCTGCTTTGGCCAGTTTTTCTTTAAAAAAATAGGCTGAAATTAACAGGCTAAACAAGATTTCAATTTGTCCCAGTGTTTTTACAATGGCCACCGATTGCATGCTCATGGCAGTGAACCATCCCAAGGACGCAATAAAACTGCACAGACTGACTTTGAAGGTTAAGCCTAATCTTGCCCACATGGCCTTTAAGGTCTGGCGACTGAATAAACCTAAATAAATCAGCATACTGACACATTGAAAACCAATAATACTGAGCAATACCCACGCCGCCCGATGAATAAAGGGCAGTTGTGGCAATTCCAGACTGGCTTCACGAACCAGTAGTGAGGTAATGGCAAAGCACAGGCCACTGCCTATACCGATCATTAATGTCGGCATGGAAAGCTTTTCCGCTCTGGATCCTTTACTGAGTAAAAAGACTGCCAACCCACCTAAGGCTACCCCAAACCATCCCAATGCACTTAAATGATCACTCAGCAATGATGCACCTATCAGCGCCGCTAAAATGGCTTCACTCTTGGCCAGCCCCACACCAATGGCATAGTTTTTTTGTTTAAATAATTGCACCATTAATGCAGTGGCAGCAATCTGGCTGATCCCGGCAATGACAATGTAAATGACATAACGTGATGTAAAGCTAAGCGTGAATGGTATAGGCTGACTATGAGATAAAAAGATCAAGTAAAGAATGGCACAAGGAAAACCGAAAATAAATCGCGCCAGTGTTACTCCATAGACATCAACAGTGGTACTCAACTGCTTTTGAAACGCATTACGCCAGGCCTGCATAAATGCAGCCATGAGCGTAAACAGAATCCATGTGGATGCCATCACTTGACCTTATTAAAGCTATAAAATGTAAGTAATTTACTCCTTCATCACCAACTTGACGAATCTTTTTTTTCTAAAAAAGATTTTAATTTTTCATCAGTTCTTTGCAGCATACGATAATCAAAAGCCCTTCATAATGAAGGGCTTTTTGGCTGAACGAGGAATTAATCCAATGGATTACCTACAATGTTGCTAATAATTCCTTTCATAATATGTGGACCTTGTTCTTTACGCAGATCTTCATACCATTCTTTGGTCACGGCTTCATCTTTCATGTGCGTCACATCACAGCGTTTACGGGCACGCAAGACCAATTCATTGGCACGTTCATTGCGTTTATTTTGATAGCGTTTTAACGCATCCTGTAATCCCAGAGTATTAATCTGTAATGATCTTGCCAAATAAATGGCATCTTCCATCGCCTGGCAGCCACCTTGGCCAATATCCGGCGTGGTACTGTGCGCAGCATCACCCACAATCACCACACGCCCTTTATAGAATTGTGCAAAAGGTTCAATGTCGTGAATTTCCACACGATTGGTTTTTTGCTCATTTATATTGTCAATGAGTTTCTGAACTTGTGGACACCATCCTGTGAAATATTCTTTTAACAAAGCTTTATAATTACTACGATTATTCTCTAAGCCCGCGGGTAAAGGTACGTCAAAGAAAAAATAGAAACGATGATCGGCCACTGGCATTAACGAGACACGCTTGCCCTCACCGACATAGGTGGTCCATTGATCAGCAGGTGCATAATCCTCTGAAATTTCAACTAAACCATTCCAGTTGACATAACCCGCATAACGGCGCTCAACCTGTTCGCCTAATACATAAGCCCGGGTAATTGAATGGGTGCCATCCGCACCGACTAAGAGTTGTGTTTGTACTTGTGTCCCATCTGCAAATTGCACTGTGACTACATCATTGGCTTCTGTAAAGGACAGCATTTTTTTGCCCAGATGAATATTTTCACGACCGAATTCATCCATCAGCATATTTTGTAAATCTGAACGCGACACCGGATATGGACGTTGTCCAACTTCTGCTATGAGGGGATGCAAGCTGAACCGTGTCATCACCTCACCTGTTAATCCATCCATATAGGCCAAGTGATTCATTTGCCCGCCAAGCTTCGCGACTTGATCAGTTAATCCTAAATAATTTAAACATTTAACCCCATTTGACCATAAAGAGATGGCTGCTCCCATAACTAAGATTTGTTCTGCTTGCTCATAGATGGTGACTTGGTGTCCAAACTTTTTTAGTGCAATTCCTGTGGTTAACCCCCCCATACCTGCACCAATAATTGTAATTTCCATCTATAACTCCTTTGTATATTTAAGTATCTGCACCACAAAATGCTAAAAACGTGCCATTTTTTAGATAACGCACTTAAAAATTTCAAAAGTTGGCACAAGCTGTGCTTCTAAACATATGTAAAAGCTTGTTTTTATCAATTGTTCAAAATGAATCACCCAACAAAACAAGTCTATTTATTTGATTAATAAAGTTAATGGAAGATATTTATGGCAACTTTGTTTGCACCAATTTTTGATGCTCCTACCCATATACAGCAACTGACTAATCTGGCAGATGACCGAATTGGTGCAGAAATCATGGATTGTTCTGATGATTTTTTTGCTGAAGCAAAACGCATGTTGCAATTCACTTCTCCAATATTTGTAGAAGACAAATTTGATGAACATGGCAAATGGATGGATGGCTGGGAAACTCGCCGTAAACGCCATACAGGTTATGACTGGGCCATTATTAAACTAGGCGTGGCAGGCAAAATTAAAGCACTTGATATCGATACCACTTTCTTTACAGGGAACTATCCCGCTTCTGCTGCTGTAGAAGCATGTTATGCACCAGATGGAGAACTGAGTCATATAGAATGGCAAAATATTTTAAAAAATAACCTTCTAGGCCCAAGTGACCATCACATTTTTAATATTGATACCGAACAGGTGTTTACCCATATCCGTTTAAATATTTATCCAGATGGCGGTGTGGCACGTTTTAGAGTCTATGGTGAAGTGCAAATTCAAGTGAAAGATAGCACTCAAACTCTGGATCTATTAGCTTTAGAAAACGGTGGTCACGTGATTGCCTATAGTGATGCGCATTTTGGTCATCCGCGCAATCTGATTAATCCGGGTCGTGGCATTAATATGGGAGATGGCTGGGAAACCAAACGTCGCCGTGCGCCTGGTTTTGACTGGTGTATTCTGGCTTTAGGTCAAAGTGGGCATATTGAAAAAATTGACATCGATACCGCACACTTTAAGGGAAACTTTCCTGCACAAGTTTCCATCCAGGCGATTTACGTAGAAGATGCAACAGACCAGCAGCTGATTCCGCAAAGCATGTTCTGGCCTTTCCTGCTAGAAGCGCAAGATATGCAAATGGACCATATTCATACTTTTGTCGAGGAAATCTTAAAGCAGGAAAAAATTTCCCATATCCGTATCAACATGATTCCTGACGGCGGGATCAGCCGTATTCGCTTATGGGGTAAAGTCGCTTAATCGATATGAATACTATGACCATGCAAACGATAAAAATACAGCCTTTAGATGCGGAAAGTTTTGCGCCTTATGGCGAAGTCATTGCCTGTAAAGGCAATGACTTTTTTCATATCAATGATCAACATACCGAGCGTTATCATGCTTTGGCCGAGGCAAAAACCGATGCGAAAGTCGGGTTGAGTATTTTTAAGAATATTCAAGCCACTGAAATTCCTTTTGAAATTTCAATGTTAGAACGTCATCCTCTAGGTTCACAAGCTTTTATTCCGATGCAGGGACAACAGTTTTTGATTGTGGTTGCACCGAGTCTTGATCATGAAAAGCCGGATCTGAACCATATTCAGGCATTTATTACGGATGGTTCACAAGGCGTGAATTATCGTGCCGATACATGGCATCATCCCTTACTGACTCTTGAAGCACCTAGTGATTTTATGGTGGTGGATCGGATTGGCACTGGCCCAAACTGTGATGTTTATTTTTTTCCAGAAAAAATTCTTATAGAACGCTAAGCCAATTAAAAAAGCCCTTGTGAACAAGGGCTTTTAAATATCTTGGTTATCACTTTGCTTAGAAGTGATATTTCACTAAAGCACTGACGTTGTTTTCATCAGCATTTGGAATGCCGAATTTGTTGTTCCATACAGAGTGTTCGATGCCTAGATATAAATTAGTATCAGGAGAAATATGTTTACCTACATTCCATTTCCATTGCGTGGTCCAGTTCATCTCACTCTTATGATCGTCTTCTTCTGTTGACCAATCCAGGAAGCCATCGACCAGGAATTCTTCAGTACCCAATTTGAATGGCACACCATAGGTAAGGGTCAATTGATAGTCATCATCAATGTTTTCATTGTTTGCACGGTAAAGATTGATGCTTGCGTAACGGAAATATGGAATATCCAGATCGAAACCTACACCATATAAGAAGTTATCAAAACCTTCTCCACCTTCCCAAGTGGTCGAAATCAATACATCTTTCACAGGACCGAACGCAAGTTTTTGACCTGATACTTCACCCAAGCTTAAACGCGGTGACAATTCAAAATAACTTGATTTACTATCATCTCCACCACGCATGCGGTCAACAAAGAAGAATACATCTGCATATTTAACTTTTGCTGTATATTCAAGTGTTAAAGTCGTTTGCTTCTCGTCTACAACTTCATAATTTTCCCCATAAAGACCAGACACGCTGAAGTCTTGCCAGATCGGTTTTGCTTGTGTAGATACAGCACCTAATGCGAGTAGTGTTGCAACAGTAACTTGAGTGAATTTCATAAATAAGGTCCCCCAATAACGAATAAAATAATCACGTATTAAATAAAGCAAAAACAAAGCCAAGTTTTTAATTGTTGGTATAAAAAAGCCCATAGATATGGGCTTAAATGTAGCCTAAACATTTACAGAATTAATGTTGTGTATCTACCGCTGCTTTAGAGTGGACAGATGGGTTCCCTTTAAACACATTCAGGTGATTAAACAGAAGATTAAGAATAATCGCCATCAAGCAGGTAGAGCTAATACCTGAGTGGAATAAGGTTTGCACCCATTTGGGGAAGTTTGCATAAAATGAATGGTCAATAATCGGGATCATGCCTGCAGCAATCGCAGTTGCCACAATAATTAGGTTTTTTTGTTCGTTGTAATCAATTTTAGCCAGAGTACGGATCCCACTCGCTGCCACAGTACCAAAAAGTACCAGACCTGCACCACCCAATACGGGAACGGGAATGGCGGCAATTAAACGCCCCATAACTGGCAACAATCCCAAGACCACTAAAATCATGCCACCTGCTGCCACCACAAAACGGCTTTTCACCCCGGTAATAGCGACCAAGCCAACATTTTGTGCAAAAGCACTTTGCATGAACGATCCAAAAATAGGTGCAACAGCACTCGACAACATATCGGCACGCAGACCATTGGAAATACGTTCCGAGTCCACTTTTGTTCCAACAATTTCACCGACCGCGATAATATCAGCCGTGGTTTCAGTCATGATGACCAACGTAACAATCAGCATGGAAATGATAGCGGTGAGCTCAAAAGTTGGCAGTCCAAAAGCAAAGAAACTCGGCACTTGTACCCACGCCCCATTGGCCACTTTAGAAAAATCACCAAAGCCAAAAATATAGGCAAGAATGCTACCCAATACGATGGCAAGTAAAATAGATAAACGACGGATGGCCGGATTACGGGTTAAATTCAGGCAGATCACAATGGCCAAGGTCATCAGTGCAATACCAATATTTTCTACGCTACCCCATTCTGGTGCTTTGCTGTTACCGCCCATCATCCAACGTACCGCCACCGGCAGCAACGACAGACCAATCACGGTAATCACGCAGCCCGTCACTACGGGTGGGAAAAAACGGATAATCTTGGAAAAATAAGGCGCAAGGAAGAAACCAATTAATGACGCGACGATGACTGCCCCATAAACCGCTGATAATCCTCCACCTGTCGTCACAATCGCCACCATCGTCGCAACACCGGCAAAGGACACGCCTTGCACTAGCGGCAATTTTGCTCCGATATATTTCACCCCAAGCGTTTGCAGAATTGTGGCCAAACCGCCGACAAATAATGCAGCAGCAATCAGCAAGCCTATTTGATAAGATTCTAGACCTGCTGCTGTTCCCACAATTAATGGTGGCGCGATAATGCCGCCATACATGGTCAACACATGTTGTAAACCATAGGCTGCACTTTTTCCAACGCCTAAATATTCATGCTCCGGTGATATCGTTTTGCTTTGTTCTGTCATTCTTTTTCTCTCCCTCAAAGTCAAAAATAAAATCAGCTTCCGCGATATGTGGAGTAGGCAAATGGGCTAATCAGCAAAGGAATATGAAAGTGCTGCAATGCATCTTTCACATAGAAATGAATGACTGCTTTGGGAAAGAAGGTCTCTAATCCCCAGCTTTCAAAATAAGCAGAGGTGGCAAATTCAAGGCTATAAGTCCCTGCTTTAAATTCGGTTAAACCAAAATCTGTCACCCGGCCATCTGTATTGGTCAATGCTTCACCAAGTAAAGTGCCATCTTCGGAAAAAAGTTTGATCGCGACGTGTGCCGCCGGTTTTCCCAAATGGGTATCTAAAATATGGGTACTAATCATGCTTTGAGCTCCTGAGACAATCTTAGCAAGGCAATTTCAGCCAGTTGATTGTGGACAATGCGTTTTTCAATCTCTGGATCATTGACCAAACGATATTTCAGCGCTTGAAGCACGTCTTCGCTGGTTAAACCAAAGGCTTTAATCAGGAAAATGTGGCCATATTTTTTTTCGTAGGCAATATTGCCTTTAAGCAAAGCAAGCTGGGTTTCTTCATCCGCTGTAATGGAAGATTGCTCACGGTTAGAAAAGTTCTTCTCGATTTCACTCAATTCAGCCTGTGCTTTTTTCTCGCCAATACGTGGATGATTATCCAGAGCCGCTTTAATTTCGTCCCATGTCCAGGTTGCCGCCTGTTGTTTGGCTGACTGCATAACCGCTTCAATTGATGCATAAGGACGCTTAGCTGCAATCTCGGTCGACCAGCTGGGTATTTGCACACAGTGCTTTAAAAAGCTAATGGCATCTTGTAGTGATGCTTGATTAAATTCAACGAGTTGCACTATTAAATCGCCTGATTATATTGAATGTTTGTTCAAAACTGGTTTTGCAATAACAGTGCCAAATCTGATTTCCTATTATTTTTATAAACTGCATAAATCAAAAAAGAGAACCCAAGGTTCTCTTTTTAAATATGTTTTTTTGATTATGGGGCGTGGTGTTTATACCAGTGCTCGGCAATATCACCACGTCGGCAAATCCAGACCTTGTCATGACTTTGAATATAGTCGAGGAACTTTTGTAGTGCTTTGAAACGTCCCGGTCGCCCTAAAATACGACAATGCATCCCAATCGACAGCATTTTCGGTGCAGTTTCCCCTTCGGCATACAGCACATCAAAGGCATCTTTAAGATATTGATAGAATTGTTCACCGCTATTAAAGCCACCCGGTGAAGTAAATTTCATGTCATTGGTTTCAAGGGTATATGGAATGATCAAATGAGGGCGTATTTCACCTGCGGCATTGGTCAATGTGCTCCAAAATGGCAAGTCATCACCATAGTTATCGCTGTCATATTGAATTTGTGGAAATTCTGCTAAAAGTTGACGGGTGTTTGGGCTGTCACGACCTGTATACCAACCCATGGGAGCTTCACTAAACAATGTCTGTAATACGCTGATGGCTTGATCCATGTGTTGGCGTTCAGTCTCAATGTCCATGTTTTGGTAATGCAGCCAACGTTGGCCGTGCGAAACCACATCATAATTGGCTTCTTTGATTGCTTCGACAATATAGGGATTACGCACCAATGCCATACCCACGCCAAAAATGGTCATGGGTAAATGACGTTTTTTAAACTCATTATGAATGCGCCAAAAGCCTGCACGTGAGCCATATTCATACATAGAATCCATCGACATGTGTTTGTCAGGAAAACTTGCTGCGCCAATAATGTCAGATAAAAACTGTTCCGAGCCAGCATCGCCATGTTCGACGTGGTTTTCACCACCTTCTTCATAGTTAAGCACAAACTGCACCGCGACGCGCGCCTGGTCTGGCCATTCTACTTTGGGTGGTTCGCCGTGGTAGCCAATCAGGTCACGTGAATAGGGTGCGCTGCGAATGTCATCAATGAGTTCTTGGCCGCGTAAGTAGGTTGTGGTCACGTCAATTCCCTAATGTGTTATATCAAACCGTTAAATTTCTATAACAGCGATAAGCAATTTATGCGCCAAAAAAGTTCATTTAATTCTTTCTAAATTCACCTATTAGTTTTGCCAACTGTTCCATACCATCGAATGTAGTTGGGATCTTGTCATCTGATGAAACTAAGGGTGAAAAGATAATATTTTCAAATTTCTCAAACCCGGCTTGGTTTTTCTTATGCAATTTTTCTGAATCTTCTGCGTAATTATGGATAAACTGACATAGCGCCATACGAAGTTCAAGTTGCATCATTTGGGATTGTATTGAACGAACATGCTGTAATCCTACTCTCGTAAAATAAAAGAGGAAAAGTATTAAAGTTGTAATGGGCAAAGCTAAGAACCAAAGTGAAGAAAGCTTAGCTTCATAACCTGATAGAATCATAATCACAATAGCTACAATTACGGCAAGAGGAGTACAAACTAATAACGCTCCAAACATTGAGTAGCCATCTCTTCGTTCTTTTAACTCAAGTTTCTTTTGATCATAAAGTTGCTGGAAACCTTTGCTAAGCAGGACAAAGTCATAAGTTAATTTATTTTGTTCTAATCGTTCTTCTAAATCTTGAACAGCTTTTTGTTTTTGATCGAATGACTCTTCCCATTTTTCAATCTTTTTGAGTGTCTCTTCCGTACTAATAATCAATTTATTAAAATCTGAAAAATCCTTTTCTTCTAGAAATTTTCTAATTTCATTTAATTTAGAATTACTATAAATATCCTTAGTAATTCTGTATGGAAGTTCATTTAAATAATCAAAATATGTTTTGTATGTTTGATACTCATTCATTTTGAGATCATGAATTGCATCTTTAAACCTATTAAAAGCTGGATCTTCTTTATCAACTCCTAATCTAAAATAGGCTTCTTGCAAGTAAATAAATATAATTATTGAAGCAACTTTTAAAAGCTCTAATTCATCATCTTTACAATGCTTATAACACTCAACTAAGTTAAATAAATCCCATTTTCTTGTTTCAGGCAAATTTTGTTCAAGTTGATCAATCGATTCAGCGTTAAATACAAAATTAACAAGTATGATTTTTTGTGCCCAATGCTTTAAATCTGAGTCTGATTTTTCCATTGCTTGACTTGAAACAGATCTTATTCTACTAATTACATTCTGGAATTCATTTGTCTTTAATGAGAAACTCATTGATTACCTAAATTATTTTTACAAAATTAATTTTAATATTCTTCTAAATCAAAAACTAAAGCAATGTAAATATAGCCCTCATCCTAACCTTCTCCCAAAGGGAGAAGGAACTTTTCCAAAATTTATTTAAATAATGGAAATTCCCTCTCCTGAGCAAATTTTAAAGCACAGCTTTAAAACTTAGCGCAAGTAAGGGTCAGGGAGAGGTCAAATCAAAATAAGAAATACCTTTGCGCCATAGGCAACACTTCCGCAGGTTCACAGGTCAAATGCACTCCATCCGCACGCACTTCATAAATCTCCGGATCGACTTCCATCACTGGTGTATAGGTGTTGTGCTTCATATCTGCTTTAGAAATATTGCGGGTATTTTTGACTGGTGAAATGATTTTTTTCAGCCCTAACTTTTCCGCCACACCATTTTCAATGCCCGCTTGCGACAAAAAAGTAATACAGGTGTTATGTACACCGCGCGCGCTTGCCCCAAACATCGGACGGTAATGCACCGGCTGTGGCGTTGGAATAGAACCGTTAATATCACCCATCGGTGCTGCTGCAATCATCCCGCCTTTAATAATCATGGCCGGTTTGACACCAAAAAATGCCGGTTTCCAGAGCACTAAATCGGCCAGTTTGCCTTCTTCCACCGAACCAATTTCGTGGCTTAAACCGTGGGTAATGGCAGGGTTAATGGTGTATTTGGCAATATAACGCTTCACACGATTGTTATCATGCGCGGCAGTGTCGCCGTCTAATGAACCACGTTGCACTTTCATTTTATGGGCGGTTTGCCATGTGCGAATAATCACTTCACCGACTCGTCCCATGGCTTGTGAGTCCGAAGACATCATCGCGATTGCACCCAAGTCCTGCAAAATATCTTCCGCAGCAATGGTTTCGCGGCGAATCCGACTTTCTGCAAATGCGACATCTTCCGAGATAGATGGGTCTAAATGATGGCAGACCATCAACATATCCAAGTGCTCATCAATCGTATTAATAGTATATGGACGGGTTGGATTGGTTGAAGATGGTAAGACATTCGGCTGACCAATGGCTTTTAAAATGTCAGGCGCATGTCCACCACCAGCACCTTCGGTATGATAGGTATGAATGGTGCGGTTTTTAAATGCCGCCAAAGTTTCTTCCAAAAAACCACTTTCATTTAATGTATCGGTATGAATTGCCACTTGCACATCATATTCATCCGCGACATTTAAACAATTATCGATGGCCGCCGGCGTTGATCCCCAATCTTCATGCAATTTTAAACCGACCACACCGGCTTCAATTTGTTCACGAATCGGATCAGGCAAACTCAAGTTGCCTTTACCCAGTAAACCTATGTTCATGGGTAAGTCATCAATGGCTTGTAGCATGGTGGCAATATGCCATGGCCCCGGTGTGACCGTAGTTGCAGATGTGCCTGCCGCTGGCCCGGTACCACCGCCAATCATGGTAGTCGTTCCAGACATCAGTGCCGTTTCAACTTGTTGCGGACAAATCCAGTGAATATGTGTGTCGATACCGCCTGCAGTGAGAATCTGTCCTTCACCCGCAATGACTTCCGTCGCTGCGCCTAAAGGAATGGTAATATTCGGTTGAATATCAGGATTTCCGGCTTTACCAATTTTCCAGATTCGGCCATTTTTCAAGCCAACATCGGCTTTGACAATGCCCCACCAATCGATAATCAGGGCATTTGTAATGACAGTGTCAGCCACTTCTGATGACAAAAGCTGAGATTGCCCCATGCCATCGCGAATGACTTTCCCGCCACCAAATTTTACTTCTTCGCCATAGGTTGTGAAGTCCTGTTCAACTTCAATAAACAGTTCGGTATCGGCTAAGCGGACCCGATCACCTACCGTTGGTCCAAACATTTCGGCATACGCGCGACGCGACATTTTCATGATTTATAAACCTTTATAATTCTGATGCAATTTTTATGAATCGAGCTTACCCATCACTCGTCCTGCAAAGCCATAAACTTCACGTTTCCCGGCCAATGCAATGAGTTCAACATTTCGGCTTTGCCCGGGTTCAAAACGTACAGCCGTACCGGCAGCAATATTCAGCCGATAGCCGCGTGCCGCATTGCGGTCAAATTGCAAAGCATCATTGGCTTCCGCAAAATGAAAATGTGAGCCAATCTGAATCGGTCGGTCACCTGCATTGGCCACTCTCATTTTTAAGGTTTCACGTCCTACATTTAATTCAATATCACGATCAGGCGTGATTACTTCACCCGGAATCATCGGCTTATCCTTATTCAAATAATCGGTTGATGGACGGTGACCAGTTTTGAACCGTCAGGAAAGGTGGCTTCCACTTGCACTTCAGCAATCATTTCGGCAATGCCATCCATCACGTCATCACGGCTGAGTAAGGTTGTACCAAAATGCATCAGTTCACTCACGCTCATACCATCACGTGCACCTTCAAGCAGTGCCGCAGAAATATAGGCGATGGCCTCAGGATAGTTGAGCTTTAAACCACGGGCTTTACGACGCTCTGCGACTAAGCCCGCAGTAAAAATCAGGAGTTTGTCTTTTTCTGTGGGATTGAGTTCCATAAACGGTTCCTAATTCATGTATTTATTACTAAGCAAAATGTGTGCAAGGTTGAATCTCCCCCCAAATTCTTCTTTATAAAAGAGGTGGGCTTTTCTCCTCCCTTTGGCAAAGGTGAGCAGCACTGCTGCGCAAGGGAGGGATTTTAAGTCCGCCAGATTCTTGGAAACTCTTCGTCTAAATCAAACCAATAACGTCTTAATCGTGCTCGAATCGCGGCAAAAGCATCATGACATTGCCGTACATCATCCCCTAAAAAACGTGCGCAAATGACATCACCCAACACCGTCAAAGTGACATTGATTTTCATCCGGGTGATCAGCTCACGAATCACGGCAACATATTCTTCTAAATAGACAGTGGCACGATATTTTTCCGGTGCAACAGCCCAAAAGCTGCCCATGACGGCCTGACCATTCATTCCCAAACATGAACTGAGCCAGCGATCATTGCCGACAAAATTCAAACTGTCCGCTACCAGCAATTTATCTTCGAGCAGCAGCTTAAAATGATTGCGGTATTGACCATGCGTAAACTGCTCTGCACAGGCTTGGCGACCAATCACCAACATATCCCAACCAATAAAACTCGATGCTGCATCTAACTGAATAATGGTTTCGGAATGCGCATGCGCGCCATTAAATAACATGGTTTCTTGCGGCAGCCATTCGAAAATAGCGTTGTCCTTTAAGCGAATATGAATATGTTGAAAGGCCGATTTACCGTTGGTTTTGTACCATTTTCCGGCCCCGGGTGTGGTCACCAAGGCATGAGCATCGGCATCCACCTGCATGTCAAAAGTTAAGTGGTCGCCTCCGGCAATACCGGCAGGAGGATGGACAATAATGGCATGACACACCCCACTCTTTTCCGGCCAAAGCATCTTTTGTACCCGAACCGGACCCGAATGTTTACGATGCGCCAAGGTCGTGCGTTGCTGCGCAGCTTGATAACGAAAACCAAGCTCGAGGCACGCGTACCAAAGCTGCGATGGGTTCTGTGCATCAGCAATTTGTGAGATGGGGAAGCTCAACATGTTCATGATAATACTGCTTAAAACGCATTAAGCCAGACCAATAACAGCAAGGATTGCTGCCAATGCGGCGATAATCTTACGACCATGTGGCAGATATTTTTCAGTCAATGCACCTAAGCCTAAACCGATCAGATAAATAATCGACATCGCACTGACCATACCCAACATGAGTTGCAGCATGTGACCTGATTGGCCCAGTTCATTGCCATGTGCCACACCATGGAAACTTGCGAGTACCATGGTCGCGACAGCAAAAATACGATTGTATTTCATCAATAACGCTGTCGCCAAAACGGCTAAAGATAAAACAATGCCATATTCTGCAAAAACATTCGGCAATACTTGCAGCTGTCCTAAAACAAAGCCTGCAATCATCGCTGCCGTTAAACCCAAAAAGCCTGCGACTTTCCAGCGTTGAGTGGCAGTCCAAAGCAATACCCCAAAAGCAATTGCCATGGTTAAATGATCTAAGCCAGTAAAAGGATGGCTAAATCCCGTCCAAAAACTGCTTTCATGGGCATGACCAGGATGTGCCATGGCGATCATTGGTAAGCTGCCGATTACAACAGCAAAAATTCTTTTTAACATTGACATGATCACTCTCCTGCTTAAGCCTTAAATAAACCTTGTTTTTCAATAAAAGAAATAATGGATTCCAGTCCATCTTTGGTTTTCATATTGGAAAATAAAAACGGTTTTTCGCCGCGCATACGTTTGGCGTCTTGATCCATCACATCCAGGTTGGCACCCACCATGGGTGCCAAATCTGTTTTGTTGATAATCAATAGGTCAGATTTGGTAATGCCCGGTCCACCTTTGCGTGGAATTTTTTCGCCGCCACCGACATCAATCACGTACAAGGTTAAATCAGACAGTTCTGGACTAAAGGTTGCCGCTAAATTATCGCCGCCACTTTCAATGATGATCAGTTCTAAACCTTCGAATTTTTCACACAAGTCATCAATCGCCGCCAAGTTAATTGAGGCATCTTCACGAATGGCAGTATGCGGACAACCGCCCGTTTCTACGCCCACAATGCGGTCTGGAGACATCGCTTCATGACGGGTCAGGAAGTTAGAGTCTTCTTTGGTATAGATGTCATTGGTGACCACAGCCATATTGTATTTTTCACGCAAGGCCTGACATAAATTTAGGGTTAACGCTGTTTTACCGGAACCGACCGGTCCGCCAATTCCAACCCGTAATGGACTACGTTCTGACATCTGTATTTCCCCTTTTATTTCTTCAATTTTATATATTTACGATCTAAACAATCTTGAATACTGGTTTTCATGCTGCATGCTGAGCATGGCATATTGTGGTAAGGCACTACTGATTTCAGCATCGTCTAAATTTAAAGCGTGCTGAATTGAGTCAGGAATAAGACCATGTAAATGCCACAAAATCCGTTGTCCACTCATTTGTCCTAACGGTACTGTTTTTACAGCAGCCAACACCTGGTTTTCTAATACAGTGAAGGTATAAGCGGTAAGTACATCGGCTGAATTTAAGGCTAAAGTGCCACATAAATGCCCATACACCGGCATAAACCCCAGTTGTTTTTTAACCATGACCGGTTGTTTTAAAACATCGCGAATCCAGGCGTTTAATGAAAAAGCCAATTGAGTTGATTCTGCTAACAGCTCTTTGCTTTCACGACTGGCACGATAGAGATTTGCCCAATATTCAAATTGCGCTTCATCATCAAAGCATTGCATTAAGCGCTTTAACAACGGCAATTCGAAACGTATTAACAACATCTCGAGCACTTCCTCAAAATAAGCAATACTGGATGCTTCATCATGAATCATGCCGCGATCAATCGCAGTTTCTACGCCTTGCGAGTAGCAATATGCTCCAATCGGCAAGGCCGTAGAAGACAGCGTCAGTAAACTGAGCAGCTGTGCCGCATTAGTGATGGACATGCTGTAAAGCTTTAATTGGGCTTAGACGATGATCATGTTGATGCTGGGCATATGCCCCACTTTCTGGTTCAAAAGGGTGCAGCGTTTCCGTCACGTTCAGTCCTAAGCCTGTGACCATTTCAGCCAAAACATGGTCGGGTTCAAAATAAAGTGCTGTAGGCGTTAACATTAACGGAACATGACGGTTGCCCAAGTGGTAGGCTGCTTTTAATAGATCAAATTCAGTTTGTGCTGTGACTTGCATGAGTTGTTCAGCTTGTGCATTCACTTGCAACACATCGCCCTGCGCTGTTGCAATATAAGCGCCACTACGTAAAATGCCGTTGCGCGGTAAATCCGCACCAATATCAACCCCATTTTGTAAGGTTGCACGAAAACGGCTCTTTTGACGCACATCAAAAGTTAATTCAATCGTTTCAAACCGCTCATTGTGTTTAAGTTGTTCTAATCGTTGAGTATAAATTTTCATTTTTGCTCCATTTTAGTATTTCTTGATTTCACTCTTGCTCCGAAATAAAGCAATAAAAGCAGCATGGATATAAAAGTGCATCATTATGATTATTAGGCAATTTTCATACCAAGTTATTTTTATTGATTAAGTTTTAGAGAATATTTTTATTAAAATTCTCCCATATGCTTAAGAACCCACCCCGACTAAATCATGTACTGCTAGATATTTCTGCTTCAACGCCATTTCCCCAATATCCAAAACATTAATGATCGACGTAAATACCAAGATTGAAGCAGCTTGCTGATGCGCTGATAGGTAATGTCACCCACTTTTCTTAAGCCAAAGCTCAAAACATCCCAGGAAATCCTCGAATCTGTACGGTAGCAATTCCACTCGTAAGATCAACGCTTTCCGACAAGCACAACTTGCTTAACATAAGGTGAAATGTAGGGATGCCACTTTTGGTAGGACTAGTCGACTAATCACGCGCAACGTATAAAGAATAAAATTAAATGCTTACGAAAAAAAATCATCTTTGAAATAAAATGCTAACGAAAAAAAGTATCTTTGAAATAAAATTCTTATGAAAAAAAAGCATCTTTGAAATAAAACGCTAACAATTCAAGCGTAAGCTACAGCACAAAACGAGTTGTTACACCAAACTAATAATCAAGAAACATATTGCTCAAACTGAAAAAATGCAATTCAGAAATAATTTAGCTCGAAGAGGCACTGGAGGTATTTAACAATTTTGGAATCGTTGCACAAAAGGCGGAATTACTACAAAAGCAATAGAAGTTCTTACTCAGGAATAAATAACATGCCTATCCAAATTAAACAGAGTTCACGTACACGCCACGTCCGTGATTTAGGTGAGTTCAGTATTGTATCAGGAGCGATTCGCTTCACTGACCCTTGTTATGCCAATGACGTTTGGTGCAAAGGTTCAATGCTGGCAGCCAACGGTAAGTACCAAGCCCAGATCGGTTTTTTCCGCGATCCCTACGATGAACGCAGTATGTTGGAAAAAATCAACCAATTTAAATATCTCCTGCACTATCACGCAAAGTTTGGAGAGACCTACAAAGATCACTTGTTCTCTTTTGAAAAACTGGTCAGTAAAGCGCATGATCAAGCCAATTGGGACGGAAAGTTGCAAAGCGTTGAAAGACTCTTTCAACTGATCAAAGAAGAACTGGACGTTGAAAAACAACGCATCTATAAAGAATTAGCAGACGATGCAGTGGAATGGTATTCGAAGTGCTATGTGTCAGAAGAATACAATTACTGGGGAAAACAAAGTTGGTTACTGTTTGAAATCAATTCCACTTTTGCCCACGCAAGACCTTCGATCAGCACACGTCCTTCCAAGTTCCGTGCATTAATGCTTGACCAACACAGCCAACACCTGAGCGAAGATCAGATCAGAGGAAAGGTTAAGAAAATTGAAGCGGACGAACGACGCGACTTTATTGCGAACCTCGAAAGAAAAATCACTGACCTGAAAGATGCTTATGCTGCAGGGAAACCGCTCCGCACTCACTTTCTGCGGATCAAGCATGAATCAGTACCCAATTTTAATTCAATTGAAAACGGGAAATGGTATTTCAACACTGACTTTGATGTAGGGGTTGATTCGGGACAAGCAGGCTTTTTCGATGAGCTTTGGTATGAACGTTATAACGGAGATAGCAACAGCCAAGACCTTCCTGCTTACTTCAACTTATGCACGTTATCATCAGGTGGTAATCACGATCGAAGTGTCAAAAAATCAATGAAAGAAGGTGGTGTATTTGAATTTGGTGCCAATTCTTACACTGCACATGGTGATGGTTCAGCTCCACTCATTTATCGCCTCAACAAAGCGGGTGAAGTGATTGAAGCAGCCTATCTATATGATGACGTCAATTTCGAGAAATCTGAAGTTGCATTAAACAATAATAAGGCAACTATTGAACAAAAGGTGAAATAGTGAAAATTAACGATTTTAATAAAATCTTTCAAGCAACCGAACATCTAAACGTAGAAGAGTCCAATTTAAACGGCTGCTTAAATGAAGCCTCGAATATTGATGACAGCAATAAAATTACTTTTGTGGTGGGTGAAAACAAGAATATACGGCTTGACCCATTAAAAAGATCTACAAAGATCAACAATGAATATGATCCTGTCTCATACCATGCAGGCAAGGTCATTTTCAAAAAAGAAAATTATGAACAAGCTGTTTTGGATTTGATGAGTATCGATAACGAAGCCCAAAAAATTTTTAAAAAAGCAAAGTTTCAAGGTTTTGTGATTGGCTTTTGGCATGAGGACAAATTTGCATTCGCTAATATTTCGAAAGCGTCGGACAAACCTGGACAACCCCATGCCAATGCCCACTTTTATGATTCACCTCGATACGCTACTTGTATGCATGATCTTTCCGAGGCTGCCGAGCAGCTTGTGCATATTCAAAGTGTATCGAATGAACGTACATTTCAAATTTTCGTGCTGTATTTAGGCGAGATAAAATCAGGCGAAATCTATTTACCACTTCCATTGTATTTTGAGGAAATGTTCCTTTAAAGACAGGACTTTTTAAGGTTGGAGAACCTTGTTTTCCAGCTTATTTTTCATAAATTCTAAAAATATATTTTTCAAAAGGTATGATATGAACGACATTCAAGCAAAACGTAACTTATTAGAAACAGTGGACAAGTTAGTCCGTAAACCAACAACAATAAGCGAATTAGATTTGGTCAACATTTTCGTTCACTTAGGCTCAATTCTGAAAGAGTCTTTCGCTGAACCTGTCGAGATCACGCCAATCTTTTCAGGTCGAAAGTCTATAGTGCCCATTCAGCTTGGGGAATTAACTGCAGAACAAAAGGAGGCTGAACGTCAAATGTTCATTCGCTTCCTCAAATTACAACCCCATGTTTTAAATATTGGCTATAACACAGAGACACAGCAATTCATCCTGAAAGAAGATCAGGCAGCATGGGATGCGTGGTTGTATCGTGCAATGATTGCACGCAACCTTCTTAAGTCAAGTGAAGTACCAAAAGATCTACTAGAGCGCTTCGATACACACTATAAGAAAACGCCAAAAGGTTATAAGATCACTGAGACTGTAATCAGCTTTTGGAATTTCGACTGTCAGCGCTTTATGATTGATGAAATTCAAAATGAATTTGAAACCTGGTCAAAAGCAAGTTAATAAAATTAAAATAAACAACAATAAGTTGCAAAGATAAACCCAGGAAAAAGCGAGTGATTCTTGCAGGGCAATCAATTTATACTGTTCCGGCAACTTGAGACAGGAAAGTGAATCAATATTTTACGTCCTTGTCTGGTGAATCTAATCCAAGAAAAAATGTATTGCATGATGAGACCTGTAATCCCTCATCATGCAATTTAATGTCTAAACTTGCTGGAAAATACCACAAGGTTTTTACAGGATCTAAAGCACTTTTATTTCGAAACAATGCTTTTATGTTGAAATAGTGCTTCCACAACCCATAGCTTGAATCTGAATTACCCGGGTCAAACACCCAACGTCATTCCCCTGTAATGACATCAAAACGACCAATCACACCACTTGTCATATCAGCAGCCAAAGCGATCTGCAATATGACTACTCACTACACCTATTGTTCCGGTAATAGTCTATGCATAAGTCACTTCAAATTCAGGTGATTTTGTACCATCCCCTAAACTTTCAAGATCGCATAGTAGCTCTTTATTATGCTACTCGGTTTCAAGCTTAAAATTTCGACAAGAATTTCAAGATAGTATTTCTTATTTGAAGTCATACCTGCAATTAATCAGGTCTGGTTTTGCCACACTTACGACATTCAACTTCTTCGAAATATTCATAAGTGTGCATGCAGAATAATTTACGGAAAAAGTGAAACATATCGTTGACCTCCTGCCATAGCAATCAAGCAGTACCCCGAATTGGGTATCGCTATGTGTGGATCATATATTTATATGGGGACATTACATCGGAGTTAAAGATTTTAAGTTCAAAAAGTTGGCTATTTTTGCCTTAGCTACCACAAGTATTTTTTAGTTTTTAGATGATAAAAACCACTGATTAAAATAATGAGATTTACTTTAATTTCATCCTTATTAAGGTGATTTGTTTTTAATTTTTTTAATATAAAAAACCATAAATCACGTTGATTAAATTGGTAAGCACATGTAAATAAAAACAAAAAACAAACAGAGTTAAAATAAGAAGAAAATATGTAAATTTTATTTAAATTATGTAGGCTTAATAATAAATTGAGGCGATATTTAAATTTTTAATGCTATTAGTTATTAACCAGAATAAGTAGTAGATATCAAATATGCGTAATGCTACCACCCAATTTTTAAATAATGAATCTTATTCTTCAAACCTATTACAACTTATTTCTCATCATTTTTCTAAAGAAAAACAATACTGTTTGTTTCTTGATATCGATGGGACACTTTCCGAATTTCATATCGATCCTTCACAAAGTTTTATTCCTAAATCCACCTTGCAAACATTGCAGCAACTCATGGATTTAGACATTCCTGTTATTGCTATAACCGGACGTTCTGTACAAGTAGCAGCTCAGCTATTTTCTCCTCTTCAGTTACCTATTGCAGGGACACATGGTTTAGAAATACAAATAGATCAGGAAAAGAAATTAAATACATGCGTTGATGAAACTGACATTTCTTTGCTGCAACACAATGTTCATAAGGCTTGTATTCCCTATCCTCAGCTATTAATTGAAAATAAAGATTATTCAGTCACTATACATTATCGGGAATATCCTGAACTGGCTGAAATTGCAAAAAAAATTGCGCATGATATCCAGTGTATGCACCCAAAATTTAAAATTAATGAAGGTAAATATGTATTTGAATTATTACCTGCAGAAGCTGATAAAGGACGGGCTATTCAAAAGGTTTTAGATCATTTTAATTTCAGCAACGTTTTACCCATTTTTATTGGAGATGATAAAACGGATGAATCCGGTTTTAAAATAATCAATCACTATCACGGCGTCAGTATAAAAGTTGGAGAAGAACAAACCCAAGCGCACTATCGCCTTAAAAATGTTGCAGATGTCGCTCATTTTCTGGATTTATTTTCACAATTCTTAAAAACACATTTTTCAAGACAGTCTGGAGTATCACATGGAGAAAAAGCATGTCTAAATTAATTGTATTATCGAATCGTGTGAGTTTACCCAATCCCGATAAATCCACTGCTGGCGGCTTAGCTGTTGCTTTACAAGATGCACTAAGTGATATCGGAGGAATTTGGTTGGGCTGGAATGGTGAAAAAATTGAAAATCACCATGATCCACATTTTAGTTCGACTGAATATGAAGGTGTGGAATACATTACCTGCCCTCTAACTGAGGAACAATATAGTGGCTATTATTGCGGCTTTGCAAATGGTGCTCTTTGGCCAGCGATGCATAACCGTGCAGACTTAATAGAATATCAACCAGAAGAATTTAAAATCTACCAACAAGTGAATCGTTTATTTGCCCAGCAGCTTTCTCAAATTGCTCATCCGGATGATATCATTTGGATTCATGATTATCATTTTTTAAGTGTGGCGCATTATTGTCGTGAATTGGGTATGCAAAATAGAATCGGATTTTTTTTACATATTCCCTTTGCTGATTTAAATATCTGGAATTCACTTCCGACCGCCCAATCCCTCATTCAAGATCTTTGTCAGTATGATGTGATCGGATTACAGACTGAACATGACCAAAAACGATGTATGGATGTATGTCATCATTTCTTGGCATCTGAAGTCATTCATTCCAATGTGCTGAACTATAATAACCACCAGACCACTATTCAATGTTATCCAATTGGTATTAATCCCGAACTGATCCAAAAAGTCGCTCAACAGAAAAAAGAGAATCCTCACCCCATCTTTGAATTTGAGGATTTAATTGATCAAAAAACAATTATTAGCGTCGACCGTATCGATTATTCCAAAGGTTTAATTGAGCGTTTTAATGCTTTTGAAGAGTTTCTGAAAAATAACCCTGAATATCATAAACACATCACCGATTTACAAATCGCCTGTCCATGCCGTATGGAGATCCCGGCATATAAGAATCTATATGAGCTTATAGATTCAAAAGTCGATTTTATTAATCACGAGTTTTCACAGGATAATTGGCAGCCTATCAATTGTAGCCATGAGACTGTAGCGCATGATGACTTGATGAAAATTTATCTTCAGTCCGATATCTGTTGGGTCAATTCATTACGTGATGGCATGAATCTGGTTGCAAAGGAGTTTATCGCAGCACAAAATCCTGATAATCCCGGTGTTTTGATTCTTTCTAAATATACCGGTGCTGCGGAGCAAATGTCAGAAGCCATTATTGTCGATCCTGAAAATCGTGGCGATATGATCAAGGCATTAAAGACTGCTTTAACCATGTCAAAATCAGAACGTTTAGAGCGTTATAAACAATTAATGCAGGGTCTAAAAAGTTTTGATATTAATGACTGGCGTAATGCTTTTTTAAAGGATCTTAGACGAGTTCCTGTATTGCATATTTTTAAATCTCCCCTTCGAAAATCCTCTAATCGAATTGTCAGTTATTAAAAATATGCATTAGATCATCTATATATTTAGCTGCAAAAAAGCCGATATATCATCTGATAGACCGGCTGTATATTTATTTAAATGAGGGATTAAAAATTAAGAGGTTTTGACCTGAGTAAAATGATTTAAAAAGGCAATCAGCATTAATAAAGCGGCAATCATCCCAAAAACAAGGGTAAGTCCCATCATTTCACTGGTCAGTCCCACCAAAGCAGGCCCTAATAAAGATCCGCTATAAGCCATAGTAGAAACACACGATAAAGCTGCTGCTTTGGGCATGACATTTTGACGACCTACACGTGAAAACATTACCGGTACAATATTAGAACAACCTAAACCCAGTAAAGAATAACCGAATAGCACAACCATCCAATGTGGCGCCATGACTACAGTGAAAAGACCGAGTGATGCGCAAATTGCACTATAAACAATGATATTTTTTTCACCCAGTATTTTTTGCAAGTAATGACCCGCAAAACGTCCAGCAGTCATTGCGATAGCAAAGAATGTATAAGCCAGTCCAGCATATGCCGGTTTTAAGCCATATTCACTGACTAAATAAATACCACTCCAATCCATGGCTGAGCCTTCTGAAAGAAAAGCAATAAAACAGACCAGACCAATCAGTAGAATCAGGGGGCTAGGTAATTTTCTAGGCTTATTCTCTATTTCAGCAGGATTGATTTTTTTATCATTTTCAATCTCAGACAAATTATTCGGAACAGCAATTAAACTGATGATCATCAATAAAATACAAATAGTTAAAGCGCTCATTAGTGGTGATACGCCGATCGCAAGCAATGCCGTAACCGTCATTACTCCCGCCAAACCACCTAAACTGCACATACCGTGGAACTGAGACATCATGCTTTTAGCACTATTTTTTTCTACAATGACTGCTTGTAAATTAATAGCAACCCCTAAACTACCGGCAGCTGTACCAAACAAGAACAAAGCGACTGACATGATTAACACGCTACTGCTTAAAGCAAAGGTAGGTAAAACCAGTAATAAGAGTAAAATTGCTACCGATATAACCGCACGACAACCAACTTTTTGAATTAAGAGTCCTGTTGCCGGCATAGCAATCATGGAACCTAATCCTATACTCAGTAACAACGTACCGAAGTCAGCATGATTAAGATGAAGTCGTTGCTGCGCATAAGGAATAAGCGGAGCCCAAGCCGCGGTACTCAATCCCAGACTGAAAAAACAAAGCAGTGTGGATAGACGCTGTGCATGATGTTGTGTTGCATGGTCTAGATGTGCTGTTTTGGAAGAAAACATGTGTGAGCCACCACGGTAAGAAAGTTTTGGCATCCCATTCCAAAATAATTTCCATAGAAAAACCTCTGTAGACTTATCGGAAAACCGATAACTATACAGAGGCTGAATTTGGCGAAATTATACACAAAAAAATCGTCAATAAATTTCTTTTTTGAGTATTTGAAAAATGTTTTGTAACTGCCTTAATGGCTACAAAAACACAGTCCCTAGAATCCAGTGATAAGATATTAAAATCATAGATTATTTAATCTGAGTCCTTAAAATAGTCCTCACTTTTATGAAAGGTCCCGTCATCTCAAATGAGTTGATTGTCACAACTGTTGTTTTTGGACTGAAGTAATAAACTTGAAAATTCATCCACTACACGAGCATTCAAGTGACTACTGAGCGTGCTGAGTGTTCAATAATTTAGACTCTACAACCCAACCTATACAATGGATTTTATGGATTTGTTCCCGAAAAAATTCAGTTCATTATGCAGAAATAGCTTCTGTATTTTTTCGATAGACTTGATACGATGATGACGAAATATCCTCAGAATATTAGAGGCTTTAAATGCTGAGATGTCTCAAGGTTATAATTTTTGCACAAGAAGAAACTGTACAAATTTTACACAACTAAACAAAAAAATATATATCTTAGGTACATGTTTTTATTCCCATTATATATTCTGTAAGGGCTCAATTATTATAAAAATACCTTTCAGGAGCATCTTAATGTCAACTCAATTCGATTTTGTTTCTGTAGTAAAAAAACCGAATATTTATTTTGATGGTTTATCTATTAGCCGTACGATCCAGTTCAAAAATGGAATAAAAAAAACACTGGGCGTCATTTTACCCACAGAACGACCTTTAACCTTTGAAACATATGTAGCTGAACGTATAGAAATCATTTCAGGTAAGTGTCATGTTCAAATAGCAAATGACATAGAAGGTCAGATTTATTATGCTGGACAATCATTTTATGTCCCCAGAAATAGTCGTTTTAAGATTATGACAGATGACGTCTTAGACTATATTTGTCACCTAGAGGACTAAATTTTCTCATAAATGAAATAATTAATTTAATTTATTGATTTTTATGTAATTTAAATAATAAAAATTATGAAAAGCATGGAGGTGAGATTCCATGCTTTTCATTTAAAATGATGATGTATCACTGGATGGAGAAACATTGCTGTTGCCCCATATCAGTGATAGCTCAATTTACAATGCTTAATAATAAACAGATGCTTTTTAAGCATTTAAGCAGGAATTGCTTCGGCATTTTTTTCCCTCGCCCAAATACGATGATGACGAATTAAATCCTTAAATTTATCCTGTATTGCAGCAAAACTGTCCGTACTCAACGTACCTTCATCCGTAACAAGTTGCAGAGCATCAAGCAGTTTTTGCTTATCACCTAAAAATACAATCGGTTTTAAATGCTTATAAGCTTCAAGAATATAATGTTTAGTTACACCATCTTGTTTCACGACTTCATAGTTATCACCATCCACAACAATCACTGCATCATAAGCGATGGATGGCTCTGCTTTCTGCATACCATTGGAATCCAGTTTCGCTTGTTTGCTATTTAAAACGGGTGCTGGCGTAGGTGTAAGTATATGAGCAACCACATTTTCAGCTTTGGCCCATTGCTGAATGGCTGCAATATTCTCTTGGTTCACCTTGTCATGAACCAATACTGCTATTTTTCTTGCTTTAATATCTTCAGGAATAAAAGCTTCCATAGTAAATTTTGCTGATTTTTCTACTGTGGAGGACTTCATATTTTGTGCTGAATTAGGAACTTCTATTCCCAAGTTTTTACCCACTTGTTGAGCTAAATCCAAATCAATATTTGCCAGTACTTCTTGCACTTCCCTTTCTCGGATATGTTTGCGTTGCACTTTACTTAATTCAAAAATATAGGCATCTACCACATGCTTTTGTTCATGAGGCGCTAAGCTCTTATAGTACAGACGTGCATGAGAAAAATGATCAGAAAAAGACTCACTGCGCGCACGAATTTTCTTGCCATCAATGCGTTCTTGATAGCTTTCAAAACCGCCATTTTTTGCAGCAGGTGCTGTTTCTACAGGCCAGTTATTGTCAATCGAATTAGGTTGATACGATGCCTGACCTTTATGGATCGTGGTTTGGTGCATCGCATCTCGCTGGTTATTATGAAATGGGCAAACGGGCTTATTAATCGGCAGTTGGTGGAAATTAGGTCCACCCAGACGGCTCAGTTGCGTATCGGTATAGGAAAATAAGCGGGCTTGTAAAAGTGGATCATTGGTAAAATCAATTCCCGGTACAATATGCCCAGGACAAAATGCGACTTGTTCAATTTCAGCAAAGAAATTATCAACATTGCGATTCAGTACAAATTTTCCTATCGGTGTAACAGGAACCAGTTCTTCAGGAATAATTTTGGTTGGATCAAGCAAGTCAAAATCAAACTTCATTTCATCTTGTTCTTGTACAATTTGGATACCCAGTTCCCATTCAGGATAATTCCCTGCTTCAATCGCATCATATAAATCACG
Organism: Acinetobacter terrae; assembly: GCF_002135195.1. Taxonomy (NCBI): domain Bacteria; kingdom Pseudomonadati; phylum Pseudomonadota; class Gammaproteobacteria; order Moraxellales; family Moraxellaceae; genus Acinetobacter; species Acinetobacter terrae. The sequence continues at coordinate 110,963 of NZ_NEGF01000003.1, forward strand.
TCGATGAAAGTCTGGATCCTTCCCTGCTATTTTTTGCGCTTCATCCCACACCAACTGGCTCAAACCTTGTTTTGGTGTCCAATGATATTTCACAAATATGGCTTTACCTTCGGCATTAATCAACCGGAACGTATGTACGCCAAAACCTTGAATTGAACGTAGATTGCGAGGAATCGCCCGATCAGACATTGCCCACATCACGGCATGAGCCGATTCGGGAACCAATGAAACGAAATCCCAGAATGTATCATGGGCAGAACCACCTGTAGGTACTTCTGTATGCGGTTCTGGTTTTACAGCATGTACAAAGTCGGGGAATTTAATCCCATCTTGGACAAAAAACACCGGTGCATTATTACCGACCAGATCATAATTGCCTTCCTGAGTATAAAACTTAATGGCAAAGCCACGAATATCACGTACTGTATCTGCCGAACCGCGTGGTCCTTGAACTGTCGAAAAGCGTACAAAAATTGGCGTTTGAATATCAGGATCAGTCAGAAAGCCGGCTTTGGTATATTTTTCATTTCCCGCATAAGCTTGAAAATAACCGTGCGCACCCACACCACGCGCATGCACAATTCGCTCTGGTATACGTTCGTGATCAAAATGCGTGATTTTTTCCCTGAGTATAAAATCTTCTAATAAGGTCGAACCTCGAACTCCAGCCCTTAAACTGTTTTGATTATCAGCAATTTTTACGCCTTGATTGGTCGTCAGTGCTTGATCAGTGGCATCACTACGGAAGGCATCTAACTGTTGGGTTTTTGCGCTTTGATTTTGTTTATCTAAAGTATCAGTGCCTGCCACTTCACTTTTGTTCGATTTATTGTCCATGTTTTTCTACCTATACAATTGATCAAAATAATAATTTTTTGGGGGATATCGTTTAAATTATCAATAACGGTTAAAAAATTTTATCGATATTCAGCTAATGGTGTGATGAATTTTTATCACTCAAAAATGGAAAAAGAAAATGGACAAAACGTTGAGTACACCAAAGTCCAATTTCACTGTGGTGGGCATGAGGTGCTAAGTAAGGAAGCAATTTATTCATCTTCATCGCGAGATTGCCTGTTGCTGAAATCTGATGTTGAATCTCCTCTAACTCTCCATCAGACAAGTAACTGAACATAAAATCATTTTTATTTTTATCAGCGGGAGTAATTTTCTGCGTTTTTAAATCAAAGTGTTTAGAATGCTCTCCTGCAATCCAATCATAAATAATCTGCTTTTCTGTCGAATTAAAGACGCCGTACATTTTCCCCTCTTCATGACTAATCAACTGCCAGAAGCGGCTTTCTTCAGGGTCTCTATCCATCTTGATCCATTGCTTCTCAATCAAAAGTTCTACAAATTCTTCGACCAGATTCGGTTCTGAAAGCCATTCATTAATAGATCGATTATTTAGTGTGCATTTATCGCTGTGAATCACATTCCCCACTAAAGCTTTACGTTTAAGAATTTTAAGTACCAAAGCTTCTAAATTGAGGTTTTTAATAATTTGTAATGAGGCTAATCCTTTATTATTTAAAGCGAAACCAGCCTTCACTTTATCCATAAAGGAATTTTTATCCTTGAATTTACTATAAATTTTCTCAAGTGCTTTAATAGATAAATTTGCATGACCATTATCCATATTGTCTATGGTGATATGCAGATTAAAATATTGGGAATTTATCCCTAATTCTTTAAGCTCGTAATTAGTAATCAGAAGATGCAATGGAAGTTGCTCATATCCCAAATTAAAACCAATAATTTCTGGAATGAATTCTGGTGGAGCGTATGCAAGTGCTAATTGAATTGCAGGTTGATGATAATATTCATCTTCTAGTTCTAATATGAAATGTTCTAAGCCTAAATTAAAAAGTAAATCATCAAATAAACACACATGATTCGATTTAGCCAGCCCTAATCCTAATTCTTCAACATAAATCTGGATTAAGTCTCTGAAAACTGGATCATTCCAGTAATGGACTATGCTATATAACCATGAACCGTCTACTCGCTTTACGGGAGCAACTTCGATTAAAAATTCAAATGCTTGACCCACATTTTTAAAATATTCACGCTCTGCTCCGCTATTTCTTCTTTCTTTGTACAATTGGTATTCATGACATTGAATTTTATTGTTATTAACAATCCATTGATGAATTTCACCTAAATTGGAAGGAAAATTGGAATAACTTGAATTGAGCGTGTGAATTTCTTTTTTTAAAAAAATAGATGCTTTTCGTTCCTTATCTGGTGTAGAAATATTTGAATCTAGGAAAAAGGTAACTAAATCGCAATAACTTTGATGGTTTTTATCAAGTAAATCTAGCAATTTTTCTTTTACTGCTACTGGCATTTTTATTCTCCACGCGGTAAGTCTGCTATAAACCTAATTTATCAATATGACATGGTGAAAGATTCAAATTGTTATTATTCGTTTAAGTTGTGTTTAATTAATTTCTATCTATTTATAAAATTCAATCACTTAACATATATAAATCCAAAATTGTGATAAAAACACCTATAAAAAAGATATTGTTAATATCTAAATTCATTCTTAAGATAATTTAATTAAGCCTAAATAAAGTTATAAATATGTCTACTACTAAATGTTGTGAATTAATGGCCAAAAATCAACTTAATATTACTTTTATTGAAAGTTCTTCTGCAGGCTACTTGGCTTACCGCTTTTCCCTTAGTCCATTTTCGGGGGAAATTTTAAATGGTGGACTGGTTTGTTATGATTTAAAAATCAAAGAAAATGTTTTGAAAATTTCATCAAAAATGATTAAGAAATACACACCTGAATCTTCCAAAATTACTGAAGAATTAGTAAAAAAATCAAAAAAAATATTTAAATCAGATGTATATGTGGGATGTACTGGGCTACTCAAGCATGGTGGCTCAGAATCCAAAAATAAGCCAGTAGGAACTTTTTTCTATTCCATTTTATATAATAATAAAATATACAGTTATCGTTGTTTTTGCAAAGGACAAAAGGAGAATAAACTAAAAAAACTGATTAATTATATCTGCAAGAGTTTAATTAAAATTATTAAAAATAATTAATTTTCAGTGTTTTGTAATTTCAATTTAAGTTAGTTACTCCTTTTCTGTGTAATTTATTAATACATTCCAATCATATAACTTGTTTTAAAATTACATTAATTAAACATTACACAATATGTAACATCTATTGGGTTTTTTAATCTAAAATTCATGCTAATAATAATTATATCTGGCTTATACAGATTTTTAAAAATCACTAATATATTATATTGAGGTGTAAAAATGAGTAATATAAATAATCAGCAAGATCAAAATAATGGTAGCCGCAATAATCCAAATCAATCCCAACAGCAAAATGAAAATCAAGGTCAGCAACAGCAAAAAAATGATCCACAGCGTCAACCCAATCAGCAAAACCCGCAAGATCCACAACGTCAACAAACTGGTCAACAGCAACAACAAAACCCTAATCAGCCTTTAAAACATGTAAATGATGATCAGCAGCAATAAGTGCTGTATTAACGATTAGATTTCATATTTTCACCTGTGGCGAGTATTGAATAATACTCTCCCATGCGGGTTGAAAAAATCAGGAGTTAAATCATGACGACCAATTTAGAAAATCAAAACCGTACTCCAAATAGCGAGTCTGATCAGTATTGGCGCGAAAACTATATCAATCGCCCTTATTACACTGATTTACAGCGTGATATTCCAGATATTGAGTATGATCGAGATCTGTCTTCAGCTTATGAATTTGGTAGAAATTCACGTTCTGAATATGGGGGAAATGCCCGATTTGAAGATTCAGAATCTGACCTTCAAACCAAATGGGATAATTTTAAAGCAGAGTCTCGTTTAAAATGGGTTCAAGCTAAACACGCGATTAAAGATGCGTGGGATAGAATGTAAAGATTATAAAATATGGGATTTTATAGCCCATATCTTTGCTTTAAGCATGAAAAAATAATTTTCAAGAATAAATAAAATTGATTTCTTTGGAATGTTTATTCATGCCATAACGATAATTTCTACCGTTAATGCATTTAAAATAAAAATAACTATATTAAAAAATATCCGAGACACTCTCTCACCATTGATAACTTTAATTCACTTTTAATGCCTGATAATATATAATATTTAACAGACATAAATAAAATATTTTTATTTTTTATTAAAAAAACCTCTAAATAAATAATTTAAGATAAATTTTTAAATAGTTTTTCTGGTAATTTAATTAACTCATAATATTCAATAATTTATTAGTTTAATTAATAAAATGTGTTATTTAATGTTTCTCTGTAATAAAAAGTATTAAAAACCCAATAATATATATCAATGCATTTAAAAAAATTGGAAAAAGAAAATGAATAAATATCCTAAGACTCCCTCTATAGAAGTACAAAGCCATCAACCTGGTATTCAATCTAAAATGCATCCCCAACCAGAAATCATCAAAGCCAATTATGAAGGTAGTAATAAATTAAAAGATAAGGTCGCGTTGATCACTGGCGGAGATAGCGGAATTGGTAGATCGATTTCCGTACTGTTTGCCCGTGAAGGTGCCGATATTTGCATCTGCTATTTAGAAGAAGATCAAGATGCTCTTGATACTAAACAAATGGTGGAGAATGAAGGACGACGTTGCTTACTCCTTAAATGTGATTTACAACATCAAGATGAAATAAAGAAAATGGTTGAGCTGGCCCTTCAAGAATTTAAAACCATCAATATTTTAATCAATAATGCAGGTGTTCAATATCCACAAAAATACATTACAGATATCAATACACAACAGCTTTTTAAAACCTTTGAAATTAATATTTTTTCAATGTTTTATTTAACTGAATTGTTAGTACCCTATATGAAACAGGGTGATACGATTATTAATACTACAAGCATCACCAGTTATCATGGACATGACCTGCTTATAGATTATGCGAGTACTAAAGGTGCAATCACCTCATTCACACGAAGTTTATCTACAAACCTGTTAAAAAATAAAACAGGAATTAGAGTGAATGCTGTCGCTCCAGGACCCATTTGGACACCCTTGATCCCCAGTAGTTTTGATGAGGAACACTTGAAAAACTTTGGTAAAAACACGCCAATGGGACGAATGGGACAACCCAGCGAAGTCGCTCCTGCATATTTATTTCTTGCCTCTGACGAAGCAAGTTATATCTCTGGACAAGTCATTCATGTCAATGGTGGTAGCATCGTAAATGGCTAAATCATGATTAAAAAGTTAAATCCATATTAGATAATGCAGGATGATTATTAAATAGGAGTTGATACGAAAACGCGGACCTAAGATCCGCGCCTTTTTATTTATCAGCGATTATTTTTGCTGATTTTGCTGACGTTTTTGATCATTTTGTTGCTGTTGCTGTTGCTGTTGCTGACGTTGTGGATCCTGCGGATTTTGCTGGTTAGGTTGACGCTGTGGATCATTTTGTTGCTGCTGCTGGCGTTGTTGATCTTGCGGGTTTTGTGGTTGATTAGCCATTTTTATATACATCCTATTTTTAAAATAAGTCACAGTGGTTTGTAACCACCCTAAATTTGCATATCCACTATGATAAAGCTATGAGGCTCATGTGACATTTCTTATCATTGTAAAATGAAGATATTTTAAAATCAGAATAAATGATTCATTAAAATCAGATTATTTAAAAATTTTTAAAAATGGTAATTACACTTTTTACTTAATCAAGACATAGATAAAATTTTAATTCTTTAAAAGAATAATTTTTTAAATAAAACCCCATATAAGAATCTTGATATTAAATAGAATGAAATTTCCGAAAACTTTGCTTAATTATTATAACGGAATAGTCAAACATAAGCTTTGCAAGATTATATAAAATGAATAATGACTTAATATTTATTCTCTTTATTACATAATATTACACCCAGTGTTAAAAAAACAATTAAGGTAAATATATAAAGTTAACACCCTATTTATTGGAATAAATATTTATGTCAAACATGCGTAAAAGCTCAAGTCTCCCCTTGGCGAAAATTGGATTAGGTATTGTGATTGGTACTAGCAGTATTTTAACTCTGGCGCATGCACAAACTGAGCCATTACAGGCTGTTGAAAAAATTGAATTAAATAAGTATTTAGGGACTTGGCATGAAATTGCCAGAAAACCTTTGTATTTTCAAAATAAATGCGAAAGTAATGTGATCGCAAACTATTCTTTGAATAAGAATGGCAATATCAAAGTCGATAATAGTTGTTATACAAAAGATGGAAAGTTCAAACAATCTATTGGTGAAGCTTTTGTACAAAATGCCCCTTTTAACTCTAAACTTAAAGTAAGTTTTTTACCAAAAGCTATCCGCTGGCTGCCTGTCGGACGTGGTGATTATTGGGTTTTAAAAATTGATGAGAATTATGAGACAGTATTAGTGGGTGGTCCAGATAAAAAATATATGTGGATTCTTTCTCGTTCACCGCAGCCACAACCAGAAGTCGTACAGGAATATTTGGATTATGCTGCATCCATGGGATATGACTTGAGTGATGTAATCAAAACCAAACAGACTCAAAACTAATTTCCATAATGAAGCATCTAAAGCATGGACTTAATGTTCATGCTTTTTTTATGTCTCAACATTGCATAGAATCATAATCAATCATCTTTTCGAGACATTATACGTCCATGCAATTCATTTGGTTTCGACAGGATTTACGCATTCACGACCATGCTGCTCTTTGGCATGCCACCCAAGCGGGACCCTGTATCGCATTGGTCGTTATTTCGCCTGAACAATGGGCTTTACACAACGACGCCGCTGTTAAAATAGATTTTTATTTAAGACAGCTTCAAGCACTTAAAACACAGCTAAAAACCTTGAATATTCCGTTAGTAATTCGGCATATTCCTTTTTGGAAAGATATTCCGCAAGGCGTTTTTCAGCTTACACAACAACTCAATATCAATTGCATACATGCCAATATTGAACTGGGTGTAAATGAGTTAAAGCGCGATGCCCAGCTTCAGAAGTTCTTAGAAAAAGATAATAAATCACTCGAACTGTATCATGACCGCACTTTATTTCCTGTGGGCAGCATTCGTAACAAGAGTCATCAACCTTATCAGGTTTTTAGCGCATTCAAGAAAAATTGCTATGAACGACTCAGTGTGAGTTTACCGCAGTGTTATCCTCAAATTGAAGTACAGGCTGATCTTCAACTTGACTCTCTCGAGGATGAGTCTGTTTGCACTTTTGCAGAATTATATCCAGATCATCCTTCGATAAAATTACAGGATCGTTGGCCAGTCAGCGAAGAATATGCCTTAACTTTATTGGATGATTTTATCAATGATAAAGTGATTCATTATGAGAAAGAGAGAGACTTTCCTCATCTGGATTCGACCAGCCAATTATCACCTTATCTAAACTTAGGCATGATTTCTATCCGTCAATGTATTCAGGCTCTATTTCGTCGACAGCATGGACACTTCCATATAGAACATTTAGGTCAGCAAACCTGGCTGGATGAATTATTATGGCGCGAGTTTTATCAACATATCTTATTTGATTTTCCGCAGGTGTCTAAACATCAGCCCTTTAAGGTAGATACACAAAAAATCCAATGGCGTGACGCACCCAAAGACTTGACTGCCTGGCAGCAAGGGCAAACCGGTATTCCGATTGTAGATGCAGGAATGCGTCAATTATTGGCAACGGGCTGGATGCATAACCGGGTTCGTATGATTACGGCCATGTTCTTGACCAAAAACCTGCTGATTGACTGGCGACTGGGTGAACAATGGTTTATGCAACATTTAATTGATGGTGATTTGGCAGCAAATAATGGCGGGTGGCAATGGTGTGCCTCTACCGGCACGGATTCAGTGCCCTATTTTCGTATATTTAACCCCATCAGCCAGTCGCAAAAGTTTGACACCAATGGTGATTATATTCGCCAATGGGTTCCTGAACTGGCCCATTTAGATGCCAAAGCCATCCATGAGCCTTATGCCAAAAATTTAAATCTGGCTTTGAATTATCCCCAACCAATTGCAGATTTGAAACAAACCCGAATTCGGGCTATTGAGGCTTTTAAAAGTATTTAAATTAATATGGGTTAGGTAGTTAAGCTGAAATGGCAGAATCAAAGCTTCCTATTTTTTCTACCATTTTATATAAGACGAGTTATACGTAATAAAAAATCCCAACATGACTGTTGGGATTTTTTATCTCTTTGCTCTGCCTTACTTTCCTTCTACTAAAACTTATAATTTTTGTTTTTTGTTCCGGAACATCCTGTTCCCTATATTTTGATCATAAGGACCAGCCAATATGGAAAATATAAGAGATAGACTTGAATTTCTGTAAGTTAAAACTGACAAAAATTAATTAAATTTTTCCATACAAATTGGAGATTATTTTTGGCTTTGAAGGGTTCATCACTCAGAGTAAACCTTCAATTATAAAATGCAATTTCATGACGAAACAGACATATGAAAACAGGAGGATATTTCCTCCCTTTTTTAAAAGAAGATTAAATTGCCACCAAGTCCTTGATTCCTTTCTCTGGCATTTCGCTCCCCACACCCTGCGCAATCACTTGCCCACGTGCCATGACCGTATAGCCATCTGCAAGCTCTTCAGCAAAATCATAGAACTGCTCCACTAAAATAATGGCCATTTCTCCACCATCCGCAAGTTTACGAATCACCTTGCCAATATCTTTAATAATCGATGGCTGAATCCCTTCAGTGGGTTCATCTAAAATCAACACACGCGGTTCAGAAGCTAAGGCACGCGCAATCGCAAGCTGCTGTTGCTGACCACCGGATAAATCTCCGCCACGGCGATGTTTCATTTCATCCAATATAGGGAAAATTTCATAAAGATGCTCAGGGACTTTTTTAGTTTTAGCCCCTGAAAATTTTGCCATCCCAATCAAGATATTTTCTTCTACAGTCAAGGTCGAAAAAATATCCCGTCCTTGTGGCACATATGCCAAGCCAGCACGAACACGTTGTTCGGGACTCATTTTTGAAATGTCTTTGCCATCCAATAAAATCTGTCCCGATTTGATCGGTAAGATCCCCATCAAACATTTCAATAAAGTGGTTTTTCCTACGCCATTGCGTCCAAGGATAACCGAACATTCACCTATAGGCGCTTGGAAGGATATGTCACGTAAAATATGACTGCCACCATAAAACTGATTGACGTCTTTGACTTCTAACATGGTCTGCTCCTTAACGTCCTAAATATTTCTCAATCACATCTTCATTGGCCTGAACTTCCGCCAATGTACCTTCGGCTAAAATTGCCCCCTGAGCCAATACCGTCACTTTCTCGCTGATGCTGTTAATGAAACTCATGTCATGCTCCACCACAATCAAGGTATGGTTTTTCTTGAGTTCTAGACAAAGTTCCGCTGTCCGCTCGGTTTCGGCATCAGTCATTCCTGCCACAGGTTCATCCAGCAAAATCAGTTTTGGACGTTGCATCAACAACATACCAATTTCAAGCCATTGCTTTTGACCATGCGACAATAAGCCTGCAGGTTTGTTGATAAATTCTTTTAATCGAATTTGCTCGAGTGATTGTTCCAAAGCAAGTTGAGCATCTGGCTCTAGCTTGCTGAAAAAACTTTTCTTTACCTGTTTATTTTTAGGTGCAGCAAGCAACAGGTTTTCCATCACGGTGAAATTTTCAAACACAGTCGGTTTTTGAAATTTTCGACCAATTCCTGCTTCAGCAATTTCTTCGGTGCTCATTTTTGCCAGGTTATAGTTTTGACCGAAAAATGCTGTGCCTTCCGTTGGTCGAGTCTTACCCGTAATCACATCCATCAGCGTGGTTTTACCTGCACCATTTGGACCAATGATGCAACGTAACTCACCTTCGTTAATGTAAAGCGACAAGTCGTTTAAGGCACGGAATGCATCAAACCAGACACTGACTTTTTCTAAATATAAAGCGATGCCATGGCTAAAGTCAGGTCCTGCTTCTTTTAAACGTCCATAACCTTCGCCCAGTTGACCGCCATGTTGTTGTGCGTTTAATCCTAAATCTGACATTTAGTTTTTCTCCTTTTTAAAGCGATCGAACATACCAATCACCCCTTTGGGAAGGAAGATAGTCACGACGATGAAGAGTGCTCCTAGAATGAGCAACCATGCTTCGGGATAGGCCACAGTGAAATAGGTCTTCACGCCATTAATTAAACCTGCCCCGAGAATGGGTCCAATCAAGGTTCCACGACCGCCTGCAGCAACCCACACAGCCATTTCAATGGAATTCACCGGGTTCATTTCACTGGGATTAATAATCCCCGCCTGTGGGACATACAATGCTCCTGCAATACCTGCAATGACTGCAGAAAGTACCCATGCAGACAGCTTGTACCAGAGGGTTCGATAACCTAAATATTGCAGACGATTTTCACTATCCCGAATTGCCCCCAATACACGTCCATAAGGCTTATTCATCAAATGACGTAAGCCGATAAAACTCAGTAACAATACTAATGCAGTGATAAAGCATAAGCTTGCACGCATTGAGGTAGAGGTAATATCCATACCTAAAAGGGTTTTAAAGCCGGTAAAACCATTGTTCCCGCCAAAGCCTGTTTCATTACGGAAGAACAACAATGCGGCTGCGAAAGTCATTGCTTGCGTAATGATGGAGAAATACACACCTTTGATTTTGGAACGGAAAGCAAAATATCCGAAGATAAAAGCAATAAGCCCGGGAACTAAAATCACCAAGGTGAGTGACCATAAAATATGTTCTGTTCCCACCCAATACCACGGCAGTTCCGTCCAGCTTAAAAAGCGCATAAAGTCAGGTAAACTTTCTCCGGAGGATTCACGCATCAGGTACATACCAAAGGCATAACCGCCGAGGGCAAAATACAAACCATGCCCCAGACTTAAAATTCCGGCATAACCCCAAACCAAATCAAGCGCTAAAGCCACCAAAGCCAAACACATGATTTTGCCAATCAACGTGACCCAATACGCAGAAAGATGCAGACTCGAATCGCTTGGCAATAAATGAAACCAGGGTAGAATCAACATGATGGCAAAGCCCATCGCAATGGCCACTGCGCTATAAGGATTATCGGATAGGAATGATGTGATTTTCATAGTGTTTACTCCACAAATCGACCTTTAATGGCGAATAAACCTTGTGGGCGTTTTTGAATAAACAAAATCACAAGAACCAGTAAAATAATTTTTGCAAGCACAGCACCCATGCCAATCTCAAGAACAGTACCACTGATTCCTAAACCCAGTGCGGCAAGAACTGCCCCCCAGACTTGTCCTACACCACCGACGACCACAACAAGAAAAGCATCGATAATGTAGTTTTGACCCAAGTCAGGACCAACGTTACCGACTTGTGCCAAAGCACAACCTGCCAGGCCTGCCAAACCTGAACCCAAACCAAAAGCCAGCATGTCGATACGGCTTGAACGAATCCCCACGGCACGTGCCATTTGACGGTTTTGTGTTACGGCACGAACGAATAGGCCAAAACGGGTTTTATTCAATAGATAAACCAAGAGCAGAAAAACAGCCACAGTAAAGACAATAATGGCGATTCGGTTATAAGGCAGCATCAGGCTTGGGGTGATTGAAATCCCCCCGGAAAGCCATGAAATATTGGAGACTTCGACATTTTGTGCACCAAAAATCATACGCACCAATTGCATTAAGATCAGGCTGACACCAAAGGTTGCCAATAAGGTTTCAAGTTGACGACCATATAAGGGACGAATCACGGTCCTTTCAATCAGCATTCCAATCAATGCACTGACCACAAATGCTGCAGGAATTGCAGCAATTAAGTACCAATCGACATATCCTGAAAAATGGGTCTTAAACAAGCTTTGCACCACATAGGTGGTATAGGCACCAATCATGATCAGTTCACCATGCGCCATATTAATGACACCCAGCAAACCGTAGGTAATGGCTAAACCTAAGGCAGCCAATAATAAAATACTGGCTGTACTCAAACCTGAAAAGACATGTCCTGTCCACTCACTGGCTTGAAGTCGGGTTTTAATACTCCCTTTGGCATCGACCAATACTGTTTTTAATTCTGGATTTAAATTCGGTTGTTGGAGTTCTTGTTCGACCAGAGCCAATACCTCGGGACGATTCGATTGTTTTAAAACTTTTACCGCTTGGATCTTGACCCGTACGTCTGAACTGCCATAGTCCATACGTGCTTTGAGTTGTTCTAATCGGGCTTTAACCTTGTTATTCGTTTCATTTAAATACAGCGTATTTATCATTGCCGGATCTAATTCTGATAAATTATTTTCTAAAATATCTATGGCTTCTAAACGCTGAGAAGCATCTTCAGACTGTAATCTTACTTTGGCTTGTCCAAAGCTCAATGCCTTACGCAAGGTGTTCACCAAGGTGACTTGGGATAAATCTGATGGCCAAGTATCTACGACTTGTTCATCTGGATAGCTGAATAATTTTTCATCATCTTTTAAAATATAGGTTTGTCCAGAACCATCTGTATACAGTTCATTATTGTTTACATAGGCAACCAAACGATCGAGTTCTTCAATGCCGGCTGGCCATTGGTTTAACATATTGCGACGTTCAGAAAATCCTGCATGGACAAATTGTTGAATCGCATCGCCAGATGAGGCAACTGCTTTATGCGTATTTTCAGCCTGAGTAATGACTTGAGAATTTTCTGCTGAAGAAGAATTTGGCATCTCTGCATTCAAATTTTGCAGGAAAAAAAATTGAGTAATAATGAATAGAATAGTGGGGTAATTTATTCGATCAATCATGCTAAGCCTCCCAATTAAATGTTATTCCCATGAGGGAAAAATAAATCAAAAAAGCCTGCTACAGATGCAACAGGCTCCGGGAAAACTTATTTAGGAATATACGGGCTCCATGGCTCCGCTTTTATAGCATTCGGTGTTTTGTAAACGATATCAAACTGACCATCCCCACGAATTTCACCAATCATGACCGGCTTATGTAAATGGTGATTGGTTTCATCCATTTTTAAGGTATAACCCGATGGAGCCGTAAAAGTTTGCCCCGCCATTGCTTCACGCACTTTATCTACATCTGTAGTACCCGCTTTTTCTACCGCTTGCTTCCACATGTTAATACCGACATAAGTGGCTTCCATTGGATCATTGGTGACTACCTTAGCTGCATTGGGTAGCTTGTACTCCACTGCAAATTGTTTGTATTTATCAATAAATTTAGTATTAATCGGATTTTTCACAGTCATGAAATAGTTCCATGCCGCCAAATGTCCCACTAGAGGCTTGGTATCAATGCCGCGAAGTTCTTCCTCACCCACTGAAAATGCCATAACAGGAATATCAGAAGCTTTTATGCCTTGGTTACCCAGTTCACGGTAGAACGGTACGTTGGAATCGCCATTGATTGTTGAAATTACCGCAGTCTTTTTACCCGCAGCAAATTTCTTTACATTCCCCACAATGGTTTGATAGTTACTGTGACCGAAAGGTGTGTACTCTTCCATAATATCGGCTTCAGCAATGCCTTTTGATTTTAAGAACGCACGCAAGATTTTGTTGGTGGTCCGTGGATACACATAGTCTGTACCCAATAATACAAAACGCTTGGCGTTACCGCCCTCTTCACTCATGAGATATTCAACTGCAGGGATTGCTTGTTGGTTTGGTGCAGCACCGGTATAGAAAATATTTTTTGACTGTTCTTGTCCTTCATATTGAACTGGATAGAACATTAAGCCATTCAGCTCTTCAACTACAGGGAGTACAGATTTACGCGATACTGAAGTCCAGGCACCAAAAATTACCGCCACTTTATCTTGAGTGATTAACTGGCGTGCACGCTCTGCAAACAAAGGCCAATCGGAAGCAGGGTCAACCACTACAGGTTCCAATTTTTTACCTAATACCCCGCCATTTGCATTAATTTCATTGATCGCCATTAATGCGGTATCTTTTAACGATGTTTCAGAAATTGCCATCGTGCCTGAAAGAGAATGTAAAATACCCACTTTGATCGTATCGCCACTTGTCGCAGCTGCTTTCGCTTCAGGCTTGGCTGCTTCATTTTTTTCAGCGGGTTTTGAGCATCCTGTAAGTGTAATGCTTGCCAGCAATGCAGCAGTAAGTAAACTTTTAGAAATCAATTTTTGTTGCATCATCATTTATTCTCCGACCCTTTTTAAGGCATTTTCTTGTAAAGTCAGAATGTGTTATTCAAATAATGTGCCAATTGTGATTATCCAAACTTAAGTATATGATTGTTATAAATATTAACTATTAAATGGTAGGCTCTTTCTATTCTATGAGCACTAAAATGGAACGAGTGCTACACAATAGAAATGGAATAAATATAAATAATTGATTGATGATGATGCAGAATTGAAAGTATCTGGCTTGAATTCATTTTTTTTAGTAGATAAGAAAAATATTTAAAAAAAATAAAGCCTTATAGTCTCTCCCAAAACTATAAGGCTTAGATCTGTAGCTTCCTCTTCATAACCTACCTTCTTATAAGGTCACAGTTATGTGTTTATAATTATTATTATGCAATTTCCATCTATACATGATGGAATTCATTAAATGAATAATTACAGATATTTAAGCTAAGTTATAGCGGTAATTTCCTGTTTTTTTGTAAGCCTTTACCTACAAAAATAAAGCGCTATCAATTTTATAGCGCTATTTTCAATCATCTATTTACAACACATATAAAGCGATTTATGCGAAACGAAAAATAGAAGTAAAACTCCCATCCTCTACTCAGTTTTAGGATTGAGTGCTATTTTTTCATGCTTACTTGAAATATATGAACTGAGCCACATTATAATTAATAAGACTTTTATTAATTAAAAGTGAGTATAAATCATGACACCAGAACAACGCTTGCAAGCAATATTTGCCAAATCAATACAACATGATGATGAGCAATCTTATCGATCTAAATTGGAAAATAAGCTGGTCGCAACAAGTCATGAACTTAAAGAATTAGCGAATAAAATTGAAGAAAAAGTCACGAATTTAATATTTATTGAGATGGATAAGTTCTTAGAATCTCAAGGATGGATTTCAGAAATCCATGATGCAAAGAATAAAAGATATACGCAAGCTTTCAAAAACATTTATATAAGTGTTATAAAACCCGCAAGTGGAAAATTCGAATTTATTATTAAGCATGATCTATTTGAGAGTATAGATCATCGTATAGAAGTATCTTTTAAAGATAGTACGACTTTAAGCCATTTTAAAACAGCCACTCAAGTTCTAAATATTAAAAAAGATATGTCTATAGAGGTGCTTGAAGATTGGGTAAAAGGCTTACAATCCACTCATCAAAAACTAAAAACAGAAAGTGAAAAATTAAAACTTGAAGATTTGACCTTCGAAGTGATAAAAGTTGGTCAAACTCACCGAATAAAACTACCTAACTTTATTGAAGCATTTTTATCAATTTTGGAAAATCAATAAGCCCTTTTAAAGTCATATAAGACGACCTTTAGACATTTTTTATTTTTTCTACTATTTACATGATACAAATTTTACGCAATAAAAAAGCCCGACATCCTGTCAGGCTTTTTCGTATGGATGAGTTAGGTATAACTCCTGTCGTCCCTCACGATCCTCATGCGAGAACTCATTATTATTTTTTTTGTTCCGGAACTTCCTGTTGTTTCCTAACATAAGAAAAAACTTTAGTAATACCTATCCGCAAAGACCTTAAATATATGTGAGTTAAAACGTACAGATCTGTATAAAACCATCCCAAGTCTTATCTGCAAAAATTGAGAATATTTTCTGTCCTAAAAGCGTTACTAACTCAGAGTGAATTTTTAATTTATTTGTTTATTGATCATGTTAATTAGCAAAAAATTCCGGAATTTCTCAAAAAATCCCATTTGTAACAAGGTTATTTTTTAGTGTTTTTATACTTAAGTAAACTTGTTGAATTATATCGGTTTTTTTAAAAAAATCGTATAAACACAATATAGAGTTAAGCAAGTTCAATTGCCTTTGAATGATCAGTTGGATACTATTTTTATAACGATACCTTGCCAGCATTTCTATGTTCGAACCCCAGCTTTCATTAAGTGAATACTTGTCTGCGGTAAAGGAAGTTATCCGTATAGCTTTTAACGAGCCTGTGTGGGTGAAAGCAGAAATTCGAAATTTAAGTATCAAAGGTGGTCATTACTATTTAGAGCTTGCAGAAAAAGAACAAGGGACAGATAAAGTGATGGCTAGTTGTAAGGCAACGATCTGGAAGTTTTCAGCGGCCAAAATAGTTTTAAAGTTTGAACGTGAAAGTGGGATTGAGCTGTCGAGAGATTTAAATGTCCTGATAAAAGTTAAAGCCACTTTCAGTCCTCAGTATGGTTTTTCAGTCAATGTAGAAGATATTGACTCAAGCTATACCTTGGGGGAGATTGCTAAACGTTATCAGCAAATATTAGAGCATCTTCGCTTAGAAGGCTTGGCCAATAAAAATAAATTGCTCCCTGCTCCTTTCGATATTCAAAATGTCTTGGTGATTGCTCCTGAAAATGCTGCAGGTTTAGGGGACTTTAAAAAAGATGCAGATGCTTTGGATCAGACTGGGGTTTGTCACTTCGTCTATCACACGGCGACATTTCAGGGAAATACTGCAGCTGTCAGTATGATTGAATCATTAACGAATGGCTTAGCTCAGTGGGCGACAGATTTCACTTCTGCTCCCGATTTGATTGTGATTATTCGTGGCGGTGGTGCTGTGAATGATTTAGCGTATTTGAATGACTACCCTTTAGCAGCTTTCTTGTGTACATGTTCAGTTCCGATATGGGTGGGCATTGGCCATGAAAAAGACCGAACTATTTTAGATGAAGTCGCCCACCGATCTTTTGATACCCCAAGTAAAGTGATTGGAGGTATTCGAAACTTGATTGTTGAGCGGACACAACAAGTACTGCAATCATTACAGGCCATCAAACATTTATCTCAACACCAGATCGCGGCCTATCAAAGCCAAAATGATCAGTACATCAAAGTGATCAAGACACTGGCTCAAAATCAGATTAATACGACTCAGCAAACGCTTGAGTTAATAAAAGGCAATAGCCAATATTTTGCGCAACAACAAATCAAATTGGCATCAACCCAAGTTGAATCATTATTACGTGAAACGCTTTTACAGAATCCTAAAAATGTGATGGCCAAAGGTTACGCTATTGTGCGCAGCCAAGGCAAAGCCATTCGTTCGATTCAACAAATTTCAGGTGATAGCATTCAGGTAGAATTACAGGACGGCATTATCAACGCCGATGTTAAAGAGGTAATCCGCAATGGCTAATAAAGAATTAACCTTTAAACAAGGCTATGAAGTTCTTAAAAAGAATGCAGAACTGCTTGAGTCTCAGGAAGAGCCGGATATTGATAACTTAATGAAGATTGTTGAAGAGTCCATGATCGCATACAAAGCCTGCAAGACAAGGATAGATGCAGTGCAGCAAGCTCTGAATGAAACATTTAAAGATTAATCAATAGGCTTTTTAAATTTAATTAAGCAACTTTAGGTGCTTAATCCGTATTTTAATTTTAGGGAAAAGCCGACAGGAAACCTTTTAAAACCTTTGCAATTATTTTTCTCTTCGTAACAACCCAAATCGTTCTTTTCGCCGGATAATCTGACCATCAGTGAATAGTAAGTTGATTATCAGCTCTGCAAACGTGAGCGCATGGTTCTCAATCAAATAACTATCCTGTTCTGTGGTCCAGTGAGTTGTGGCTAATTCAAGTTGCTTTCGGTATCGTCTATTTATCGACCGAATTATAAGACATCCTTCTTCGATTAAATAATTTAAACAATTACTTTCCAGACAATAGAATTTTCTTCGGCGTCACAAAACCCAACAACCTCATTAGTGTTATTGATTTGAGGAATAAAATGATTGTTATGCATATCATAATAACCGGCATGCTCTTGGGCCTTGGCTAAGGTGTCTTCATCACCGAGAACTTTATTAATCGTTCTCTCTTCTCCAGAATTTGGATTTTTAATTTTGATCATAGCTTTTTTACTCCCTACTTTTATTTCTATCATAGGGAATCTGGGGTTAATGTATAACTTACTTTGTTAGCTTGAATGTAAATGGGCAATTAATTTTTGACATTTATACTTGATTGATTGCAGAAAAAACCGGCTGCTATGGATAAAATTAGTGTGGTTGTAAATTATAAAATTTATTATAACCCTTTCATTAATATAAAAATTTTATACTCCTTAACAATGAGGCAGTTTTTGGTCATCTTTTTTAGCCTATTAATAATTTCTTATCTTAGTCAAAAATAAAAGCCCTATAGTCTCTCCCAAAACTATAAGGCTTAATAGTGTAGCTTCCCCTTTATGACTTACGTTTATGTAAGTTCGGAGTTATATTCTTATAATTATTATACGATTTTTCCATCTATATAGAGTGGAACTTACTTAACAAATAATTACAAATATTAACAATAAATCATATCAGCAATCTCCTGTTTCCTTGTACGCAATTACCTACAAACGTTAGAAACTTCTCCTAGCATAGATAAGTTTATACAAGTGATCTATCTATAATTTAAATAAGATGAATTATGTGAAAGATGTATGTTTTAACTGGCAAAGATTATCAGGATCTTATAGCGAAATTTCAGGTGTCAGGAATGTACTACCTATCTATCTACGTACCAGTACATTTTTCATGAGGTGTTCATCTTCCTCTTAATTGATTAGATTAATGGCTGGTATGGTCTGTTGATAAAATTTTACCCATAAAAAACCTCCCGTAGGAGGCTTGTTGTCATTCTATTATTTCTATAATTAAGATTAATCGCTGACCTAAAGCAAAATGCATATTAGGCATCACCGAATGTCTAGGCATTTTGTCATAAGGACGTTTGGATGAACGTAAATAATTTCCCTCTTGATCACAATAAAAATAATTTAAAGTTCCCATGCTCGTATCTTCTTCAGCATTAAGTTCTATCATTTCACCTGTATTTCGGTCTTTAGCAATAATTTTCATTCTAATACCTTATATGGATTAGACTCTATAATTTATCATGACAGATGAATACAATTTCATCCGTGAACTTACCACATACTGATCCTTACATAAGAAAATAAAAAAAACCGCCCATATCTCGTATTATGTAGCAGAGTTTTATGGGCCATAGTACATTCAGCTATACTGGACCAACTAATATTTTGTTTAGGTTTTTTCCACATTTGCGACACACTTTAATCATCTTGCCATTGTCATCCTGCTCATACTCATACGCGTTCAAACAACATAACGCTCTTAAAAATTGCATCAAATTACTACTCCACCGTGATCACAAATGTATTTTCACCCTCTAAATGAGTTTGAAAATTAAAAGCGTGTTTTCAGCAGTATTCTTCCAATTCTAAAATAGCACCCTTCTCGATAGAATCTAAAGGCTCTTTCAATCGAACGGGATTTTGCTCTCGTTTAGCAATAGCATGGTGAAGTTCAGTAAATAATTCTTCAAACGTTAATAGCGAAGTTGATACAGTCATTTTGGTCACCGTTGATTACCAAAAATAGAATTATAATCTAAATACAAAATCATCAAGGCGTTACAAACAAATCACAAACATTTGTTTTATATTACTAATTCTATATGCAATATTTACCGATTTACTTCCGATACTCAATTTCATCAAAGTATTCAGAAGCATGGATACAAAATAATTTACCGAGGAATTAACCCATCTAAACTGTTCTTAACAGGAATTAAAATTTCAGACAATAAAAAACCGCTTAACCCGGTGAATTAGTCCTATTTAAGTTTTTGATTTATCTTTTTCCCTTTTTACTTCGAATAACTAAAATATTCCATCCTCATTTCGTCGAAAAAATATAGAGAAACTATTTTCAACCCTTTTCTTTAATTCACTTTTTATTTTCAATAATATAGCTATTTTAAGGGTAATAAAAAAAACCTACCTTTTGCTAAGTAGGCTTCCTTTTGTCATTTGCGAAGATTAAAGGTGATATTGTTAAATTAAATCATTAGCGATGTAATTGTTTATATACCCATGCCAGAAACTCATTTTTATGCCGTATGGGAGGCGCTAAATTAATATTGATTATTTGTCGACTCCCAAATTTACCGATAATTTTAGAAGGTGAGTCAAGCCTGACTGCTGTTTTTTGATCCTGCTGTATTTCTGAAAAAAATTCTAATAATAGATCTAGCTCCGCTTTTGTTTTAAAATTTGGTTTCTCTGCCATAAAATTATAAACTTGCTGTAACATCTGAAAATTAGCGGCACTTTTCATTTTTGATTGCTCCAGCAAGCATATTAATTAAACACTATACCCCTGAAGAATTTCAAAAATATTCAATGCATTTGTTAGCTGATTGTTCATATTTAGTTATAAAAAAAACCCACCTTTCGATGAGCTTTTTAAGTTCTTGTTTATACTTTAATAACTGTGATAAAAATCAACCACAACTTGCATGGGTGATTTTCTTAGAAACAGGATCAATCGTAACTGTAATTCGATTTGAACGATAATCCATCGTTACTGGCTGACCAGGCGCAATACGACGAATAATTTCAGATTGAGTTTTTTGTTTAATTTGATCATCAGTTAAACCAGTTTTTCCCACCAGAACTTTAGCTTCCTCTGCTAAACATTCTTTTGAGCTATCGCGGAAAAATTTCCACTCTTCATTGATTTGACCATTTGGCAAATGGCAATAACCAACTTGACCATTCACTTCGTTTCTGATTTCTAATTTTCCACCTTGGTTAATACAATATTCACTAGCAGTATTGGCTGCATCTAACTTTGGTGCATGAGTGTCTTTGTTATGTACAGTTGAACACGCTGCAAGTGAGGAAATCATCAGTCCAAGACACAATATTTTTTTCATAATTTTAAATTCTTACCAAAATTCAAAGATATCAAAAATAGGAAGATTATCAATGTTGTTATTTGAAACAAAAAGCCTATCTTTGGATGAGCTTTTTTTCTTTCTATTTTGCTATTAGATTATTAAAAACTTAAAATAAACGTTTAGTCTTTTTTTTAAATTTAAACATATCTGTTTGTTTTATTACCCTGAATACTTTTCCGGTTCCAGGATGAGTAAAAATATTATCTTTATTTAAATTAAATACTTTTTCACTAATAACTATTTTAGGTAACGCCATCCAATTCAAGCTTGCTCCATCCTCATTTAAATTCTTTTCAAAGATTTGTTCTACGATTATCTCTGTGCCGCAACTGCTTATAGCATTTACTTCTTTCAAAATGAGAATTTTAGACATTTCTATAGCCTTGTTATTATTTTCCCAATAAATTATAGAAAATCATTTATTTTATTATGTTAAGTTTATTTGCCTATTTGTTAATCAATTCACACTTTATGTAAATTAATTTAAACAAATCACATAATGGTATTTTTTAATGCTGCATCCTCTTTACATTTGGCTTAAAGAGAAAAACTTTATATAATAAAAAAGCCCATCTTTTGACGAGCTTTTGCTTAAACTAGGGTAATTCAAATGACGATGAGTTTACACCCAAATTATGTCGTAACAGAATTAAATCATACCCCGTTTATAAGACTAATCCACTACATTCTGCGTATAATCTACAAACTCAACTAAATGCAGTAAACTATGATTTTTATCATATAAAAGAGCTCAAATAAGAGCTTCAGTCTTAAAATGTGGATGCTGTAATCTGTATAGAACTAATGCGTCCTTTTCCTTGACTAAAAATAATTTTGACTCTTGCTCCCATGTAGGTTTACAGCCGTCAAAATGTATATTGTTAATAGCCCAATCGGAAACTAACCCATAAATAAAAGACTGATCTGCAAACACTAATTTAGATTGACTTCCAGTTTCACTTTTAAAAATCTTATGAGTTGGTAAAGAACCAAACACATGAAAGCGAGTGTACAAATATTTATAAGTAAGATTCATGGTAAAAGTATTCTCCGCTATATTGAACTATAACAGGAAGTGCAGACCCCTTCATGGGTAAAACCAAATCACAGGCAATAAAAAACCGCAAACTTAATAAGGTCTAATCAATATTATGGTGATTGCAGATATTCGACGACTACATAAGGACGAGCAATTGAGCGAATGGATAAATTCGACAATACGAATAACCAAACGAAAGCACTCCAATAGAAAGCTGAAATTTACTCAAGTCGATCACTTGTTTTAAATAACCCAAACACAAAAATGTATACGTTAAACGGTCGGTTAGTGATCCTTCTCATCCTATATATTCTCGAAAAAACATCATTACACAAAGGGATCAGCACGAAATTCTGGAACGCTTAGAAAAGGAAAAAGTTGCCAATGCCAGTGTAAATGAATTTCAGGATATCTGGGAACATCCACAACTCAAAGCGCGCCAACGTTGGATTGAAGTGGATTCCCCTATAGGCAAAATACCTACCACTTAAGCCTGTGAGTTTGACGGAAGCAAAGAATTTAAATATTCACGCGATTCCAGATTTAGTGGAACATTCACAAAAATTCTTACAAGAGTTAGGTTTTAACACTCAACAAATAGAAAACTTGATTCAACAAGGCATGATTAAAAATTAAAAGTTTTCCAGCCTTCTGAGGCCTGAGATTAGATTTTTTCTCTTACATCAGAGAATTACATTCAGGATTGAATGATGAAGTTTAATTACTTCAAGTCTTTACTTTCACTAGAAATGATTGGGATATCCTCCTCCAACAATAGCGACATCAAATTCCATTGATTCATGCTCAATTTCATCTTTCGGGAACCACCCTACTCCAAAAATGAAAAATCTCAATACAATTAATTAAGAGTAGATTTACTTAAATTTCTAAAAATGCCAAGAACTATTTCAAATAAGAAAAAAGAGTCATAAAACCTTAGTTTTACATTGCGGTATTTTATTTCAAAATAACTCAATAAATATTAAAATCGGAAGTAATTACAAGGCGTATAGGAAATAAGATTAAATGTCGATGGATCAATATACAGGTTTAGAATTTTTAACTGCTGTTAAAAATGGTGAAATTCCACATGCACCGATGGCCAAGACCATTCCCATGAAACTGGTGGATGTGCAAGAAGGTTATGTCGTGTATGAAGTTACACCCGGTGAAGAACATATTAATTTACAAGGTGGCGTGCATGGTGGATTCTGTGCCACTGTTCTAGACAGCGTAACTGGTGGAGTTGCCCACTCAATTATGGAAAAAGGCAATCGCTTTGCTACTGTAGACTTGAATATAAAAATGATCCGTCCCATGCAAGTCGGAAAAACCTATCGAGGCATTGGGCACTTGATTAATGCTGGACGGACAATAGTCAGTACTGAAGGCAAAATTATTGATGAAAATGATAAAATTTATGCACATGCTACTGCAACATTGATGATTATTCGAAAATAAACAAAAAAGAGCAGTATCTTTTTGAATAAATACTGCTCTCTATGTGACTATTTAAATAATACATATCGCGTCTTAATAGTAACTACCCAACATCTGTACGGATATTATTTACCATATGTACCAAGCGCGGTGCGATTTCATCTTCCAGCTTTTCACGACTTAAAATAAAGCTTGGTCCACCACAGTTAAATACTAATAAACCATGTTGCTCATGATAATAAGGCACCGCCACTGAATTCACATCTTTATGCCAATCACCTACCGAGAAGCAATATCCAAAGTCTTGATAGTCTTTAAAAGCTTTATCTAAATCGCGATTAATCTTGATCCAGTCTTCTTTGTGTTTGGAACGAATGGCATTCAGTAAAAATTCGCGTTCATCTTCGGGCATTGCTGCCAAGCATGCGCGACCAACAGAACTTAAATGAATGGGTAAATAGGTACCGACTTGGCGTCGCATAGTAACACTACCTTTGCCTTGTACAACATCTAAGTAGATCATGTTTAAGCGGTCACGGGTTGTCATAGCAACTGCTGCACCTGCATAATCCGCTAATTCTTTCATGTATGGATGAGCAATCGAACGGACTGAAAGATTCGACAACATTGAATAACCAAATGAAAGTACACCCACAGAAAGCTGAAATTTACTTGAGCTTGGTACTTGTTTCAAATACCCCAAACGTGACAGCGTATGGGTTAAACGGCTAATGGTTGGTTTAGGCAACCCTGTCATTTGAGAGAGTTCCTGGTTACCTAAATGTTGATGTTTTGGTGTAAAACAACGTAACAGTTCCAAGCCACGGGCAAGAGCGGTAATGTATTGGCGATCATTTTCATCCTGCATATCCTCAATGGGATCTAGGAGTTCATGTCGTAATGGAGCTAACAGCTTCTCCGCTTGTTCCGATTCTGTCATTTCTGTCATTTAAATGGCCTAAATTCTTTAATTTTGTTTCGCATTGCGAAAATTATAATATAAATATCCTATTAATAGCAAAGAAGCAACTTATAAAAAGTTGCTTCTTTATTCATTTGAAAAAGGCTTTTAACATAGATTAACCAATGATGCCTTTTGTTCGCAGTTCTGCTAATTTTTCAGCATCAGCTACACGCGCCAAGATTTCATTGGTATGTTCACCCAGCATCGGTGGTGCTTTCTTGTATTCCACTGGGGTACGAGAAAGTTTGATTGGAGAACCAATCACTTTAAGCTTATCTTTTAAAGGATGCTGCATTTCAATCAACATGTTACGTGCCTGAACTTGCGGCTCTTCAAAAGCTTGTTCGAGGTTATTGATTAAACCGACTGGAACTTTGACTGCATGAATCGCTTCAACCCAATGTTTCGCATTATTACTAAGGAAATGTTCAGACAATAACACGCCAATTTCAGTACGGTGCTTAATCCGCAGTGCATTGGTGGTAAAGCG
The DNA here is from genome assembly GCF_002135195.1 of Acinetobacter terrae. Lineage (NCBI taxonomy): Bacteria > Pseudomonadati > Pseudomonadota > Gammaproteobacteria > Moraxellales > Moraxellaceae > Acinetobacter > Acinetobacter terrae. The sequence continues at coordinate 135,855 of NZ_NEGF01000003.1, forward strand.
CGGATCATTGGGTAATTCCGGCAAACCAATCGCATTACTGAGTGCCACGAATTGTTTGTCATTCCCACAGGCAATAATAAAATCTTGGTCTGCTGCTTTAAATACCTGATAAGGCACAATATTGGCATGTGCATTACCATAGCGACCCGGTACTTTACCCGAAGCTAAATAGTTCATGCCTTGATTGGCAAGCGTTGCCACTTGCACATCTAGCAATGCCATATCAATGTATTGACCTAAGCCAGTAATGGTGCGATTCAACAATGCCGCTTGAATGGCAATTGTTGAATACAGACCCGTGGTTAAATCGGCAAATGCCACACCGACTTTTTGTGGGCCACCACCCGGTAAATCATCTTTTTCACCAGTCACAGACATTAAGCCACCCATGCCCTGAATGATAAAATCATAACCTGGTTCAGGCGCACGCGGACCTGTTTGACCAAAACCGGTAATTGAGCAATAAACCAGTTTCGGGTTAATTGCATTTAAACTATCGTAATCCAGTCCGTATTTTTTCAACGAGCCAGCTTTATAATTTTCGATCACAACATCAGAGTCTGCAGCTAAAGCGCGGACCAATTCCTGACCTTCAGCGGTCGAAATATCAATCGCAACGGAAAGTTTATTTCGATTCGCAGATTGATAATAAGCTGCTTCACGTGTGTCCTCGCCTTGATTATTCTTCATCCAAGGTGGACCCCATAAACGGGTGTCATCACCGGTTTTTGGACGTTCGACTTTAATCACTTCTGCGCCTAAATCCGCGAGGATTTGACCACACCAAGGACCTGCAAGTACGCGACTTAAATCCAGTACGCGAATACCCTCTAATGCACCCATGTATCTTTCCCTTTATACGCGTTCAATAACCATTGCGAGACCTTGTCCCACACCAATACATAGACTGATCACAGCATATTTTTTTCCGCTGCGTTGTAGTTCGCGTGCCGTTGATAATGCCAAGCGAGCGCCCGATGCACCCAGTGGATGACCAACTGCAATCGCACCACCATTTGGATTGACACGCGGATCATCCAACGCCACATCCAAACCTCGGAGACATGCCAACACTTGAGAGGCAAAAGCTTCATTGATCTCGATGATGTCCATATCCGCCAAAGTCAGATTGGCACGTTTTAATGCCAGCTTGATTGCATCAACAGGGCCTGCACCCATGATGCGTGGCTCAATCCCTGCTGCACCCGATGCCAATATTTTCGCAATCGGTTTAAAACCTAAAGTTTGTTCAGCTTGCTCAGAACCAATTAACAGTGCTGCTGCACCATCATTCACCCCTGAAGCATTACCTGCAGTCACTACACCGCCTTCAAACAGTGGACGTAATTTTTGTAGCGCTTCAAAATTAGAAGACGGACGTGGATGTTCGTCTTGATCAACCAGTTTCGGTGGCAACTTACGGCCTTGAGATACTTCAACACCAATAATCTCGCCAGCAAAGAAACCAGACTGTTTCGCTGCTTCGTATTTGGCTTGTGATGCAGCCGCAAACTGGTCTGCATCTTCACGCGTCACACCATATTCCACCGCAACATTGTCACCGGTTTGTGGCATGGTGTCGTTACCAAACTGTTTTTCGATCAATGGGTTTGGGAAACGCGCACCAATGGTCGAATCGAAGACTTTGAAATCACGGCTAAATGGCGTTTCTGATTTGGCAAATACAAAAGGCGCACGCGACATCGATTCGACACCACCGGCAATAAAGATCTCGCCTTCACCACATGTAATCGCACGTGCTGCGTCGATGACTGCTGCCAAACCTGATGCACAGAGACGGTTTACGGTTTGTGCAGGGGTTTTTACATCCAAACCTGCAAGCAAAGTCGCATGACGCGCGATATTACGGCTGTCTTCACCCGCTTGGTTGGTGTTCCCTAAAATCACATCATCATAGATATTATTCGGTAAATTATGTTTTTCAACCAAGGCCTTAATCACATGCGCGGCCAAGTTGTCTGGACGGATGGTAGCTAACTCACTGGCATGGCGACCAAAAGCAGTACGTACGCCATCATAAATATATGCATTTAACATAGGAAGTTCCTTTTGACTCGCTCAAACAGCTGCGCTGTGAAGTAAAGATAAATTCAGTTGTGCACGACGTTTCAGCCATGGGCTTGGACGGTAGCGCTGATCACCAGTATTGGCATAGATACGTTCAAGAATCAGTAGGATGCGATCACTACCCAATACATCGCCCCATGAAATTGGACCATGCGGATAACCTAGACCCAGTTTCACCGCTTTATCGATGTCAGACGCTGTGGCAATTTGTTGCTGTGCAATGTCACAGGCCAAATTTACCACCATCGCCAAGACACGCTGTGCAATAAAGCCCACGCTTTCTGCAATCACAGAAACGCCCTGCCCATCTTTAGTAAAAATGGCATGTGCTTGATCAATATAGTTTTTCGCAGTGAAAATCGAAGGCATGAGCGTGCGGTGTTTGGCAAAATCTGTCAGCATATCAATCGACACAACACGCGCTGGATCGACACCTAAACGTAAAGCTGCTGTAGTCGTGTCTTCACCATAGGTTGCCAAAATAATTAAGCTGTCTACAGCAGGAACGTCAGCACTATCAAGCACTAAGCCTTGCTCACGAATATAGTCACGTAAAACGCTGGCATCTTGCTCACGATCCGCCGCAATCCACACCGCATTAAAGTGGTTGACTGACGGAACAGCTTGTACAGGTGCTTCGTTGGTTTTTTTGCCGTCGATATATTTATAGAAGCCTTCACCGACTTTACGACCGACTTTTTTACCTGCCAACATTTGACGGGTTAAAGCATGCGGACGATAACGGTCTTCTTGATAGTACTGGTTAAAAATCGATTCCATCACCGGATGCGATACATCTAGTGCAGTTAAGTCGAATAACTCAAATGGCCCCATACGGAAACCTGCACCGTCACGTAAAATACGGTCGATGTCTGAAACAGAGGCAACACCTTCACCGAGTGCTTTCAGCGCTTCGGTACCGTAAGCACGACCCGCATGATTGACGATGAATCCCGGTGTGTCTTTGGTGCGCACACCAAAGTGGCCCATGCGCTGTGCCAGTTCAAGCAAGTCCGCAACCACTTGTTCATCGGTTGCCAAACCTGCAATCACTTCCACAATTTTCATCAAAGGGACAGGATTAAAGAAGTGGAAACCTGCCATACGCCCCTGATGTTCAAGGTTTGAAGCAATGGCGGTTACAGACAACGATGAGGTATTAGTGGCTAAAATCGTATCTGGTGCAACAATCGCTTCAATTTTCTTAAACAGACTTTGCTTGATCTCAAGATTTTCAATGATGGCTTCAACCACCATGTCCACACCTGCGATTTGCTCAATGCTGTCTAAAACCACAAAACGCGCCAAGGTTTCATTTAACACTTCTTCGGTGAATTTGCCTTTGGCCTGCAATTTTTCCAGCATGGTTTTGAGTTTGGCTAAGCCCGCCTCTGCAGCACCTACCTTTGCATCAAATAAACGTACTTCGACACCGGCTTGTGCAGCAATTTGCGCAATCCCCATGCCCATTACACCGGTACCGATCAACGCCATAGATTGAATGGTCATGTCTTATTCTCCAGTGTACTGTGCAGGACGTTTTTCAAAAAATGCATTCACGCCTTCTTTTTGATCTTGGGTATCAAATAGAATCTGGAAGGCTTTACGCTCTAAAGTCAGCGCACCCTGTAAAGACAAATCCTGACCTAAATTGGTCACTTCTTTAATTTGCTGAACTGCAATTGGAGAGAAACTTGCAATAGTCTTAGCCAGTTCTAATGCATGTGGAATGGTATTTTCATCTTCAACCACTTCCGAGACCAAGCCCATTTGGCTCGCTTCTTCAGCGCTGATAAATTTACCCGACAACACCAACAGCATGGTTTTAAATTTACCAATCGCACGCAATAAACGTTGTGTACCACCCGCGCCCGGCATCAGACCGAGTTTCACTTCAGGTTGACCAAATTTTGCCGATTGACCGGCAATGATGATGTCGGCATGCATCGCCAGTTCACAGCCGCCACCCAAGGCATAGCCATTTACAGCCGCAATGATCGGTTTGCTGCAATCAACCAGGCTTTGCCAGTACTGTTCGGTATGGCGTAAATACATTTGCGCAGTCGTTGCTGTGGTGAAATCTTTAATATCAGCGCCGGCCGCGAAGACCTTTTCACCGCCAGTAATCACAATTGCGCGTACAGCGGGGTTCTGATTCAGCGCTTGAAAAGTTTCTGAAAGTGTCTGACGTAATTCCAGATTCAGTGCATTCCTTGCTTCAGGTCGATGTATTTCTACCAGCGCCACGCCATCTTCTTGAATGTTGAGTTTTAATATTTGAGTGCTTTCCATAATCTTCTCATTTCGCACAGCGGTATATAATTACAATATACATAATTCCAGGCTAATGTTAAATCAAATTTTTTCATATGAAAAATAATTAATAACCATGATAGATCTAGTCAATCTTTAAAAAACAATAACTTAATATCAAAACTCTAATAAATACTAAATACCGCAGTGCGAAATATACTTTCGTATATGTTGTATATGCGATCTTTTTTGATTAGTATCCGCATAAATTTAGCTTAGTGACTACATCTTGTTCGATTTTATTGCGTGGAAAAAACAAGGTGTTAACCCTAAAAACGGAGTTAGGACATGATTCGTGATCAGGAAACCTTAGACCAGTTAGTCGATATGATTCGTCAATTTGTTGAAGGTGTATTAATCCCCAATGAAGAACTCGTTGCTGAAACAGACGAAATTCCTGCAGAAATCGTTCAGCAAATGAAAGAGTTAGGATTGTTTGGTTTAACAATTCCTGAAGAATATGAAGGCCTTGGCCTAACTATGGAAGAAGAAGTTTATATTGCCTTTGAATTGGGCCGTACTTCTCCTGCTTTCCGTTCGCTCATTGGTACCAACAACGGTATTGGTGCTTCAGGCTTGATCATTGATGGTACAGAAGAACAAAAACAGTATTTTCTACCGCGCCTAGCCAGCGGCGAAATTATTGGTTCATTCTGTTTAACCGAACCTGATTCTGGTTCTGATGCTGCATCTTTAAAAACAACTGCAGTAAAAGATGGTGATGAATACATTTTAAATGGCACAAAACGTTTTATTACCAATGCCCCACATGCCGGTGCATTTACGGTAATGGCACGTACCAATCTTGAATTAAAAGGTTCTGCTGCTATTTCTGCATTTATTGTCGACAGTAAAACGCCTGGTATTTCACTGGGTAAACGTGACAAGAAAATGGGTCAAAAAGGCGCTCATACTTGTGACGTGATCTTTGAAAACTGCCGTATTCCAGCATCAGCTTTAATTGGTGGTGTAGAAGGTGTGGGCTTTAAAACTGCGATGAAAGTACTTGATAAAGGTCGTATTCATATTGCAGCGCTTAGCGTTGGCGCAGCAACACGCATGCTAGATGACTCACTGAAATATGCAGTTGAACGCAAGCAATTTGGTCAAGCGATTGCAAACTTCCAGTTGATTCAAGGCATGTTGGCAGACTCAAAAGCTGAAATCTATGCAGCTAAATGCATGGTTTTAGATGCGGCACGTTTACGCGATGCAGGCAAAAATGTCAGCACTGAAGCCTCTTGCGCAAAAATGTTCGCTACAGAAATGTGCGGTCGCGTCGCAGATCGTGGTGTGCAAATCCATGGTGGCGCAGGTTACATCAGCGAATATGCAATTGAACGTTTCTACCGTGATGTGCGTTTATTCCGTTTGTACGAAGGTACAACTCAAATTCAACAAGTGATTATTGCGCGCAACATGATTAAAGAAGCTACGCAATAACAGTTTTGGCTGGGTCACTCTCCTTGCGACTCGGCCTTTTTTATAAGGTAATGGATTATGGCTGTTAATACTTTATCCAAAATTAATTCAAATACTTGGAAAATTGCATTTATTTTTGCGTTCTTGGCCTTATTGGTTGATGGCGCTGACTTGATGCTTTTATCTTATAGCTTAAGCAGCATTAAAGCTGAGTTTGGATTAACAACGGTCGAAGCAGGGATGCTTGGTAGCTTCACCCTTGCTGGTATGGCCATTGGGGGCATTTTTGGCGGTTGGGCATGTGACAAGTTTGGTCGCGTGCGCACTGTAGTGGTTTCGATTTTACTCTTCTCTGTATTGACTTGTGGTTTAGGCTTCACTCAAAGTTTTGCAGAATTCGGTGCTTTACGTTTCTTCGCATCCCTCGGTTTAGGTTCTTTATATATTGCCTCTAACACCTTGATGGCGGAATACGTACCAACCAAATACCGCACCACTGTACTCGGTACACTCCAGGCAGGTTGGACGGTGGGCTATATCGTCGCAACTTTACTTGCAGGCTGGTTAATTCCAGACCATGGCTGGCGTATGCTGTTCTACGTGGCTGCAATACCCGTTGGTTTAGCGATTCTGATGCATTTCTTGGTGCCAGAACCTGCTGCATGGCAAGAAAACCGTTTCAAGAAAGTAGAATTGACAGACAAACCTGCTGAATCGACTTGGAAAATGATTTTCCAAGATAAGAAAAACCGTAATATGTTCATTCTTTGGGCATTAACTGCTGGCTTCTTACAATTTGGTTACTACGGTGTAAACAATTGGATGCCAACATACCTGGAAACTGAATTGGGTATGAAATTTAAAGAAATGACGGCTTATATGGTTGGTACATATACAGCAATGATCTTGGGTAAAATCCTTGCAGGCTATATGGCAGATAAAGTTGGGCGACGTTTTACTTATGCATTCGGTGCCATTGGTACAGCGATTTTCTTACCTCTGATCGTGTTCTATAACTCACCAGAAAATATTCTTTATCTATTAGTCATCTTCGGTTTCTTATACGGTATTCCATATGGTGTAAATGCAACCTACATGACTGAAAGTTTCCCGACAGCCGTACGTGGTACAGCAATCGGGGGTTCATACAATGTTGGTCGTCTTGGCGCTGCCATTGCACCTGCCGTAATTGGTTACTTAGCAAGCGGTGGTTCTATTGGCCTTGGTTTCCTTGTGATGGGTGCAGCATACTTTATTTGTGGTGTGATCCCTGCTCTCTTCATCAAAGAAAAACAATACGATCCACAAAAATCATAAAGTTTTAAAGCCATTAAAAAAAGTCTCTCAGGAGGCTTTTTTTATTTGAAAAATATGAAAATTAAACTTCATAACAAATTTTAAAAATGATAAAATACCGCTAAGCGAAATAAGGTTTTACATTATGGATAATACAACTAGAGAATCGATGGAGTTTGACGTCGTTATCGTAGGCGCAGGCCCTGCGGGTCTTTCTGCAGCGATTAAAATTCGTCAACTTGCAATTGAAAACAACCTAAACGATCTGTCCGTTTGTGTGGTGGAAAAGGGCTCCGAAGTGGGTGCGCACATCTTGTCCGGTGCGGTGCTTGAACCGCGTGCCATGAATGAACTGTTCCCGAACTGGAAGGAAGAAGGCGCGCCTTTAAATGTTCCGGTGACTGAAGACAAAATGTTCTTCTTGCTGTCTGATGAAAAATCACAAGAAGCGCCACACTGGATGGTGCCGAAAACCATGCACAATGATGGCAACTATGTCATCTCGCTTGGCAACGTGGTGCGCTGGTTAGGCACTAAAGCAGAAGAACTGGAAGTGTCCATTTTCCCGGGCTTTGCCGCATCAGAAATTTTGTATCATGAAGATGGCACCGTTAAAGGCATTCAAACTGGTGACATGGGCATCGGCAAGGATGGCGAACCGACGCATAACTTTACTCCGGGTTATGAACTGCATGCCAAATACACCATTTTTGCTGAAGGTTGCCGTGGTCACCTCGGTAAACGTCTGATTGCAAAATATAACCTAGACAAAGATGCCGATCCGCAGCATTACGGCATAGGGATTAAAGAACTCTGGGAAATTGACCCGGCCAAGCATAAACCCGGTCTGGTGATGCATGGTGCTGGCTGGCCATTGAATGAAACCGGTTCTTCAGGCGGCTGGTGGCTCTACCACGCTGAAAACAACCAGGTGACTTTGGGCATGATCGTGGATCTGTCCTACACCAACCCGCATATGTATCCGTTCATGGAAATGCAGCGCTGGAAAACCCATCCTTTAATCAAGCAATATCTTGAAGGCGGCAAGCGTATTTCTTATGGCGCACGTGCCGTGACCAAAGGTGGCTTTAACTCGCTGCCGAAGTTCACCTTCCCGGGTGGCTCATTGATTGGTGATGATGCAGGTTTCCTGAACTTCGCCAAAATCAAGGGTTCTCATACCGCGATGAAATCCGGCATGCTCTGCGGTGAAGCAGTATTTGAAGCAATTGCTGCCGGTGTGGAAAAAGGCGGTGAACTGGCGGTTGCACGCGTTTTAGAGGGCGAAGATTTCTTCACTAAAGAGTTGACGGCTTATACCGACAAGTTCAACAACAGCTGGCTGAAAGAAGAGTTATATAACTCGCGCAACTTTGGCCCGGCGATGCACAAATTTGGTCAGTGGATTGGCGGTGCGTTTAACTTTATCGACCAGAACGTGTTTAAAGTACCTTTCACTTTGCATGATCTGGTACTTGACTATGCAGCACTGAAAACTCAGGCTGCAGAAACCTTCAAGCCGAACTATCCAAAACCGGATGGCAAGCTGACTTTTGACCGTCTGTCTTCGGTGTTTGTATCCAACACCGTGCATGAAGAAAACCAGCCGGCGCATTTAAAACTGACCGATGCTTCTATTCCAGTAAACGTGAATTTGCCGAAATGGGACGAGCCTGCGCAGCGCTATTGCCCTGCTGGCGTTTACGAAATCATGGAAGAGAACGACGGTTCGAAACGCTTCCAGATCAATGCAGCCAACTGTGTGCACTGCAAGACCTGTGACATCAAGGATCCCTCTCAGAACATCACCTGGGTAACCCCTGAAGGTGGCGGTGGTCCGAACTATCCGAATATGTAATTTGGATAGTTCTTGCGCTGCAATGCAGCTCATACCCACAATGCAGACGTTTAGATAACGCCTTCATTTATTTTTTTAGGTAATCTGAGCCTTCAAGGAGGCTCAGATTAAAAATATTTTCACTGATTTTTCGCATAAATTCGAAATCAAATATTATTCGTTTCAATAAAATTTCTGACTTGAGACTGACAGATCATTTTTATAATAAAAATTTCATAGAGTAAATTAATAAAAACTATAAAATTTTATATCGATGATTGTTATACAAATTTCTCTAAATACAGCACATAAAATTTAACTCATTTTCTTTTTTTATCTTATTGATATAAAAGACTTCTTTCATAAATCATTTTTTACTCAGCTCCAAGTTGTAGATTCCAGCAATTAAATTGAATCTCAAACCGAGTCTTCTGCCTCTATTTCGATAACGCTCAGCAAGGATCTTGAAGGTTTTCAGCCTGCCAAATACATGTTCAATCCCTATTCTTCTTTTATTGATTTCCTGATTATAGATTTTGAGTTCAGGATCCAATTTACACTGTCTTTTGGCTTTTAAGGGTAACAGGCTATTCGGATACAAAGTATAAATTCCCTGATAGCCTTTATCTGCAAGGATAAAAGACCCCAAAGGAATCTGGTTTAAATTACGGTTGAACAACTCGAAATCATGTACAGTACCGCGACTGCTACATAAACTCAGTATTTGCTGAGTCTTGTAGTGAATCATGGCCTGTACTTTGAAGGTATGGGTCTTTTTCTTGCCACTATAGCTTTTCTTCTGTTTTTTTAGGCCTTTGGATTGGAATTTCCGTGGCATCCACGATCACCACATTCCAGTCGATGCCTTCACCTTCGGGTAAACTCTTCGGTAAATTAAACAGCTTAGACTGAATCAGGCAGTCTTCAACATGACGTACAACTCTTGAAGCTGTCGGCTCTGAAACCCCGTAACTCGTCGCAACGTGAAATAAGGTTCGGTATTCCCGCCAATAGCTCAGACAGAGAAGAACCTGGTCTTCCAGGCTTAACTTGGGCGGTCTGCCTTTAGTAGGAACATGTTTCTTCAATTGCTCAACCATTAAATAGAAGGTTGACCATGAGATGCCGGTGTATCGCTTGAACTGAGGATCAGAAAGCTTGTTTGAATCGATGTATTTCATCCGCAGATTATGCACGAATGCTAAGAAATCCGGAGTGCAAATATCAACCAAAAAGAAGATCACTTTTTGATTTATGAAAGAGGTCTAAAGAAGATATTTAATGATATGAGCTAGATTTTAATTAAATATAAGACAGCGAATATAGATTCAATGCCAAGGCTCTATTTATTTATCGCTTACTTTATCTGGGTAAAGACTACAAACATAAATATATAAAAAATCCATAACAACTACTATTTTTTTTATAATAATTCTAATTGAACATATGTTCTTCTTTTTCGAGTAGAAGTCTGGAATGTGTATACAAAACTTCTATTAATTTTAAAGAAAAAACTTACTCAAATCAGTTGAGGTCTAATGATGATAAAAACAACTCTAAGTGTATTAGGACTACCTCTAGTTTCTAGCCTTGCTTTAGCTTCTGATCCATTACATGGCACTAAATGGAAAACCATCGATGATGAAACCAAAAAGCCATTATCGATTGTTCAATTTTCTGAAACCTCGAACGGTGTACTTTCTGCAAAAATTCTAGATGTACTGGACGGTACTGAAGGTGAAAAATGCACAAAATGTGCAGGTAAATTCCATAACAAATCAATTGAAGGTATACAGATTGTTTCAGGTCTGAAAAAGACTGCAAATAATGTTTATGATGGCGGAAAAATTACCGACCCTAAAAATGGTAAAACTTATAGCTTTAGTGCAAAGTTATCCAATGATGGTAAAACCTTAGCGGGACGTGGCTATATTGGTATTTCTGCTTTAGGACGTAGCCAAACCTGGATTCGTATAAACTAATTCTCTGGTTGATGTATCAAAAAAAGCGACTTTATTAAGTCGCTTTTTTATGGGTGTCTATCCTCATGATTAATCATCTTTCATGACAATGAATACCTGTGTTATTCAACCTGAATCATTTTTAATATCTTGATTTCAGCAGATATCTGCTCCTCCCGTTATTTAATAATATCGGGGGGTATACAGATCTTAAAAGCAAATATTGAATTAATGTTAAGCAATATCTTCCAGTAAGTTTAGTTCCTGACGCATCAATTCCTGCAATTTGAATTTCTGTGCCTTGCCTGAGGCGGTCATTGGAAATTCAGTAAAGAAGCGTACATATCGCGGTACTTTATTGTGCGAGATATGCTCTGCACAATACTTACGAATCGCTTCTTCATTGATCTGATGATGCTCGTGCAGGATAATACACGCACAAAGTTCCTCACCATAACGTGCATCTGGCAGACCAATCACCTGTACATCCGAAACATCCGGATGAGTATACAGAAAATCTTCTATTTCTTTCGGGAATAAATTCTCGCCGCCACGAATGACCATATCTTTAATCCGGCCTTTAATTTTTACAAAGCCTTCTTCATCCATTTCGGCAATATCACCGGTATGCATCCACTTGGCAACATCAATCACTTCTTGAGTCTTGTCCGTATCTTCCCAATAACCAAGCATGACTGAATAGCCACGTACACAGAGCTCACCGAGGTTTCCACGCGGTACAACTTTGCCATTTTCATCGACAATTTTGATTTCAAGATGTGGATGGACCCGACCTACAGTACCTACACGACGTTCCACAGAATCTGCCGTTGAACTTTGTGCACTCACAGGCGCTGTTTCAGTCATACCATAACAGATGGTGATTTCTTTCATGTGCATGCGTTCAATCACGCGCTGCATAATTTCACGCGGACACGGACTGCCCGCCATGATACCGGTACGTAAGCTTGAAAGATCGAACTCATCGAACTGTTCATGTTCCAATATGGCAATAAACATGGTCGGAACACCATACGCCGCGGTACATTTTTCTTGCTGGATGGTTTTCAGGGTATCGAGCGGATTAAACACAGCCGATGGATACACCATGGTTGAACCATGGGTAATGCAGGCCAAGTTCCCCATCACCATGCCAAAACAGTGGAATAATGGAACCGAAATACACACCCGATCCTGCGGGGTTAGATGAATCGCTTCACCGACAAAATAGCCATTATTCAAAATATTATTGTGCGTCAGCATGGTTCCTTTCGGATTACCCGTGGTGCCGGAAGTAAATTGAATATTAATGGTTTCATCAAACTGCAAATCAGCGGCAATCGCTTGTAATTGATCTAACTGTGCAGCCGTCGGTTCTGGCAATAAGTCAGCGAAACGGTGAATACCGGTATGCTGTTCATGGTCAATTTTAATAATGTGCTTTAAATGCGGGAGTCTTTGAGAAGAAAGCAGTTTATCTATCGATTGGGTAATTTCAGGGGCAATTTTAGTCAAGATGTCCTGATAATTACTGCTCTTAAATTGAGGTGCAATGACCAATGCCTTGCAGGATACTTTATTCAGCACATATTCAAGTTCACTGCTTTTATACGCTGGATTTAAATTGACTAAAATCATACCAGCTTTAAATGCTGCAAATTGTGTAATGGTCCATTCCACACAATTGGGTGACCAAATCGCGATTCGATCGCCCTTTTCCAAGCCTAATTGAAGCAGGCTGCAAGCAAATGCATTGACTTGATCCTGTAGCTGTTTATAGCTTAAGCGTACATTTTGATGCACGCTGACCACAGCATCTTGTTCAGCATATTGCTGGCACGCCTGATCAAACTTTTCACCAATGGTCATCCCAAGTAAAGGCTGACTGCTTGTTCCATAGGCATAACTTAACCGTACTTGTGTCATTGAATCACTCTCCTTGATTCTTTGTAATTATGATTCTTTCACTTTAATTGTTTTGACTCAGACAACTTTCCCAAACAGCCTTATTTTTTGTGTTTAACCGATCAATCTCCCTCCTTTAAGCAAACTCCACTTACACAAAAATCGGCAATCTGTTTGACAAAATAGTCTTTATAGGCCTGATCAAACCTGACATTTTTAGAAGGATTTAATGGTTCAATTACCACAAAAGTCATGGCGCCAACCACGCACAGCGCTGCGGTATTTAAATCTTCAAATCCAAACTCGCCATTGATTTTACCTTCGGCAAGTATTTCATTAATGCTTTGTTTAATCAGCTGCTTACTACGAAAACGCTCATGCTCTATCGAAGGATCGACAGGTTCAAACATCAGCGAATACGCAAGCTGGGGACTGTTTAATGCACGTTTAACGAAAGTGGACACTGCCTTGTGTAATTTTTCAGCGACTGGCAGATCACTTGCAGCAATGTTATTCAAAATTTGAATTTCATACTGAATTGCATCCGACAATACTTCAATTAACACTTGGCTTTTATTATCGAAATAACGATAAACCAGACCACTGGAAACGCCAGCACGCTCAGCAATCGCCTGAATTTGCGCATCTTTAAATCCCCCTTGAGCAATCAGTTCACGAGCAGACTGCAAAATCGTTTGGCGATTTTGCTCCATTCGTTCCTGCATCAATGATGATCTTTTATAACTCATAATCTTATTCTCAACCAGATAAAATGAATTGTAAATCATTTTGTGAATTTAGATTCACTTTTTTAAAAAATAGTTGTATTGTAAAAATCAAGCACAACAAAAATGCTTTTTTGGAACAACAAATATAACCATCAGGATGAATGAAGAAATGAATCTACAAAGCTTAAATTTCGGTTTGGATGAAACGCTAGTTGCCTTACAAGATTCAATCGCAGCATTCTGTGCAAAGGAGATTGCACCGATTGCTCAGCAAGTTGACCAAGACAATGAATTTCCTGCTCACCTATGGAAAAAGTTTGGTGATATGGGACTGCTTGGTCTAACTGTAAGTGAAGAATACGGTGGTACTAACCTTGGTTATTTGGCCCATATTATTGCCATGCAAGAAATTTCCCGCGCATCAGCATCGATTGGTTTGTCTTACGGGGCACATTCTAACTTATGTGTAAACCAAATTAAGCGAAATGGTTCTGAACAACAAAAACAAAAGTACTTACCTAAACTGGTTTCCGGCGATTTTGTCGGTGCCCTTGCGATGTCAGAACCAAATGCGGGTTCGGATGTGGTGAGCATGAAATTAAAAGCTGAAGACAAAGGCGATCATTACCTGCTGAATGGTTCAAAAATGTGGATCACCAATGGCGGCGATGCTGACGTCTTGGTGGTCTATGCCAAAACTGACCTGAAAGCCGGTTCTAAAGGCATGACGGCTTTTCTGGTTGAAAAAGGCATGCCGGGTTTTAGCCATGGCACCCATTTAGATAAATTAGGGATGCGCGGCTCAAACACCTACCCGCTTTTCTTCGACAATGTAGAAGTCCCGAAAGAAAATGTGCTTGGCGGTGTGGGTAATGGCACCAAGGTTTTAATGAGCGGTTTGGACTACGAACGTGCAGTTTTAAGTGCCGGTCCGTTGGGCATTATGGATGCATGTCTAGACACGGTACTTCCGTATATTCATGACCGTAAACAATTTGGTCAGGCACTCGGTGAATTCCAGTTGATGCAAGGCAAAATTGCCGATATGTACTCCACTTGGCTAGCATGTAAAGCCCTGGTTTATGCAGTGGGTGCTGAATGTGACAAGGCTGAACATAGCCGTAGCTTACGTAAAGATGCAGCAAGTGCAATTTTATATGCTGCTGAAAAAGCCACCTGGATGGCAGGTGAAACCATTCAAACCTTAGGTGGTAATGGCTATATCAATGAATTTGCAGCAGGTCGTTTATGGCGCGATGCCAAACTTTATGAAATTGGTGCGGGAACTTCTGAAATCCGTCGCATGCTGATTGGTCGCGAACTGTTTAATGAAACAGCTTAAATCACGGTCTGTAGGCACATTGAATTAAAAGGAAGTTCGAACATGAATAGATTACAAAGCAAAATTAATATTCGAAGTGAAGATTTTAAAACCAACCAAGCTGCCATGCAGATTTTGGTCGATGATTTAAAACAAAAAGCGCAACAGATTGCTTTAGGCGGTGGCGAAAAAGCCCGTGAAAAACATTTGGCTCGCGGCAAACTTTTACCGCGTGAACGCGTTGATCATCTGATTGATGCTGGAACAGCTTTCTTGGAAATTGGTCAATTGGCAGCCTATAAAGTCTATCCGGATGATGTGCCTGCTGCAGGCGTGATTGCCGGAATTGGTCAGGTAAATGGCGTGACCTGCATGATTGTGGCTAATGATGCTACGGTGAAAGGCGGAACCTACTATCCGCTGACAGTGAAGAAACATTTACGTGCTCAAGAAATTGCAGAACAAAACCATTTACCGTGTATTTATCTGGTCGATTCAGGTGGCGCGTACTTACCAATGCAGGATGAAGTGTTCCCGGATCGTGATCATTTCGGACGTATTTTCTATAATCAGGCGCGTATGTCGAGCCAAGGCATTGCTCAAATTGCCGTGGTGATGGGAAGCTGTACTGCAGGTGGTGCTTATGTCCCTGCCATGTCAGACGAAACCATTATCGTGCGTAATCAAGGCACGATTTTCTTGGGCGGCCCACCTTTGGTGAAAGCTGCGACCGGTGAAGTGGTCAGTTCTGAAGACTTGGGCGGTGGCGATGTCCATACCCGCTTATCAGGCGTGGCAGATCATCTGGCTGAAAGCGATGAACATGCAATTGCCATTGCCCGAAATATTGTGGCGAATTTAAATAAAAACCCGAATAAAACTGCAGATGAAATTGAAGCACCATTATTTGATGCACAAGAACTGTATGGCGTAGTGCCAAGTGATGCACGTAAGCCATTTGATGTGCGTGAAGTGATTGCCCGTATTGTCGATGGTTCACGTTTTGATGAATTTAAAGCCCGCTTTGGTACGACATTAATCACAGGTTTCGCTGAACTTTTTGGTATGAAAGTCGGCATCATTGCCAATAACGGCATTTTGTTTTCGGAATCGGCTCAAAAAGGTGCGCATTTCATTGAACTGTGTACTCAACGCAATATTCCCCTGTTGTTCATTCAAAATATCACTGGCTTTATGGTCGGTCGCCAGTATGAAAATGAAGGCATTGCCAAAAATGGCGCCAAACTGGTAATGGCCGTGGCCAATGCCAATGTGCCTAAACTGACCTTGGTGATTGGTGGTTCGTTTGGTGCCGGTAATTACGGCATGTGTGGTCGTGCCTATTCTCCACGCTTTCTTTGGACTTGGCCGAATTCACGTATTTCGGTGATGGGTGGTGAGCAAGCTTCAAGCGTCCTATCCACTTTAAAGCGCGATCAGATTGAACAAAAAGGTGAAACCTGGTCAGCGGAACAGGAAGATCAATTTAAACAACCAATTCGCGATCAATACGAGCGCCAAGGTCATCCTTATTATGCTTCAGCGCGTCTTTGGGATGACGGTGTGATTGATCCTGCGCAAACGCGTCAGGTCTTGGGCTTAAGTTTGGCAGCTGCTTTAAATGCACCAATTTTACCAACCAAATTTGGTGTGTTCCGCATGTAAGGGGTGAAAAAAATGACCTATCAATTTTTACAACTCGAACAACAGAATCAGGTCGCTACGGTGTGGATTAATCGTGCCGAACTCCACAATGCCTTCAATACCACCGTGATTGAAGAATTGCATGCCTGCTTTCAAGCTTTAAATAGTCGTGATGATGTGCGTGTCGTGGTTTTGGCGGGTCGAGGTAAGAGTTTCTCGGCCGGAGCCGACTTGAACTGGATGAAACAGGCGGGACAAGCATCGCAAGCGGAAAATCAAGCTGATGCGCTGAAACTGGCGAAAATGTTGCAGAGTCTGGCGACTTTAAAACAGCCAACCATTGCACGGGTACACGGTATTGCTTTTGGTGGTGGTATGGGGCTGGCTTCAGCCTGCGATATCTGTATTGCCAGTAGTGATGCCAAGTTTGCCACGTCTGAAGTTCGTTTAGGTTTAGCGCCATCGACGATTAGTCCCTATGTGATTCGTGCCATTGGTGCCCGTCAGGCTTCTCGCTATTTCTTAACCGCCGAACGCATTACTGCCGAGCAAGCACAAAAAATCGGTCTGGTTCATGAGGTCACCGCTGTAGAAGAGCTGGATAGCAAGATTGATGAAATTGTTCAAGCCTTGCTTTTGGGTGGCCCTGCCGCGCAGACATCATCCAAACAACTGATTCAAATGGTCGATCAACAGGTTCTAACCGAAGAATTACTACTGCAAACAGCCCAACATATTGCCCATGTACGCCAAGGATTAGAGGCTAAAAATGGCTTGAGTGCTTTTTTAGATAAGCAAAGTCCTTCTTGGATTATCTCTACAGCACAACAATAATAAGGATCATACAATGTTTGAAAAAATCTTAATTGCGAACCGTGGTGAAATCGCCTGCCGTGTGATTCGTAGCGCAAAAAAACTTGGAATCGCGACGGTGGCTGTCTATTCCGATGCCGATGCACAATCGCAACATGTCAAACTTGCCGATGAAGCGATTTATATTGGTGAATCCCCAGCGGCACAAAGTTATTTACAGATTAATCGTATTATTCAAGCGGCTATAGATACCGGTGCTCAAGCCATTCATCCAGGTTACGGTTTTTTGTCGGAAAACGACCAGTTTGCCGAAGCCTGCCAAGCCAATAACATTACCTTTATTGGTCCACCAGTGGCGGCTATTTTGGCCATGGGCTTAAAAGCGACTTCAAAAGCGCTGATGGAAAAAGCCGGTGTTCCGCTTACTCCAGGCTATCATGGCAGCAATCAAGAGGCTGAATTTTTAAAACAACAGGCTGATGGCATTGGCTATCCTGTGCTGATTAAAGCCAGTGCCGGTGGCGGTGGTAAAGGCATGCGTCTGGTTGAACGCAGTGAAGATTTCCTGAGTTCACTGGCATCTTGTAAAAGCGAAGCCAAATCCAGCTTTGGTAATGATGAAGTATTAATTGAACGTTATGTGATTAATCCGCGTCATATTGAAGTGCAAGTCTTTGGTGACTCACATGGCAATTACGTGCATTTATTTGAACGTGATTGTTCGGTACAACGCCGTCATCAAAAAGTGCTTGAAGAAGCCCCTGCACCACTGGTTTCACAAGATAAACTTGATGCCATGCGCCAAGCCGCGATTGACGCCGCGCGTGCGGTTGATTATGTCGGTGCGGGTACGGTCGAGTTTATTGTAGAGCAAGACGGAACCGCATATTTTATGGAAATGAATACCCGTCTACAGGTTGAACATCCGGTCACTGAAATGATCACGGGTGTTGATCTGGTTGAATGGCAGTTGCGTGTTGCCTTTGGTGAGCCATTACCGAAACAGCAAGATCAGTTAAAAATCCATGGTCATGCCATTGAAGCCCGCGTCTATGCAGAAGAACCTGAAAAAGGCTTTATTCCTGCAATTGGTCAAATCAGCTATTTGCACTACCCTGAACAAAACCAGCATGTCCGGGTCGACAGCGGTATTGTTCAAGGTGACGAAATCAGCACCTATTACGATCCGATGATTGCCAAACTGATTGTCTGGGGTGAAAACCGTGAAGCCGCTTTATTGCAAATGCATCATGCCTTAGGTCAGTTCCATGTTGATGGTTTGGGCAATAATATTGCATTCTTAGATCGCATCATTCGTTGTGATTCATTTAAAAATGCCGAATTGGATACCAATCTGATTCAGCGTGAAGATGAGTTCCTGTTTAAAAATATTCCATCGCTGCAACCTGAGCTGGTTGTTGCAACGGCATTGACAGAGTTGCTGCTACGTTTTAGTAAAAATAAACCTGCAAGCAATCCGGTCTGGCAAAATGAAACGCTATGGCGCGTTAATATCAGCCCAAGCTATGTAATTAAGTTGAAGTTAGATGAAGTACTTTTTCAAGTTAATTTAAGCGCTGAAAAAGAAGGTTTTATTGCTGAATATCAAGGTGAAAAATTCCATATTTCTGGACAGCTTTTAAATAGCAATACCGCGCATTTCAATATTAATGGCAAACAAGACAAAATTGCGTTTAGTCAAAATACACAAGGCCTGACTATTTTCAAAAATGGTCAAAGCCACAAATTTAGTTATCTCAACCAGAAATTCAGTTCTGAGGATGCACAAAGTACTGAAGGCAACTTAAAAGCGCCAATGCCAGGTGTAATTACCCAAGTACTGGTTGCTGCCAATGATCAGGTGAAAAAAGATGATGTGCTGATGACGCTTGAAGCCATGAAAATGGAATATTCAATTCGTGCACCGCATGACGGCATCATTTCCGCTTCCTATTTCCAAGCCGGTGACCAGGTCAAAGCCGGTGATGAACTTGTGGAATTTCAAGCCCTAGTGGAGGAAGTTGCATGAGTGAATTTGTCAAAATCGTTGAAGTCGGTCCGCGCGATGGCCTGCAAAATGAAAAGACGCCTCTTACGCTTGAACAACGCAAAGACTTTATTCTGGACCTCATGCAAACAGGCTTGAAGTTGATTGAAGTCGGTTCTTGTGTTTCGGCAAAGTGGGTGCCGCAAATGGCAGACAGTGATGTGCTGTTTGCCAGCTTGCCGCAAGATCCGAACATTCAATTCAGTTTGCTCACTCCAAACCTGAAAGGTTTCGAATCTGCACTGGCTGTGGGATGTAAAGAGGTTGCGGTGTTTACCGCAGCTTCTGAAAGTTTTACCCGCAAAAACATTAACTGTTCCATTGATGAAAGCTTCGAAAAGTTTGCAGATATCATGGCAGTAGCCAAAGCCAATGATATTAAAGTTCGTGGTTATGTCTCGTGTATGGTGGATTGCCCCTATGAAGGTGCAATTGATCCTCAGCAAGTGGCCAAAGTCTGCAAGCGATTATTGGATATGGGCTGCTATGAAGTTTCCTTGGGTGAAACCATTGGCACCGCCACCCCAAATCGAGTCAAAATAGTTTGGGATGCCTGCCTTGCTGAATTAGACAGCCAAGTTTTGGCGGGTCATTTTCATAATACTTACGGCATGGCGATTGCCAACATCTATCAATCGCTTAATCAAAACATTCGGATATTTGACTCGTCGATTGCGGGTCTAGGTGGCTGCCCCTATGCCAAAGGTGCTTCGGGCAATGTGGCCACAGAAGACTTGTACTATTTATTGTCCAAGATGGGTTTTGAAACCGGTATCAACTTGGATGCATTAATGCATGCAAGTCAAAATATCAGTCAGGTATTAAAGCGCAATAATCCATCGAACTATGCCAATGCCTATTGGCAAACCCAGTGTGCCTGACACAAAGCGGCGATTTTTAAACTGATAAAAAAATTAAAGTTGGTCATACAAAGGACTGACCATGGATAAAAAAGAGGGATTAAATGCCAAATAAAGTTTATGAAAGTGCACAAGCGGCATTACAAGATATCGTCAAAGACGGTCAAACCTTAGCAGTCGGTGGTTTCGGTTTATGTGGCATTCCGGAAGCATTAATTGCGGCACTCAAAGACACCGGTGCCAAACAATTGACCTGCATTTCCAACAATGCCGGCGTCGATGGTTTTGGTTTGGGTATTTTGCTCGAAACTAAACAAATCAAAAAAATGATTTCATCCTATGTGGGTGAAAACAAAGAATTCGAACGTCAGTATTTAAACGGCGAACTGGAAGTTGAACTGACACCGCAAGGCACATTGGCGGAAAAACTTCGTGCCGGTGGTGCCGGTATTCCGGCATTTTTCACCCAGACTGGTGTGGGAACGCTGATTGCCGAAGGGAAAGAAGTTCGTGAATTTGAGGACAAGGAATATATTCTGGAAAATTCCTTAACTGCCGATATTGCCCTGGTTAAAGCCTATAAAGCAGACAAAGCCGGAAATTTGATTTTCCGTAAAACTGCACAAAACTTTAATCCAGTCTGTGCCATGGCCGGTAAAATCAGCATTGCCGAAGTGGAAGAAATTGTTGAAATTGGCGATTTGGATCCCGATGAAATCCATCTTCCCGGCATTTATATCAACCGTATTATTTTAAACCCCCATCCTGAAAAACGCATCGAACAAATGACATTAAAAGCGGAGGCTGTATAAATGGCTTGGACTCGTAATGAAATGGCACAGCGTGCCGCTTTGGAACTTGAAGATGGTTTCTATGTCAATTTAGGCATTGGCTTACCGACACTGGTGGCGAACTATATCCCTGAAAATATGGATGTCTGGTTACAGTCAGAAAATGGCTTATTGGGCATTGGTGAATTTCCAACGCAGGAAACTGTCGATGCAGATTTGATTAATGCCGGCAAACAAACCGTTACTGCTCGCAAAGGTGCCGCTTTTTTCTCCAGCGCTGACTCTTTCGCGATGATTCGTGGTGGTCATGTCAATATTGCCATTTTAGGTGCGATGGAAGTCTCCCAAACAGGTGATTTAGCCAACTGGATGATTCCGGGTAAAAAAGTCAAAGGCATGGGCGGTGCCATGGACTTGGTTGCGGGTGTACAGAAAGTGGTTGTGTTGATGGAACACTGCGCTAAAGATGGCACGCCAAAAATTGTCGAGCAATGTGCCCTGCCACTCACCGGTAAAGGCGTAGTACACCGTATTATTAGTGACTTGGGTGTACTCGATATTACCGCTGAAGGTGTTAAACTGGTTGAACTGGCTAAAGACGTCAGCTTTGAACATATTCAAAAAGTTACCGGTGTAAAACTGATTCAATAATTCATTTTTTAAATTTGATTTCTATTTTACCGCCCCCCCTTAAAGCTGAGCACAGTTTTAGGGGTAAATCGTTTTTGGCATGAATACTAGGTCGAACGCTTAGCTATATTCCAGCTACTTTTTAACAATAAAATATAGGATTAAGGGCATGTAAACATGCCCTTTTTATATTGAATTCAATTTAATACATAAACTGTCTTTAATAAACATCTCGTTGATAGCGCCCTTCAAGTTTCATCTGTTCTAATTGTTCAGCACCTAGAATATTGAACAAGGTCTGATCTACTTCTTGTGCCATGCCTTTTAAGCTACCGCAAACATAAATGGATGCACCAGTTTCAACCCAATGCAAAAGCAGTTCAGATTTTTGCTGCAAGATATGTTGTACATAGATTTTTTCAGTTTGATCACGGGAAAATGCATAATCCACATAAGGCAGCAAACCTTGCGTTTTCCACAGTTGGATCTGCTCTTTATACAGATGGTCAAACTGCTGCTGGCGTTCACCGAAAATAAGCCAATTTTGCTGATCGCCCCATTGCTGTCTTTGCGCTAAATGAGCGACTAGACCCGCGATTCCCGTTCCATTGCCAATTAGAATTAAAGGTTTGTGGGTCGGTTTTAAATGGAATGTAGGATTAGAGCGGATTTTTGCAACAATCGCTTGTCCAAGCAAGGCATGTTCAGTTAACCAACCAGAACCTAGACCTAAACCTGTTGCCGTTTTTTCCTGTCTCACCACCAGTTCTAGAATGCTTTGTTCAGGAATACTGGCAATTGAATATTCACGAATGGCTAACTCATCAAAGCGTTGGATCCAATCCTCAAAAGATTCATTGAGTCGCTGTTCGGGGATTTGTCTTAAATTCTTAAACTGCAATATCGCTAATAAATCGTCATTCACTGTTTTTTGCTGGGCTTGTAAAAATGCCTGTATATCTTCAAGCCGATTGCCACATTGAACTTCTAGAATATCTCCAGATGACCATGTAAGCCCTTCAATATAAGACAATTGAATTTGATAAATTGGATTGCCTTGGCTACCGTTATTTAAACACACCCGATTTTCCAAGATAAAGGAATGCCAGTTTTGCGCTTGTTCAACAGGCATTAATTGTTGATGCGTGAGCTGTTCTAAACGTTGTGTCCAGAGATTTAAATCTACCTGCTTCAAATAATCGACACAGACCATTTCAAATAAAGCTTGTGCTTGATGCTGTTGCAAATGGTGATTTAAAAGCTGTCCAAATTGACAAAAATTGCTATAGCGCTTATCACCCAAGGCTAAAATGGCATAGGACTGATGGGAAAGGTCTAAAGCCGGATGGCTAAAGATATTCTTTACCACCATCCGTGCAGTATCAGGTGCATCACCTTCACCATAGGTACTCACAAACCATAAGACTTTGTTGGCTTGCAGTAAGTGTTCAACAGTCAAATATTGAATATCGACCACGGTGACGGTTTGCCCAACATGTTTTAACTGTTGTGCTGTGTGCCTGGCAAAATTTTCTGCCTGCCCCGATTGACTTGCAAAAACAATCAGATAATCTTTGTGATTAAATATCGTTTCTTTTTTTTGCTTACGATTGATTAAAATCAAGTAAGCAATAATCACGGCATAAAGCAGTAATAAAATGGCGAGTGCAATTAAAACCACAGCAACAGAATGTGTCATGAGATGAGATTACCTATACCGCAGTCCAAATCAGTAAAATAATCATCGCCAGACTGACTGCTGTGAGCACCAGGTGTGTGACGAGTCGTGTTTTAATGCTTAAAAACAAAATATAGCCCGCTAATGACAACATAATATAAATAATCGCGCTGATATCAATCAGCCAGCTCCAACCCAGCCCTGAATTTTTGCCACGGTGTAAATCATTCAGCATCGATACTGTAGACGCCGGCTTTTGGGTGATTTCAGTTTCCCCTGTATCCGCCATCACAAAAATATCGGTCGCTCCGGCTGGACTTTCCAGACGAATCATCACTTCGTTGTCCATGACTTCGCTACTTTGATAACGTCCAACCAGATTTTGCTGTTGGCGGACATAAGTCAAAATAGTATCGCTTGGGTTTTCTTGCTGCTTAATCGACTTTAGAACAGATGCAGGTAAAGTCAATTTAGCCGTTTCTTCTGTTTGAGCCGGTTCAAACCATTCAGGATGATTCAGCAACAAGCCCGTCACAGAAAAAAACAGTAAAGTGATAAATGCAAAAGCTGAAAGCCAGCCATGCACATAGCGTGCATGGCGGTAAAAATCACGACGTTGATACACGTATTCGGCCTTAGTTCACTTTCTGAAAGTTGAGTTGTACTGTGCCAATTTCTTTTTGCGCAGGTAGCGTCTGGTTTGAGCCTTTGGCTTTTACATCCAGATTGAATGTTTGATAAGAATGTTCACC
Organism: Acinetobacter terrae; assembly: GCF_002135195.1. Lineage (NCBI taxonomy): Bacteria > Pseudomonadati > Pseudomonadota > Gammaproteobacteria > Moraxellales > Moraxellaceae > Acinetobacter > Acinetobacter terrae. The sequence goes on from NZ_NEGF01000003.1 coordinate 159,941, forward strand.
ATGCTCACGCGAGGTTTCAATATGAATCAGGTACTGACCTGCTGCTACCGCTTTACCGGTTTCATCTTTACCATCCCAAGCCAATTTGTAATGACCCGGTTGACGTGAGGGTTTCGCTACGGCATCCAAGTTTGGCATTTGGCGTCCATAACGGCGATACCAGACATAGTTCGAGTTAATCCATTTCTCATCTTTGCCCCACACCGCCAAGGTACGGACAATTTTTTTATTGGCATCTGTTACCCAAACCGAAACATATGGGGCACGGTATTTTTCAACAGCAATTTTAGGAATCGTCAGGTCAATAATGGCTTGATAACCTGCTGGCCATTTTGCAGAGGATTGACCGGCTGCTACAGTTCGCATTTCTGCATGTTGAGGCGTTTGAACCAGGCTGTTCCAACCCGAACTTAGATAAACCTGACCATCCGTCAAAGTCACTTTAGCTTCATAACCAATCAGTGCTTCAATAAGTTCCAAGCCTTCAGATGGCGTCATTGCGGCTAAAGCTGTCGCTAAAGCATCAGCATCTGCTGCACAGGTTCCGACCACAACACATTGTTCGACTTGCTGTAAAGGCATGCCCGTTTTCGGGTCTAGTAAATGAGTTTGTCCTGCAAGACTGCGGTAACCTTGTCCACTAAAGGCAATCGCTTGATCTTTTAAGTTCAAAACTTGTTGTGGTGCGCTGTTATCCGTATGGTCAAAGGCATCTTGTACGCCAATTTTCCAGCCATCTTTTTGTGGAGCATTACCCCAAACACGGATTTCACCGCCAATATCCACCAACAGACCTTCAATACTTGGCACAGCTTTACGCGCTGCAACCAGTGCACGGTCAATAATATATCCTTTGGCATAGGCATCTGGTGCAAATTTCACAGCTGAATCCATCGCAATGCTTTGTTGTTCTGCATCTAATTTTACGCTGTCAGCTTTTAACTGATTTAAAACTTGGGCACGGGTGGCTTCATCCAGTTTGACTACACCTTGAGATTGTTCCCATAAAGTAACCAGTTGACCCAATCGGGCATCGAAAGCGCCACAAGTTTTATCACGCCAGTTTTCACAGGCCGCAATCACTTCAAAAAGTTCAGCTGAAACATTGCCCTGTTTATTGTTATTTAAAGCAGTAATTTCACTGTCATCACGCCAGATCGATAACACCTGATCTAACTGGCTAATTTCTTTTTGAATGGCATCTACAGCGCGTTTAGCCTCTTGTTTAGAAGCACCTTGAACCACGATATCTAAAGACGTACCTAAAATATGGTCACGATGGAAACGATGGGTTTGTGTGGCAATATTTTCAGACTGCTCTATTTTTTCACTTTGCTCGGCAGCATTTGCATGAAAAGGAGAAATCAGTGCCAGCGCCATAACCAATGGTGAGAGACGGAATGCCTTACGGATAGGATAAAAATTTCTAACAGCAGATGACATGCTGATTCTCCAGATTATTTTTAATGAATACTATTGATAATGATAGTAATTATCAAGTAGATTACGGTCATTCTATTAAATAAAGTTGATCTGGAGTACCTAACAATGAATAACTGGTTAAAAATTGCTTTACTCACCTCTCTACCCGTACTGAGTCACGCTCATACCATGAGCCCTTTTCTGCTTCCTGAAGTATTTGATACCAAGGCAGCGCAAAGTATTAGTTTCCAAAGTGCGATTACGGTCGAGAAGTTTTTCGTTGCTGGGAATAACTTTAAAACCACGTATGTTGTTACCGAACCTGACGGTCAACAAAAACCGATAAATGCAGCAGCATCATTAAAACGCTTTAATGTTGCAGAATTTGATTTACCTCAAGAAGGTACTTACCGGATTCGTACTCAAGATGCGCTGGGTAATAGTGGTAAATATGCCTTGGTTGATGGTCGCTGGTTACGTGTTCGTCCAGTTCGTGCTCCGATGCAAGCGCCTGCAGCTAAACCTGTTGAAACAGCAAGCACTCAAAAAGAACCTGTCAATAATCAACCACCACGCGTGATTGCAGCGGATCAAGTGCCTGCAAATGCGAAAACGCTTGAAGTGACTAACCACTTTATTGCGGAAAGTTATGTGACTAAAGGCAAACCCTCTGCGCTTTCAGCACCAAGCAAGAAAGGTTTTGAGTTCAAGTTACTGACTCATCCAAATGAGTTATATGCAGGAGAATCATTAAAAGCACAGGTTTTAATGAATGGCAAACCTGTTCCTAACCTTGAAATTGATGTGTTTAAAGGTGCCAGCAGTTACGAGCCTAATGCAAAACGTGAACAGCCCCATGTAAAAACCAATGCTAAAGGCGAAGTAGATATTAAATTAGATCAAGCAGGTATTTATTTAATTACCACGTCTTATCCAGAAGCAAATGAGGATGCCACTCAAAAACCGGCAACAGAAAACTTTACTTATGGCTTAACGGTAGAAGTCACTGAATAATGTTGATGGATAGATAAAATCCAAAAAATGCTTCATATAAGAAAGCCCCTATTTGAAAATAGAGGCTTTCTTAATTAGTCGTTATAGAAGATTAAAAGTTATAGATCGCTACAGCATTCAGGCGGTTGTCTTCACCAGTCTTACTACCATTTGGTGCAGCACCAAACGCTTCACGTTCACCATAGACATATTCCAGACCAAAACTTAAAGGCTTGGTTGGGCTATAGAAAATATTTGCCCATGCCTGCCAAAGTTCTTTGTTGGCTTTGGTTTTATCTGCAAGAGCATCAATATAGTTTTGATCTTCATCAAAAGTCATATAACCATATCCCAAAGTACCGCGTAGTTTTTCATTAAACTGTTGGGTCAAACCTACAGTAATCGAATCAAACTCACTTTGTACAAGGCTACCATCCGCTTGTGTCACCACACCACTATTGGTAAAGGAAACAAAACTGCTGTCTCCTTTGACATGGTAATAATCGGCTTTTAGGGTTGTTCCCGGTACCACATCATACTTGGCACCCATACCCACACCCCATGCCATTTCTTCATCATTATTGATGCGTTTTTCATGACCCATGGCACGTGCACTGATGTTGAAATTGTCGGCAAACTGATGGTTTAATCGCGCTGTTAATGCAGGTAAACGCTGTGTAGTTAACTTATCTTTCGGATCTTCAGCCGCTACAACCAAATTGGTTTGTGGACTAAATTTGGTGGTATAACGCACTTGTGGCGTACGTTTTACTGCCCCCCCCACAAAAGCTAAGGCATCAATGGTTTCTGGCATATAGTCAGGTACTGCAAAGTTTGACCAGGTTTGCCCCATCAGCCAGTTACCATAATTCACATAGGCGTGACGGATACGCAAATTATCAAGGTTGGCTCCACCCAAGAAGTCAACTTCAATTTTACCCTTGACCTCTTGCTCAGCAGCCTGAGTTTTAAAATCCAGACCTAAACGCGTCGCAGATAAAGTCGATCTTAAACGATCACTATTTCCAGCAGTACCTTCCAGTGGCACGCTATTGATCTGGTTATATGGCATATCCACACCACCACCTTCAGCCTGATAGGATGCATCTGCACGGACATTACCATACAGATTAAACTCGGCACCTTTGGCAGTTTTCAGTACAGGGGTTGCTGTAACCACAGGCGCTGGACGTTGAACCGCTGCAATAGCAGTTGCAGTCTGCGCTGTCTGTACTTTTTGCTGTTCAACCAGGTTACGCAAAGCTTGAACTTCCTGTCTGAGCTGTTCAATTTCTTTTTGCTGTTGGGTTTGGGCTTGGGCCGTTACGCTGACTCCCCCTACACTTAGGGCAATCATGCTCATCATGAACGTGCGTTTCATTGTTGGTTGCGTGGTGTTCATCCTAAACTCACTTGTTGTTGTTCGATCAAATATTAGCAATAGATTTTCGCTACTACGATGGCAATCTATTTCACTTAGACCATTGTCTTAATTGAAAATGATAAGAAATTATTGGGTTAATTTTCGCGTAATTGATGTAGGGTTAACCTCATGCGCTGTACGGGATTGACCATCAACAGACGCTTTTAAATTGACCAGATAAATGGCCAAGGCAGCAATAATTCCTGGAATAGCGATGGCCAAAAAGTTTATTTGATGAGGTAATTCAAAAGTGAGTAAGGTGCCGGTTAAGACAGGTCCAACAATGGCACCAATTCGTCCAATTCCTGATGCCCAGCCCATACCTGTTGAGCGAACTGCAGTTGGGTAAAATTGTGCAACAAAAGTATAAAGCAGAATTTGTGAGCCGATGGTTGCTGCACCAGCAATCGCAATCAGAACATATAGCACCGCTTGTGGGCTGTTAAAGCCAAGCAAGATTAAGGCAATCGCTCCGACAGTAAACATAATGCTCAGTACCGGTTTTAAATGGAATCGATCCGCTAAAACACCGCCACCAATTGCGCCGATCATGCCGCCAATATTCAGGGCAAACAGGAACATGAGACTTGCACCCAATGAATAGCCGGCCTGAATCATCAGTTTTGGCAACCAGCTGCCTAATGCATAGACCATCAGCAAGCACATAAAGAATGCTGCCCAAAACATTAAGGTACTGAACATGCGGCCTTGCTGAAATAAAGCACGTAACGGTGCCTCATCACCAACAGTAGGTTCATTCAGAACAAAAGTCGTTTCTGGGTCAATCTCTTGTTCAGGTGCAATTTTTTTCACAATTGCACGAGTCTTTTCTGTTTCACCCTTTTTGGTCAAAAACATCAGGGATTCTGGGAGATATTTCCAAATTAACGGTAAGGTAAACAAAGGAATGCTGGCGATATAGAACATGATTTTCCAGCCATGGTCTGCCACTAGCCATGCGCCCAAGAGAGCTGAAGCCATACCACCAATGGCATAGCCACTAAACATAATGGCAACCAAGGTGCTGCGAATACGTTTAGGTGCATATTCAGTCATCAGCGCAACCACGTTTGGCATTACTCCGCCAATACCCAATCCTGCCAAGAATCGTAATATGCCAAATTCAGTCGGTGTGCTTGCAAATGCGCCCATGAAAGTAAAACCGCTAAAAATGGCAATACAGATCATGATGGTTTTTTTGCGACCTAGCTTGTCTGAGAGTGTGCCAAAACTCATGGCACCAAACATCATGCCGAACAGAGCGGTACTGGCCAGCAATCCGGCTTGTACTGAACTGAGTGCCCACTCCTGCATTAAAATAGGTAGGACTACGCCATAAATGACTAAATCATAACCGTCGAAAATAATAATCATTAAACACCAAATCAGCACTCCCCAATGAAAAGGAGTAAATTTGGCTTCATCCACTAAAGTATTTATGTTCAGTTTATTGGTATTCACTTTGCGCTCCTGCATATGAATCTTTAGATTTGTACAGACAATGCGGCAAAGTGTTTTTTTTGTCCAAAACCGATTACATATATATTCATACCTTAAAAGTTAGACTCGCGTTATTAAAAACGAAAACAATACCTTATAGATATCTAAAAACTGGATTCTGCCGGTTGTGACATTTTATTTTCTCTATTGACCTTATTTTTCTGATAAAAAATATGCCTACTGATCAAATATAGACAACTTGATCAGTAGGCATATTTCAAAAATCACGGTTTGATTTGCGTATGACAATGCTAAAAATTGTAGGGAGATGAGACCTGGATCTGTTAAATTACGGCACGGTCATAAACAATCGCTTCAAGGTCATAAACCTGATAAATACAATCAAATAATGAGCGGATATCTTCACTTTCATCCATGCTGCGTATCGCCAGAAAAATAGGACTAACAGCAGCATCATCAAGTAAAGGAATATAGTGCAAATGCGATAACTGAATGGTTCTAGCACTTTCAGGAACCACGCAAATCCCTTCACCTGCGGCAACAAGTCCCAAAGCCAGCTGGATTTCACGTACCTCTTTTAAACTTTTTGGATCGAGACCGTATTCCGAAAAAAGCGATCGGACTTGGGTAGAAAAATTAGGTTTAGGGTGGCTTGGGTATAAAAACAGGTTCTCATCCACAATATCGGTCAGATAGACGCCTTTCTTTTGCATGGCAAGTGGATGACTGGCATGCACCGCGACCATTAAAGGCTCTTCGCGTAAAAGTATCCGTCTAACTGCAGGATCCGAAATTCGTAGTCGACCAAAGCCTACATCAATCCGCCCTTCCTTCAGCGCCTGAATTTGATCTTTGGTGCTCATTTCGATGAGCTCAATTTTTAAATGCGGCTGTTGTTGACGGAATAGATAGACAATTTTCGGTAATAAACCATAAAGCAGAGAACCGACAAAACCCATAGTTACGGTTTTTTCGACCATTCCTACACGCTGTGTCATGGCCTTAATTTCCTCGGCATTAGACAAAAGTTTAACAGCGTGTTGATAAAAGAACTGACCCGCTTCAGTGGTCAGTAATGGTCGGCTTCCACGCTCAAAAAGCTGGATACCCAGCTCTGCTTCAAGGTTTTGTATCTGACGGCTTAAAGGAGGCTGAGCAATAAACAGTTTTTCAGCCGCTTTCGTGAAACTTTGCTCTTCAACCACGGCAACAAAGTATCGTAAATGTCTTAGTTCCATAATTAACCATACCTTTAAAGCATAATAAAATGCAAATTTGATCTTAGACAGTATATATTTATTCTTTTAAGGTATACCACATGAGATAGACAAAGCAAGATTGGGAAGCTTAAAGATGTACAAATCCATAGAAACGTTGCTTGTTGAAATTCCAACCATCCGTCCGCACAAGATGGCTGTGGCAACCATGCAAACCCAAACATTAGTGTTGGTGAAAGTCACGACTGAAGATGGTTTTACCGGTTGGGGCGAAGCGACCACGATTGGTGGATTGGGATATGGTGAGGAAAGTCCGGAAAGCGTCAAAACCAATATTGAAACATATTTTGCGCCATTACTAAAATCACTTTCAGGTCTAAATGTCGCTCAAATAATTAAAACGCTTAAACGTAATATTAACGGTAACCGTTTTGCTAAATGCGCTATTCAAACTGCGCTACTGGATATTCAGGCACAACGCCTAGGTTTGCCGTTGAGCGAAATCCTCGGTGGCCGTCTGCGTGATAGCGTGCCCGTGCTTTGGGTGCTTGCTTCAGGTGATACTGAAAAAGATATTGCTGAAGCGAAAAAAATGATTGAGCTGAAACGTCATAACGTATTCAAACTCAAAATCGGTTCACGTCCTGTAGAAGACGACGTTGCCCATGTCTTAGCGATTAAGAAAGCTTTAGGTCCAGATATCTCGATTCGTGTCGATGTCAATCGTGCCTGGTCAGAACTTGAAGCGGTTAAAGGCATTCAGTTATTGCAGGATGGCGGTGTTGACCTGATTGAACAACCCTGTGCGATTGAAAACCTGGATGCAATGCAGCGTTTAACACGTCGTTTTGATATTGCCATTATGGCGGATGAATCATTATACGGTCCGCAGAGTGCTTATCAGATTGCCCGTAACAACGGTGCATCAGTATTTGCAGTAAAAATTGCCCAGTCAGGTGGTCTGATTGAAGGTTGTGAAGTTGGAAAAATTGCCAAACTTGCAGGAATTGACCTGTATGGCGGCACCATGCTTGAAGGTCCGGTCGGTACCATTGCTTCAGCGCATGTATTCTCAACTTTCGAAAGCCTGGCTTATGGCACAGAGTTATTCGGCCCACTGCTATTGACTGAAGAAATTTTAAAAACACCGCTTCAATATCAAAACTATGAGTTGGTTCTGCCAACTGTACCTGGTTTAGGTATCGAACTCGATTTAGACAAAATTGACAACTTACGTCGTCAGTAATTGAAGGAGTTAGACATGCTTTTCCAAGTACGCATGGATGTAAATATTCCCCTGGATATGCCAGCTGAACAAGCCAACGAAATTAAAGCCGTTGAAAAAGCTTATTCACATGATTTACAGCGTCAAGGTAAATGGCGTCATATCTGGCGCATTACCGGTCAGTACTCAAACATCAGTATTTTTGATGTCGAGAGCAATGAAGAGCTACACAATATTTTACAAGGTCTTCCGCTATATCCGTATATGAATATTGAAGTTATGCCGTTGAACCGTCATCCTTCTTCTATTCATGAAGACGATCGCTAAGTTTCAAACATGCAAGATGGCGAACTTCTTCTCCATCTTCGCAAAAGCAACATTCAAAGGGTAATTAACAAGGACTGTGGCAGCCAGTGATCTCAAAGCAAACACTGAGAAACTAGCCACCCAAAAGCATACTTCCAAGGAGTAACAAAATGGATCGTCAAACGATTGAAAATGTAGTTAAAGCTTGTAACGTGGACACTTCTGAAGGTCCAGTAAATGCACGCGTACAACAAGTACTGGTACGTTTAGTTACAGATTTATTCCAAGCGATTGAAGACTTAGATTTAAGCCAATCAGAAGTTTGGAAAGGTATTGAAACTATTATCGACATTGCAAAAGCAGATGAGTTTGCATTGATGGGTTCTGCAGTAGGTCTTGAACATTTCCTTGACTTACGTGCTGATGAAGCAGATGTAAAAGCAGGTTTAGCCGGTGGTACACCACGTACGATCGAAGGTCCACTTTATGTCGCAGGTGCACCTGAATCAACTGGTTTTGCACGTATGGACGATGGTTCTGAAGAAGGTAAAATCCCGACGCTTATCATCGACGGTACAGTAACTGATACTGATGGCAACATCGTTCCGGGTGCTAAAGTTGAAGTATGGCATGCCAACAGCCACGGTAACTATTCATTCTTTGATAAGTCACAAAGCCACTTCAACCTACGTCGCTCAATCTTTGCAGACGAAAAAGGTCAATACACTGCGCTTACCACCATGCCTGTCGGTTATGGCTTAAACCCTGAAGGTCCACTTCAAGGCGTATTAAACCAGATCTCTCGTCATGGTCAACGCCCTGCTCACGTACACTATTTCATCTCTGCACCGGGCTTCCGTAAATTAACTACCCAGTTCAACATCGAAGGTGACAAATACCTTTGGGATGACTTCGCATTCGGTACACGTGAAGGTTTGGTTGCAGAAGCTGTTGATGTTACTGATGAAGCTGAAATCGCGCGTCGTGGTTTGAAAGGTCCTTTCAAACACATTCAATTCAACGTCGTTCTTCAACACGATAAAGAAGGTGCACCTTCTACTGAAGTTGAACGTCGCCGCGCAAGCGCTTAATGAGCTCATGATAAGGAACCGAGATGTCAATTTAATGACATTTCGGGGACTTACCCAAATTTGGAAAGTCGGAGAACGGACATGCCACGTATTCCTGTAATTAACACCAGCCATCTCGATCGCATTGATGAATTACTTGTTGAAAACTATGAAACAGGTGAATTCAAACTTCATCGTTCAGTATTCACAGATCAAGCCTTATTCGATTTAGAGATGAAATATATCTTTGAAGGCAATTGGGTTTACCTGGCACATGAAAGCCAAATTCCGAATAATAACGATTTCTATACCACTTATATTGGCCGTCAACCAATCATCATTGCACGTAACCGTGCAGGTGAATTGAATGCCATGATTAATGCCTGTTCACACCGTGGCGCACAATTGTGTCGCAATAAGAAAGGCAATAAAGCGACCTATACTTGCCCATTCCACGGTTGGACATTTAACAACTCGGGTAAATTGTTAAAAGTTAAAGATCCTGCTGATGCAGGCTATTCAGACTGCTTTAACAAAGATGGTTCTCACGATCTTAAGAAAGTAGCCCGTTTCGAAAGCTATAAAGGTTTCTTGTTTGGCAGCTTAAACCCCGATGTTCCACCGCTAGAAGAATACCTTGGCGAAGCGACTAAAATCATGGACATGATTGTGGGTCAGTCTGATCAAGGTCTTGAAGTTTTACGTGGTGCTTCTACCTACACTTATGAAGGTAACTGGAAGTTAACTGCTGAAAATGGTGCCGATGGTTACCACGTGTCTGCAGTACACTGGAACTATGCTGCAACGACTCAGCAACGTAAAGAAAAAGAAGCCGGTGACAACATTCGTGCCATGAGTGCGGGTTCTTGGGGTAAACAAGGCGGTGGTTCTTACGGTTTCGACAATGGTCACATGTTACTTTGGACCCAATGGGCGAACCCTGAAGACCGTCCAAACTTCCCTAAAGCAGAGGAATATACCGAGAAATTCGGTGCTGCAATGGCGAAATGGATGATCGAGCGTTCTCGTAACCTGTGTATTTATCCAAACGTCTATTTCATGGATCAGTTCGGTTCACAAATTCGTGTACTTCGCCCGTTATCTCCAAGCAAAACTGAAGTGACCATTTACTGTATCGCCCCTGTGGGTGAAGACAAAGAAGCGCGTTCACGCCGTATTCGTCAGTATGAAGACTTCTTTAATGCTTCAGGTATGGCAACTCCAGACGATCTTGAAGAATTCCGTGCCTGTCAGGCGGGTTATGCCGGTATTGCGCTTGAATGGAATGATATGAGCCGTGGTGCAAAACACTGGATTCAAGGTCCAGATGATGCAGCCAATGAAATTGGTTTAAAACCAAAACTTTCAGGAATTAAAACTGAAGATGAAGGTTTGTATCTTGCTCAGCATGAACACTGGTTACATCTGATGAAAGACGCGATTACTTCTGAAAAAGAACTTGCTGCAACTGAAGGAGAAAACGCATGAGCGCGATTACTTTAGAAAAAATTGCTCAATTCCTCTACAAAGAAGCTCGTTTTCTGGATGATGAACAATGGGATGACTGGTTACAGTGCTATGCCCCATCAGCAGAATTCTGGATGCCATCTTGGGATGATGATGACAAACTGACTACAGATCCTCAGTCTGAAATCTCTTTGATTTATTACCCTGACCGTCAAGGTTTAGAAGACCGCGTGTTCCGTATCAAGACTGAACGTTCTTCTGCAACCATGCCGGATACCCGTACCAGTCACAACATTTGCAATATTGAAATTGTTGAACAAAACGGTGATCAAGTAACTGTGCGTTTTAACTGGAATACTTTGAGTTTCCGTTATAAAACCAATTACAGCTACTTCGGTATGTCACGTTATGTGATTGATTGCTCAAGCGAGCAGTTCAAAATCTTGAACAAATACGTGGTTCTCAAAAATGATTACATCAATCAAGTGATTGATGTGTATCACCTCTAAGACTGCTCACACAGACGGTAAAACCTTTCAGCCAGATGGAAAATTGGCTGAAAGGTCCAGTTACAAAGATTTAATATAGGATATTCAGCCATGTCAAACCACAATGTTGCACTTCAATTTGAAGATGGCGTTACACGTTTTATTTCTGTTTCGGACGGAGAAACACTGTCAGATGCAGCCTACCGTCAAAAGATCAATATTCCTTTAGACTGCCGTGATGGTGCTTGTGGAACGTGCCGTGCGTTTTGTGAATCAGGTTCATATGACATGCCTGAAGAAACTTATATTGAAGATGCTTTAACCCCTGAAGAAGCAGCTGAAGGTTACATCCTAGCTTGTCAGTGTAAACCGACTTCAGACGCAGTATTCCAGATTCAAGCTTCATCAGAAGTTTGTAAAACTGAAATTCACGCATTCCAAGGTACTTTGGCGCGTGTAGAAAATTTATCTGACTCGACCATCACCTTTGACATCCAGTTAGACGAAGGTCAGCCTGACGTTCACTTCTTGGCAGGTCAATATGTCAATGTGGGTATTCCAGGAACCACTGAAACCCGTTCTTATTCTTTCAGCTCTAAACCGGGTAATCGTTTAACCAGTTTTGTGGTACGTAACGTACCAAATGGCAAAATGAGCGAGTTCTTAAGTGCCAATGCCAAAGCGGGCGACAAAATGACTTTCGCCGGTCCATTTGGTAGTTTCTACTTACGTCCAGTTACTCGTCCTGTGTTAATGCTTGCAGGTGGTACGGGTATTGCACCATTTATGTCAATGTTGCAAGTGCTTGAAGAAAAAGGTTCAGAACATCCGGTACGTTTAGTTTTTGGTGTAACCAATGACTTTGACTTGGTGGCAATTGAAAAACTGAATGAACTTCAAGAGAAATTCCCTTGGTTTGAATATCGTACTGTAGTTGCAAATCCGGAATCTGCACATGAGCGTAAAGGTTATGTGACAGGTCATATTGAAAATGACTGGTTAAATGCAGGCGATGTCGATATTTATCTGTGTGGTCCTGTCATGATGGTAGAAGCCGTACGCGGCTGGTTAGATGCTGAAGGTGTTAAACCTGCAAGCTTCTTATTTGAAAAATTCTCTGCAAACTAATTCGGGAATCCATCAAATGTCTGATCGTCAAAGATTTCAAGATAAAGTCGTAATTGTGACCGGTGCCGCTCAAGGCATTGGTCGCGGTGTGGCGCTGCAAGTTGCCAGCGAAGGCGCACAAGTGGTGATGGCTGACCTTTCCCCTTATGTGGAAGAAGTACTGGCTGAAATTGAAGCCACTGGTGGCGATGCGATTACTGTCAAAGCCAATCTGGAAACTTTTGCCGGTGCCCAGTCGGTCGTTGAAAAAGCAATAGCGACTTATGGTCGTGTCGATGCCCTGATTAACAATGTCGGTGGCGCGATCTGGATGAAACCTTTCGAAGAATTTTCTGAAGAAGAAATTATCAAGGAAGTGAATCGTTCATTGTTCCCAACGATGTGGTGCTGCCGTGCAGTGCTACCTGAAATGATTAAAAATCAAAAAGGTACTATCGTTAACGTTTCATCTATTGCAACACGTGGTATCAACCGTGTGCCTTACTCTGCTTCTAAAGGTGGCGTAAATGGTTTAACGGCTGCCCTTGCATTTGAACATGCCAAAGATGGTATCCGTGTCAATGCGGTGGCAACTGGGGGTACAGAAGCGCCACCACGTAAAGTGCCACGCAATGCCAATCCACTTTCTGAAAATGAACAAGCGTGGATGCAACAAGTAGTCGATCAAACCATTGACCGTACTTTCTTGGGGCGCTACGGCACCATTCAAGAACAGGTGAATGCCATCGTATTTTTGGCTTCAGATGAATCTTCATATATGACAGGAACTGTGGTTCCTGTAGGTGGTGGCGATCAGGGTTAAACCTGATCTCATCAAAATTCAACAGGATCATTGAATTCTACGCATGGAGGCAATAGCGCAATGACGACCCTGTTAAAAACATTAAAAGATGATTGGTCCATTTCAGCCACGGTCGCAGGATTTTTGGCCGTGCTGATTTCCTATTCAGGTCCACTGATCATTTTTTTCCAAGCCGCCCAAAAAGCGCAAGTTTCCAGTGCCATGATGATTTCGTGGATTTGGGGAATTTCAATTGGTGCAGCTGTTGCCGGTATTTTTCTTTCGATTAAATACAAAGTTCCGGTGATTACCGCGTGGTCTGCACCGGGAACGGCATTATTGGTGACCCTGTTCCCCAATATTTCATTGAATGAAGCCATCGCCGCATACATCACTTCTGCTGTGGTGATTTTTTTGATTGGAATTACCGGTTATTTCGACAAATTATTGAAATGGATTCCCCAAGATGTCGCAGCTGGCATGATGGCCGGAATCCTTTTTCAGTTTGGTCTGGGGCTGTTTACTGCAACTGACACCATGCCGATGATTGTTTTTGGCATGCTGATGGTGTTTCTCGTTGCAAAGCGTTTAGTGCCACGCTATGCCATGGTTTGGGTGCTCGTTTCAGGTGTGGTTCTGAGTCTGGTTTTAGGCAAGATGAATCCGGTGGATGTCGATTTCACCCTCGCCATTCCGCAATTCATTGCCCCTGAATGGACATGGAGTTCAACCCTGAATCTGGCCATTCCACTGATTCTGGTCAGTCTTTCCGGTCAGTTTTTACCGGGTATGGCCATCATGAAACTCAGTGGTTATGACACTCCGGCTAAACCGATTATCACGGTAACCAGTATTGCATCCTTGGCAGTCGCTTGTGTCGGTGGGATTACCATCGTTCTGGCCTCTATCACTGCTGCTTTATGTATGGGTAAAGATGCCCATGAACTGAAAGACAAACGTTATATCGCCGGAATCGCTAACGGTATTTTTTACATTTTAGGCGGTTTATTTGCCGGCAGTATTGTGATGTTGTTCAGCTTACTGCCTAAAGAACTGGTCGCTGCATTAGCAGGTCTTGCTTTACTGGGTGCGATTGCAACCAATATTTCTGTCGCGATGAAAAATGAATCTCATCGAGATGCAGCTCTCATCACTTTTTTAGCCACTGCCTCTGGCATGCATTTTTTAGGGCTCAGTTCCGTATTTTGGGGTATTTGTATCGGTGTCATTGCACATTTAGTTTTAACTAAACCTGAACCGAATAGCACTGCTCTCCCTTCAACTCAAAGCTCTAAAAGTTAATGGGTAAATGATTGTCTAGGAAACATTATGATTGATAAAAGCTCCGCTTCACTGACTGAAGCACTTTCCCAAATTAAAGATGGTGCAACCATCATGATTGGTGGTTTCGGTACGGCTGGCCAACCGGCTGAACTGATTGATGGCTTGATTGAACTGGGTGTTAAAGACCTGATCATTGTCAACAACAATGCCGGTAATGGCGATTACGGTTTGGCCAAGCTGCTCAAAACCGGTGCGGTGCGCAAAATTATCTGTTCTTTCCCTCGTCAGTCCGATTCTTATGTGTTTGATGAAATCTATCGTGCCGGGAAAATTGAACTGGAACTTGTTCCGCAAGGCAATCTGGCCTGCCGTATCCAGGCGGCTGGTATGGGCCTCGGTCCCATCTATACCCCAACCGGTTTTGGTACCTTGCTGGCGGAAGGAAAACCGACCCTGAACTATGACGGCAAAGACTTTGTGCTGGAAAATCCAATCAAGGCCGATTTTGCCTTGATCAAGGCGCATCAGGGCGACCGCTGGGGCAATCTGGTTTACCGTAAATCGGCACGTAACTTTGGCCCGATTATGGCCATGGCAGCCGATGTCACCATTGCCCAGGTTTCTGAAGTGGTTGAACTGGGTGCACTTGATCCAGAGCACATCATCACCCCGGGGATTTTTGTTCAACACGTGGTTGCAGTAAAACCTGCACAGTAATTGGCATTGGAGTATTAAAAGATGAGTTATACCAAATTAAGCCGTGACCAGATTGCTGAACGTGTGGCACAAGACATTCCAGATGGCGCCTATGTCAATCTCGGGATTGGCTTGCCGACCAAGATTTCCAGCTACCTGCCTTCAGACAAAGACGTGTTTTTACACTCTGAAAATGGTTTGCTGGCCTTCGGTCCTCCTCCTGCTGAAGAAGACCGTGATCCAGAGTTAATTAATGCCGGTAAAGAGTTTGTCACCTTGCTTGAAGGCGGTTCTTTCTTCCATCATGGCGATTCATTCGCGATGATGCGTGGCGGTCACCTAGATATTGCTGTGCTTGGCGCATTTCAGGTCGCTGAAAATGGTGACCTGGCCAACTGGCATACCGGTGCACCGGATGCCATCCCAGCAGTGGGCGGTGCGATGGATTTGGCAGTGGGTGCAAAGAAAGTCTTTATCACTACAGACCACGTGACCAAAAAAGGCGAACCAAAGATTGTTTCAGAACTCAGCTATCCGGCAACCGGCCTGAAATGTGTCGACCGTATCTATACCGACCTGTGTGTGATTGATGTGACAAGCGACGGCATGAAAGTGATTGAGAAAGTTGAAGGTCTGTCATTTGAAGAATTACAGTCATTGACCGGTGCCAAACTGATTGATGCGACTCAATCAAATTAAGGGGAAGTCCCTCCTTTATTAAAGGAGGGATTTAGGGAGGATTTGAGGAATAAAACTACTTCATTAAATCCCTCCCAACCTCCCTTTAAAAAAGGGAGGAGTTTTCTTCTTTTAAATATGTGAGTAAATACACAATGAAAAATGCATATATCGTAGATGCCATCCGTACCCCATTCGGTCGCTATGCCGGTGGTCTGGCACCCGTTCGTGCCGATGACCTCGGTGCACTTCCAATCAAAGCCTTGATCCAGCGAAATCCGTCAGTGAACTGGGAATCGGTGGATGATGTGATTTATGGCTGTGCCAATCAGGCCGGCGAAGACAACCGTAACGTGGGTCGCATGTCAGCACTGCTTGCAGGTCTGCCTTATCAGGTGCCTGCAACGACCGTCAACCGTTTATGTGGTTCATCGCTGGATGCGGTGGCGATGGCAGCGCGTGCCATTAAAGCCGGTGAAGCAGACCTGATTATTGCCGGCGGTGTGGAATCCATGAGTCGTGCGCCATTGGTAATGGGCAAATCGGAAACTGCCTTTGGTCGTAGTCAAAAACTTGAAGACACCACCATGGGCTGGCGTTTTATCAATCCAAAACTGAAAGAAATGTATGGTGTCGAAACCATGCCGCAAACTGCTGAAAATGTGGCTGCACAGTTCAACATTAACCGTGCAGACCAAGACCAGTTTGCTTTCTCAAGTCAGCAGCGCACAGCAGCAGCACAAGCAAAAGGTTTCTTTGCCAAGGAAATCGTGCCTGTGGTGATTCCGCAGCGTAAAGGCGATCCTGTTGTCGTGGATACCGATGAACATCCACGTGCTTCAACAACATTAGAAGGTTTAACCAAGCTGAAACCTGTGGTGAAAGCCGAGGGTACGGTGACGGCAGGTAATGCGTCAGGAATCAATGACGGGGCAGCAGCCCTTCTGATTGCTTCGGATGATGCTGTAGCACAGTATGGCTTGAAACCACGGGCCAAAATTATTGGCGCAACGGTGGTCGGCGTTGAACCTCGCATCATGGGCTTTGGTCCTGCACCTGCGATTAAAAAGCTGTTGAAACAAACTGGTTTGACTTTAGAGCAGATGGATGTCATCGAGCTGAATGAAGCCTTTTCTGCTCAAGCGTTAGCCGTAACCCGTGACCTAGGTTTAGAGGATGGCTCAGCAAAAGTGAATCCGAATGGTGGAGCGATTGCGATTGGTCATCCCCTCGGTGCATCAGGTGCACGTCTGGTGACGACTGCTTTAAATCAGCTGGAACAAACTGGTGGCAAGTATGGCCTTTGTTCAATGTGTATTGGTGTCGGTCAAGGTATCGCTTTAATTATTGAACGCGTTTAATCCTCATTCAAAGTCCCCCTTTCTTGCGCATCGACTTAAAGCAATGCTTAAGTCTCGCTCAGGGGGATTTAGGGGGATTTATAAGATTAAGGATTTAATGAAATGCCAACTTTTAGCTCTAATGGTGCTCAAATCAATTACCAAACCTTTGGTAATGTGACTAAACCTGCGATCATTTTTTCAAATTCGCTTGGGACGAATTATGCAATGTGGCAACCTCAAATTGATCATTTTAAAGATGATTTTTTTGTGATTTGTTATGACACACGCGGTCATGGTGCATCATCAGCTCCACAAGGTCCCTATACGCTTGAGCAATTGGGTCAAGACGTAGTGAACTTGCTTGACCATCTTAATATTGAAAAAGCTGTTTTTTGTGGTATTTCAATGGGTGGCTTAACCGGTCAATGGCTTGCCGTTCACAAGGCCAAACGTTTTAACCAAATCGTTGTCTGCAATACTGCAGCGAAAATTGGTCAAGAACAAGCGTGGAATGAGCGCGCAGCACTGGTGCGTGAGCAAGGTTTACAGCCGATCGCTTCAACTGCAGCCGGGCGCTGGTTTACAGATAAATTTATTCAAAGCAATGCAGCAGAAATTGAAAAGTTGCAAAACAGCCTGGCAGCTGGCAGCGCCGAAGGTTACGCAAGTTGCTGTGAAGCTTTAGCAAAAGCAGATTTACGTGAACAGTTAGAAGAAATTCGTGTACCGATACTGGTTATTGCAGGTCAAAAAGATCCAGTGACCACAGTTTCAGACGGTCAATATATGGTAAATCATATTAAAAATAGCGCATTATTTGAAATTAATGCCTCGCATATTTCAAATATTGAATGTCCAAATGAGTTCAATCAGGCTGTTCAGCAGTTTATTGCTTAATAGAAAAATAACAGAATTAGCCCTCACAAATTTGTGGGGGCTTTTGCTTTATAGCGGCTCAAAAGTAAAATTGCAGTGCTCTATAAAACCTATCAAAACCTGAATAATTTATGATACGTTTATTTAAATTAAAGACAAAGAACTGAGAAAAAATGCCAAAAATCGTGATCTTTTCCGGTGCAGGAATGAGTGCAGAAAGCGGAATCAATACGTTTCGTGATCATGATGGGCTCTGGGAAAACCACAAGATTGAAGATGTCGCGACGCCCCAAGCATGGAAAAGAAATCCGGAACTGGTGCAACGCTTTTATAATGCACGGCGCAAAAGTGTTTTGGAAGCACAGCCAAATTTAGCCCATCAACTGATTGCCAAAATTCAAGACTTTGCAGATTGTTATGTGATTACCCAAAATATAGATGATTTGCATGAACGTGCTGGAAACCGGTATGTCCTACATTTACATGGCAATATTCGCTTAGCCAAAAGCTCTGCCCCAGGTGCCCAGTATTCTGAGACTTTCTATCCGATTCAAGGTTGGGAATTAAATCTGGAACTCGACAAATGCCCGCAAGGCTATCCGCTGCGTCCGCATGTGGTCTGGTTTGGCGAAGCAGTTCCGGCTTATGAACAAGCCATGCAACTGGTTCAAGATGCCGATATTTTTATCGTGATCGGATCCAGTTTAGTGGTTTACCCAGTTGCCGGACTGATTCATGAAATACCTGAAAGCTGTGAAGCCTATTATATCGACCCTAAAGCCGATCACCTTCGTGTACCGCAGCAATATCATTTAATCCCCGAAACAGCGACTCAAGGCATGCAAATCCTATTTAGCCAGCTTCAACAAAGATTTTCAAATCATAGCTCATGAGAAAATTTTGTACTTAAAGCGCTGTCCATATTGAGACGAGATATAATTCAGGTCATTCAACTCAACAAAACGTAAAATGTCGATGTTTCAAGGAAAAAAACTAATTTGTTTTGATTTAGATGGAACTTTAATTGATTCCGTCAGTAGCGGAAATCAAGGGGATGCCAATTTGATTGAACAACTCACACCAGCAAAAATAAATCTAGACCTTATTCAACAACAGCGTGATACGTAACTTAAAAAAGTGTATTTAAAAGTCTTCAACAATTTGAGGTTCAAGCTGAATATTGCCTCATTATTGAAGATTCATTGATTAGTGTTGAAGCAGTTCACAATGTGAGGATCGATATAGGCTATCTATGATCAATATTCGGTACATGAATTAAAATAAATTAAAACCTATACAAATTATTTTGTGCAAGATTATGCCGAGTTATTAAATTCTATCAGTGAGATAAAAAAGATGCCGTAACTAAACTAAGCCACGGCATCGGATACAATCATTCAATTATTTTGCTTTTTTATAAATTGAGCCTGAACCCACCAGATTTCCGGTTTTCTCGTCAATCGCAAAATCAACCACACCGGCACCTGCATTCACCTCAAGCAAACCATTCTTGCTAACTGAGGCAGGAACAGGATTTTTCTTTTCAGTTTTACCGGTTGCTTTGTCTTTTAAGGTATTGGTAATGAAATAATTGTCACCATTTTTGGCAATCACGAGTGAATTTTCAAGTTTTGGGTTTTCTAAGGTATTTTTCCAAGTACCTTGATAATCCGGTGCTTTAGCACAAGCGGTTAACAGAAGTAATAACGTAATTGCTGAAAAATATTGAATATATTTCAAAATTTTGACCTTGAGTATTGCAAAGCGGTCATTATAAAAAGAACGCCTTTTCGATTAAGCAGGTTCTTGTAGGCAAAGCGTTTCAGCAGTACTGCATCTGTCTTGCTTTCGTCATTTTTTGAAATTTATATCCACATTTCATTCATAAAAAAAACCCATCTCATGATGGGTTCTCTCATTTTCTAGTTAGATTTGGTCTTATGCAGTTTTCTGCATATTGCCAGTTTCTTCAAATTTTGCATGCCAAGACAAAGCTTCCTGCAAAATATGCGGTGTGTGCCCGCCCTTAGCACAAGCACGGTCAAAATAGTCGTTTAACGCATCGCGGTAACATGGATGCACACAGCAGTCAATAATCTTGCGGGCACGTTCACGCGGTGCTAAACCGCGTAAATCTGCCAGACCCTGCTCCGTAACTAAAACATCAATGTCATGTTCGGTATGGTCCGTATGACTGACCATGGGTACGACTGACGAAATTGCGCCCCCTTTGGCAATCGACTTAGTCACAAAAATTGCCAGATGTGCATGACGGCTAAAGTCACCTGAACCGCCAATTCCGTTCATCATTTTGGTACCGCTGACATGGGTCGAATTCACGTTGCCATAGATATCAAACTCAAGTGCCGTGTTAATCGCAATGATCCCTAAACGACGGATGATTTCAGGATTATTGGAAATTTCTTGCGGCCGTAGCACAATCTTGTCTTTGTATTGTTCAAAGTTTCTCATGACGCGTTTGGCACAAGCGTCAGACAGGGTCATTGAACAACCTGAAGCAAAAGTCATTTTGCCAGAATCAATCAAGTCGAAAGTACAGTCCTGCAAAACTTCCGAGTACATTTCCAGATGATGAAAATTGGAATGCTCAAAGCCAGAAAATACTGCATTGGCAATTGAACCCACACCTGACTGTAATGGACCCAGATTTTCCGGCAAGCGCCCTGCTGCCACTTCATTCTCAAAGAACTGAATCAAGTGTTTGGCAATGGACAAGGTATCGCTATCCGGTTCATCCATATTGAAGGATGTATCTGGAATATCATTCAGTACAATCGCGGAAATCTTTTCAGGACTGACCTGAATTCCAATCGTACCAATTCGATCGCCGGCGTGAATCAAGGGAATCGGTGCACGATTTGGACGGGCTTTGGGCACATAAATATCATGGACGCCTTCAAGCACAGGATTGATTGTATTATCAATTTCAATAATCACATGATCAGCCATTTCAATAAAGTTAGCCGAGTTACCGCATGAACCTGTTGGAATAATCTGACCATCTTCAGTAATGGCGGTTGCTGCAATGACAGCCACATTAATACGCGGTAAATTATGATGACGAATATTATCTGCCATTTCAGACAGATGCTGATCGATATACATCACTTCACCGTCGTTAATGGATTTACGCAAGCCAGGATCGGCCTGATAAGGATAACGACGTTGAATGGCATGCGCTTCATTCAAGCGGCCATCAATTTTATTGCCCAAACTTGCACCTGTGGCAAGAGTAATTTTTAAAGGATGTTGTTGAGCGAAATCAGCCAAAGCCAAAGGGACAGTTTTGGCTTCACCCGCACCACCAAAACCACTTAAACCTATTACAGCACCGTCTTGAATCAGTTCAATCGCTTGTTGAGCAGACATTATTTTGTCGCGAAGGGAGACTAAGCGAATGCGTTCTAAACCGTTTTTCATTTAAAAAATCTCAACATAAACATAATTTTTGCCATCATCCTAGCGCACTAGAATCATGGCGTTTGTTGTGCTGTTTCATGTATTTATTGTTGTATCGGTTTAAATCAATTCAACTGCAACAGCAGTCGCTTCACCACCACCAATACATAATGTTGCAATGCCCTTCTTGCCACCGGTACGTTGAAGTGTATGGATTAGCGTGACAATAATACGTGAACCCGATGAACCCAGTGGATGTCCAAGTGCACACGCACCACCGTTCACATTGACTTTGGCTTCATCTAAATTGAAAGCATCCATGGCTGCCATGGTCACCATCGCGAAGGCTTCATTAATTTCCCAAAGATCCACTTCTGCAGCAGTCCAGCCAGTTTGCTTCAAGACTTTCTCAATTGCGCCCACCGGAGCAATGCTAAATTCAGAAGGATGTTGTGAATGACTTGCATAGGCTAGAACTTTAGCCACAGGTTCAAGACCACGTTCAGCTGCAATTTCTTCAGAAGTGATCACCAATGCTGATGCACCATCGCTGATTGAGCTAGAATTTGCCGCTGTAATGGTTCCATCTTTTTTAAATGCTGGACGTAAAGTTGGAATTTTGTCTGCTTTGGCATTCAGTGGTTGCTCATCTTGCTCAACCACTACATCGCCTTTACGGCTAGATACGGTTACAGGTGCAATTTCTGCCTTGAAATAACCCTTATTAATTGCCGTTACTGCTTTATTTAAAGAGCTGATCGCAAAAGCATCTTGTTGCTCGCGGGTATAGCCTTTTTTATCTGCCATTTCTTGTGCAAGGATACCCATGGAAAGCCCGGTTTCAGCATCTTCCAGGCCTTCCTGGAACATGTGATCAGTAGTTTTGCCATGTCCCATACGGTAACCGGAACGTGCTTTTTCAAGTAAATATGGCGCATTACTCATGGATTCCATACCACCGGCAACCACAATTTGTGCAGAACCTGCTTTAACAGCATCGGCAGCTTGCATCACCGCTTTCATACCAGAACCACAAATTTTATTGATGGTGGTCGCACCAGTAGAATCAGGTAAGCCTGCCTGGCGCATGGCTTGACGCGCCGGACCTTGCTTTAAACCCGCAGGTAAAACACAACCAAAAATCACTTCATCAATATCTGTAGGCTGTAAGCCTGAACGTGCAACCGCTTCTTTAATGGCCACTGCACCTAAATCGGGTGCGGTACATGCAGAAAGTGCGCCTTGGAAACCACCCATCGCTGTACGTACACCATTCACAATAACAATCATTTTTTCCATCCTAATTTATAAATTTTGTTGTTTGATATGAGCAGAAGACCCAGCCCATATCATTTCCATCTATGTAAATCGAGGTTAAACCCAAGTGCAGACCTTAAGATTGAGCAGTAAAGTAATCTTCTGGCAACTGCATCATCAAGTTTGAACTGGCTTTAATTTGTGCAATATGTGCAGTTAAGCCGGGTAACACTTTCTCTGCAAAGTACTGCGCCAAAATAAGTTTGTTTTGATAGAACGCTTCTGTTTTAGCTTGAGCCGCTTGCGAAATTTTCGCAAACATATAGCTGAAGCTCAGCAAGCCCACTGCATGCAAGTAATCTACCGCAACACCATTGGCAAAATCGGGTGCGCCTTTCGCCTGTTGCAAAATAAACTGGGTGATGGCTTCTACTTCGCTACACGCATTTAAAGTTGCGGCTTTAATTGCAAGTGAATCATCAAGTGTAGCGACAAATTCACGAATTTCAGTGATATATTCCGCCATATTCGCACCATTGTTGCGAATGGTTTTACGACCGATTAAATCCTGAGCTTGTACGCCGTTGGTGCCTTCATAAATTTGCGAGATCCGTAGGTCACGAACACACTGTTCCATACCCCATTCACGGATATAACCATGACCACCAAACACCATTTGTGAATCGAGTACAGCATTTAATGCCGTATCGGTTAAATAGGCTTTGGCAATTGGGGTTAACAACGCTACGCGGTCATTGGCTTTTTTAACCGCTTCTGCATCACTCGAAAATTTGGTGATATCCAGTTGCTGACCGACATACACGGCAAATGCACGCGATGCTTCATTGTTGGCACGACCATTTAGCAACATACGACGGACATCACCGTGGACCAGAATTGAATCGGCTGGTTTCTCGGGTGATTTCACACCTGTGGCACTGCGGCCTTGTAGGCGGTCTGTCGCATATTGTGCCGCATTCTGATAGGCAAATTCCGATGCGCCTAAACCTTGAATACCCATAGATAAACGTTCGTAGTTCATCATCACGAACATGGCCGCCAGACCTTCATTTTCCTTGCCCACAAGGAAGCCTTTGGCAGCATCAAAGTTCAATACACACGTTGCGGAACCTTTAATCCCCATCTTGTGTTCAATTGAACCGGCCCCCATCGTATTGCGTTCGCCCAATGAACCATCTTCATTGACCAGGAATTTCGGCACGATGAATAATGAAATACCGCGTGAACCTGCTGGTGCATCCGGTGTTTTAGCCAACACCAGATGAATAATATTTTCTGATAGGTCATGCTCACCGCTGGTAATGAATATTTTGGTTCCGCTAATGTCATAAGAACCATCTTCATTGCGTTCAGCTTTGGTTTTAATAATGCCTAAATCAGTCCCTGCATGCGGTTCGGTTAGGCACATCGTACCCGACCATTCACCTGTGTAAATTTTAGGTAAATAGGCTTGTTTTTGCTCTTGAGAGGCGTAGTTATTCAATGCCATGCCTGCACCCACAGAAAGTAGCGGGTAAAGCATAAATGATGGATTGGTTGCCCAAATCATTTCATCAGCAAGAACGGTCAGCATTTTCGGCATGCCTTGACCGCCCCATTCTTCTTCCGCACCCAGGCCAATCCAGCCGCCTTCTGCATATTGCTTAAATGCTTCTTTAAAACCTTTTGGCGTGGTGACTACCCCATTACTAAATTGAGCGCCGCCTTCTTCATCACTTGAACGGTTTAAATCCAGAATGACATTTTTAGAAAATTTGGCCATTTCTTCTAAAATGGCATTGGCTGTTGCCATGTCAATGTGGGCTAAGTCGTCGTTGCCTTGCCAAAAATCTTCAGCCTTAAATACATCATTTAAAATAAAATCCATGTCTTTAAGTGGTGCGTTATAAATAGGCATATTGCTTTCCTTGGGTGAAGACTTCGCATTGAATATTGAAGTGCTTTTTTAAGTTGTAAAAACCTAAACTGAAAATAACGAGCTTTATTTCAACCCATATATATTTAAAAATAAAATTTGGGCGTTCAAACCGGTTTTCAATATCCATCAGGAGAAATGCTATTGAATTCAGGACCAAATTTGAAGAACAATCCCATAAGGGTTTAAGCGTTAAAATGTGTTCATCTGATGTTCACTCGAATGTTGGCTGAATAAAACATCTTTTCTGTAATTTACTTTGAATTGAACGATCCATCCTAAAACCTAATCTTTAAATATACGATTGAAATACTGTTTGATCAGCACATTATTCTGTTTGCGTTTAATCCGTGATTTCACTTTTCAGCGCAAAAAGACAATAAAATAATTATTACCTAATTGGAATTTTATTGGCGATTATTGACCTCTCAGGTTCTCATTTATTGACTTTTAATTTTCGCTATGCAATTGAGAGCTATGAAATTCAAAATAGGGTTAAATAAAAATATCTATTTTAAATATTAATTTTCCCCATACCCGACAATGGTGGAATGGTCATCACGATTTTATTGGTATATGTTGAAGGCGCTTTTTTTAATGTCTGCTTGGGACGATTGCAATGAATACAGTACGCCAACAAAATTTTCTATTACGCAAAGAGAAAATTTTAGCCATGGCAGAAACGCTGTTGCTGGATAACAATCAAGATATTACGCTTGGAGAGTTAGCCTCTGAACTGGATATTGCTAAGGGTACCATTTATAAACATTTTAAAAGCAAGAATCAGCTGTATTTAGAATTGATTATCTTGAATGAAAAAAGACTGTTAGAAATTTCAAAGAAATATAAAAATAATATTAAAACCTATGTCTCCCAGTACATGCTATACAACATGTTAAATGCCAACCGCACTATTTTATTACATGTGATTGAAGACCGATTAACCAATAATGAAAGAAAATTAAAAGAATTATTTGAAGAATTATATCAGGTGCGTGAAGAACGGATTATCGAAATCAAAGACATGACTGATGAATATTTAAAATCACTTGATAGCGCCATGTCGATTCGCGATTATTTATCTTATATCTGGACGGTGACCTATGGGGCATCTTTATTACTCAATTCAACCCATTATCAAAAATCCATTGGTTCACGGGAACGCTTAATCAAGCTGTATATTAATCAAGCGCTCATGACTCCGGATAAAATTTCTTCGGTAGATTAATAACAATCCATAATTGAGCTTGTGGTTTTTATTATTGCTGAATGATTCCATAAGCTGAACCATCTAATTCATTCATTTGGCTGAATAATTCATGACACATCTGACGCAGCCATTGATGGCTGGTTTTATGATGACAAGACATATGCCAATATTGTTTAACCGCATACGTCGGAAAAGTAATCGGCGCTTCAAAAATTTGCAAATTCCCACGTGACAATAAGACTTTACTTAAATAATAAGGCACCGTCGCAATTGCATCGGTTTCCTGAACCACCAGTCCCACACCTAAATAGCTCGGTAAACGCATCAAGATATTACGTTTTAATTCTAAATTTAATAGCTCATTTTCAATATGGTAATGCCCCATTCCTGCATCAATATCAATATGCTGCTCACTAATATATTGTTCAGTATTTAAACTGTTTTGACTGAGGCGTGGATGGTTTTTTGAAGCAATCACTACATAATATTGTTCAAATAATTTTTGCTGATAAAAACCATTTTCCAGATTCGGTAAAAAACCAATGGCTAAATCAATTTCACCATTCGCCATTTGATAACTGGTTTCAGAGGTAATTGCACGCACATTCAAGCGAATATGGGAGGCATGTTGTTTTAAATACTGGGAAATTTTAGGCAATAACACCAAATGCGACACATCGGTCATGGCAATGGTAAATTTTTGCTGTGAGGTCGACTGATCAAAATTAATGGTGAAATTATTAATGATCTCAACCTTACTCAGCGCCTCACTCACCAAGGGGAAAAGCTGTTTAGACAGTTCGGTTGGCACCATCTCGTTGCCAATTCTTAAAAAAAGCGGATCGTTATAATGCTGGCGGATTTTATTCAGGATATTACTGACCGTCGGCTGGCTCATCGCCAGATATTCAGCTGCAACTGAAACACTTTTATATTTATAAATATAAAGAAAAACACTGAGTAATTTACAGTCAAGTTCAAACACGAATCAAAATCCCTGATCTTCTATTTTTAAAACTGCTATATCATCTGCTTTTTTCGACCTATTTCCAATGTTCATTTATATCGAATATGGCATGCAATTGTAATTAAATTGATGATTCATTGGATAAGCGTGAATAAGAATTCAATATTTTTTATTTTATGAATCAAGCGCTAAAGTATATATCTTTTCGTCTAAGGCTTCGGTAAGATCAGTTTTAATAGGTGATAAAAACAATAGAAATATCACTTAAAACAAAAAATGACATTCAAGAATAAATAACAGGAACAAAATCCTCTATGGAAAACAAGGCATTTGATTATATTGTCATTGGTGGCGGCAGTGCCGGCTGTGTATTGGCGGGGCGTTTATCCGAAAATCCAGACATCTCAGTGTGTTTATTAGAGGCTGGCAGTCATGGCAATACATGGATAGTGAATACACCTGCCGCGGCCGTGATCAGCATCCCCAGCAAAATCAATAACTGGGCCTTTGAAACCGTGCCGCAAAAAGGTCTGAATGGTCGTAAAGGCTACCAACCACGCGGAAAATGTTTAGGCGGATCATCTGCCATTAATGCCATGATTTATGTGCGTGGCCATCAAAAAGATTATGACCAGTGGGCGGAACTCGGTAATCACGGTTGGAGTTATCAGGAGGTACTGCCCTATTTCATTCGCTCGGAAAACAATCACGATATTGAAAATGAATATCATGGCAATACTGGGCCGTTGTCGGTATCGAATTTACGCACTGATAGTCCATGGCATGAGCGTTATATTACGGCAGCCAAAGAACAAGGTTATAAAATTCTGGATGACTTTAATGGTGCAGAACAAGAAGGTTTAGGCGTTTATCAAGTCACGCATATTAACGGTGAGCGCTGTAGTGTAGCACGTGCCTATTTGTTTCCGCATTTGGAACGTCCTAATCTGACCATTTTTACTCATGCATCCATGCAGCGTATTTTAATTGAAAATCAGGTTGCGGTTGGCGTCGAAGTTAAACATGGTGGTCAAATTAAACAGCTGCGTGCACATAAAGAAGTGCTGCTAAGCGCAGGAGCAATGCATTCGCCGCAAATCTTAATGCTATCCGGCATTGGCGATGAAAAAGAGCTGCTTGAGCATGGGCTTGAGGTGACTCAGCATTTACCGGGTGTGGGTAAAAATTTCCACGATCATCCTGACTTTATTTTTAGTTATACCGTCAGTGATATTGCCGGCACTTTTGGCGTGTCACTGGCCGGTACGATCGACTTGATGAAACAAATCTCGCGCTACCGTAAAGAACGCCGTGGCATGCTCAGCACCAATTTCGCCGAATGTGGCGGTTTTTTAAAAAGTACGCCTGAAAAAGACATTCCAAATTTACAGCTGCATTTTGTTGTGGCCTTGGTCGACAACCATGCACGCACTTTCCATGCCAGTCATGGTATTTCCTGTCATGTTTGCCTGCTCAATCCAAAAAGTCGTGGCAGTATTCAAATCAGTGGTCCAAGCATCGATGATCCTCTACTGATTGACCCAAATTTCTTTGATCATGAAGATGATATTGAAGATATGGTCAATGCCTATAAAATCACACAACAACTGATGCATTCACCGGCATTAAAAATGCTGCATAAAAAAGATCTGTTTTGTGCTTCGGTCAAAACCGATGATGAAATTCGGCACATTTTGCGTGAACGTGCGGATACCGTGTATCACCCTGTCGGCAGCTGTAAAATGGGAGTTGATGAGCTGGCCGTAGTTGATCCGCAGCTTTGCGTCTATGGTATTGAAAATTTACGTGTGGTGGATGCCTCCATCATGCCGAATGTGGTCAATGGTAATACCAATGCGCCGACCATCATGATTGCTGAAAAAGCGGTGGATATGATACGCGCCAAGCAGTTGCATGCTTAACTGCAAAGATAAGAGCATTGTTCTAAGTTCATGCATATTGCTTAATGATAGGCTTGAATTCACAATTTAATATTTCTAAAAAATTCAAAGTTATAAGTAACGTTAGAATAACCAAAGCATAATGAAAAATTCAGGTTATTCTCTCTCACCACAGGCAAAGGATATGTAAGATGTTGAATCACAAAATGGATCAAAATACCGATCAAAGTATCTCGATCGAGTTACAACAATTATTCGAAAAACAACAACAGGCATTTACTGAAAACAGTTACCCGAGTTTAGAGCAGCGTAGACAGCATCTTAAAACCTTGCAGCAATTGATTCTGCAAAATAAGACCGAGATTAACGTGGCGATTAGCCATGATTTTTCTAACCGAAGTCATTCTGAAACTGAAATGTTCGAGGTCATGACCAGTCTGCACGGCATTAAATACGCGTTAAAAAATTTGAAAAAATGGATGCGTCCAAGTAAGCGTCATATTGGTATTCTTTTCCAACCTGCGACAGGTTATGTCTTGTATCAACCGGTCGGTGTGGTGGGTATCGTTGTGCCATGGAATTATCCACTATTTTTAGCCATTGGCCCCCTCTGTCAGGCTCTTGCTGCAGGCAATCGGGTAATCTTAAAAATGAGCGAATATACGCCTGAATTTTCTGCACTATTCAAGCAACTGATTGCTCAAGCATTTCCTGAAGATTTGGTGTGTGTCGTCAATGGTGATTCAGAAGTTGCACAGAAATTTACCCAATTACCTTTTAATCACCTCTTATTTACCGGTGCCAGTGAAGTTGGTAAACATGTGATGCGTGCAGCAGCCAACAACCTCACGCCAGTGACGTTGGAACTCGGAGGAAAATCTCCAGCACTTGTTTTAGCCGATGCCAATATTCGCGAGAGTGCGCGACGAATTGCCTTTGGTAAAGCCATGAATGCCGGACAGACTTGTGTAGCGCCCGACTATGTGCTGATTCCTGCGCAATTGCAGGCCCAATTTATTGAAGAATATTCAGCCGCCATTCAGGAATTTTTTCCAAAATTAGCCGATAACCCTGATTACACCGCAATTATTAACGAGCGACAGCTCAATCGCTTGAATCACTATATTGAAGATGCAACTGCAAAAAATGCGACTGTTAATGTCATTACCGAGCCTTCTTCAGGACAACGTTTAGCGCATTATGTTTTAAGCAATGTCACCGATGATATGCAGGTGATGCAAAATGAAATTTTTGGTCCTTTATTGCCGATTGTGACTTACCAGCAGCTCGACGAAGCGATTGATTATATTAATCAAAGACCGCGTCCTTTAGCCTTATATTATTTTGGTTATAACAAGCAAGATCAGCAAAAAGTACTCATGCAAACCCATAGTGGCGGTGTTTGCCTCAATGAAACCTTGGTCCATGTCGGACAGGAAGATCTGCCTTTTGGCGGTGTAGGTACATCGGGAATGGGCAATTATCATGGCTATGAAGGATTTGTCACCTTTAGTCATGCAAAAGCTGTGTTTGACCGACCGAAATTTAGTTTGATGCGTTTGTTCTATCCGCCTTATGGCACATTTATCCAAAAACTGATTTTAAAAATGTTCATCCGTTAAGATTTTGTGATTCATACAGACTGAATAAAAAAAGGCTGAAGATCAACTTCAGCCTTTTTACTCTTTTTTTATCGCTTAAATTTTATCGCTTAAAATAATTTCAATTTTGACAAAAATTATTCTGCAGAAATATCTTCAAACAAAACCGAAGATAAATAACGCTCACCCGCATCCGGTAAAATTACCACAATGGTTTTGCCAGCATTTTCAGGACGTGCTGCCAGTTGAGCTGCTGCTGCCATCGCCGCGCCACTTGAAATACCCACCAGAATACCTTCATGAGTCGCGGTTTTACGCGCCCATTCAATCGCTGCTGAACTTTCAATCGCAATGACTTCATCAACCAAATCTAAATCCAGATTTTTTGGAATAAAGTTTGCGCCGATCCCCTGGATTTTATGTGGCCCCGGAGTTAGTGACTCACCACGTTTAGTTTGTCCAATAATTGGCGATTCCGCAGGTTCAACAGCAACTGAATAAAGCGCCTGATTTTTTACCTGCTCAAAATAACGTGAAATACCTGAAATGGTACCACCCGTTCCCACACCAGCTACCAGGATATCGACCTTACCACCGGTTGCTTCCCAAATTTCAGGACCCGTCGTTTGCTCATGAATTTTAGGGTTGGCGGGGTTTTCAAATTGTTGCGGCAAATAATACAGCTCCGGTTGCTCTGTCGCTAAACGAACCGCTTCATCCACTGCGCCTTTCATGCCTTTCGCTGGTTCAGTCAATACCAGATTTGCACCAAATGCCTTTAACACTTTACGACGTTCAACACTCATGCTTGCAGGCATGGTTAAAGTGATGTCATACCCTTTTGCAGCCGCTACGAATGCAAGTGCAATCCCGGTATTACCACTCGTCGGCTCTACAATATGCATACCCGGTTTAAGCAAACCTTTTTCTTCAGCATCTGCAATTAAAGCGGCACCAATACGGCATTTCACAGAAAATGCAGGATTACGGCTTTCAATTTTAGCCAGTACCGTTGCAGGTGAAGAAATTAAGCGATTGATACGAATTAATGGAGTGTTGCCAATAGATTCAGCATTATTACTATAAACCGCAATGCCTAAATTATTTGGTGTTGGAAATGCAGAATCTGTACTCATTTTAACTCCTTGAGCGATCTTTTGATTTTAAAGTCATGCCTTTCATCATAAGCCATTTGGACTGTGAAGATAAGTTTTTCTATTCCAGTTTTTTTTGCCTTAAGCGTATATTTAAACCTAAAAAACAAAGATTTTTTCACCTTCTCACAGCTGGGTTTTTCTTAAATAGTTACAACTTAAATGACTTATTTATCATCAATAAGATTTGTATTTATCCTTGTTATTGCACACAATATCAAGCAAATGAAAACTGATTTAGGGAATACAATGTCTAATAAGGGTTATAGCCGATTCTATCGACAATTTACGCAAAAGATTCTAGATAAAATCGTGACACCTCAAGTCTTAGGCAATACTGAAGAATTAGAAAAAACCATAGAAGATCAACTCGATAAAAAAATAATTTGTTATGTTTTACAAGATGCATCCATCAGCAACACGGTCATCATTGATACTGAAGCTCAAGCACGAAAACTGCCTTCGGTTTTTACACCTTTAAGCATTCAGGAGTTTAAAGAAGATGACTCCATTCTGGCTTTAAATGTACCGAGTTCCAAAAATGAGGCCTACCATTATTCGGCCAAACTCATTCGACTGATTGAAGTTTTGGAAAAATACCCTGAATACGATATTGAACTGGTACCGGTAACCGTTTTATGGGGACGTTCACCTGAATATGAAAATTCCTGGTTTAAAGCTTTATTTGCAGATGCCTGGGCGACCCCATCCAAATTAAAACAAGCCTTGAATATTTCATTATATAGCCGTGAAAACTACATTGAATTTCATAAGCCGATTTCACTTAAATCAGCAATTGAAAAAGCCAAAATTGAATATCCAAACTTTTCTCCGGCACATTCGATTGTCAAAGAACTCAATACAAATTTTAATAAACACAAAGAAGCGATTTTAGGACCCGATTTATCAGACCGTCGCAATCTCATTAATAAGTTAATGAAAACCGAAACGGTTCAAGATGCCATTCGCAAAGAAAGTATTGATCATAAAATCAGTATGTTTGAAGCGGAAAATCGCGCCAAAGGTTATTTAACCGAAGTGGTTTCGGATTTTTCCTATTCAACTTTACGTTTTGCAGAACTTGCACTGACCAAGTTATGGACGCAACTTTATGATGGTATTGAAGTGCATAATTTCGATACGGTGCGTGAATTAGCCAAGGATTATGAAATTGTCTATACGCCATGCCATCGCAGTCATATCGATTATTTACTACTCTCTTATGTGATTTTTAACCGTGGACTCATGGTTCCGCATATTGCCGCCGGGATTAATTTAAACCTGCCGATTGTCGGTCAAATCATGCGTGGCGGTGGTGCCTATTTTATTCGCCGTACTTTTAGTGGCAATGAACTTTATACTTCGGTTTTTAAAGAATATTTACACAGTCTTTTATCGCGTAACACGCCTTTGGAATATTTTATTGAAGGTGGACGTTCACGTACCGGATTATTATTGCCGCCTAAAAAAGGTATGCTTTCGATGACAGTACAAAGTCATTTACGCGGTGCGACCAAACCGATTGCTTTTATTCCGACCTATTTTGGTTATGAAAAGCTGATGGAAGGTACCTCGTACTTAAATGAACTGAATGGCAAACCCAAGGAAGCCGAATCAATCTGGGGCATTTTAAGTTCAGCGCGTAAAATTGAAAAAGTTTTTGGACAGGTTCATGTTAATTTTGGCGAACCTATTTTTCTGGATAAAATTTTAACGGCGAATCAAGCAGATCAAATTAAACTCAATATTGATGATGAATTACCTCAACCTGTGGTTCAAACAGTGAATCAGGTTGCGAGTTCAATTTTAGAAAATATTAATAAAGCGGTTGTGGTTAATCCTATTTCATTAATTTCACTGATTTTACTCAATGTTGAAAATCATGCTCTAAGTGAAAATGATTTAATCTCGCAGATTGATCAATATCGTCAGTTATTAAATGACACAAAATACGATCCAAGAATGATGATGACGGAATTATCCAGCGCTGAAATTATTCAATATGCTAAAAAATTAAAACAGGTTGAAACTTTTAGTCAAAATAATGAAAACTGGATTCGTGTAGCTGAAAGTCAAAAAATTCTGTTAAGTTATTTTAGTAATAATATTCTGCATTGTTTTATTGTTCCTGCATTAATTGCCATGCTGATTCAATCTTATAAAAAGATTTCATGTCATTATTTAATTGATACCGTTAAAAATATGTATCCCTATTTTAAAGAAGAGTTTTTCTTAAAATGGAATCTTGACGAATTAGAAAATGAAATTGGATTAATTTTAAATAGTTTAGAACAGTTAGGCTGGATTGTTCAGCAAGACAACACGGTATCCATTGCATCAGATCAACAGATGCAAAATAAG
Organism: Acinetobacter terrae; assembly: GCF_002135195.1. Lineage (NCBI taxonomy): Bacteria > Pseudomonadati > Pseudomonadota > Gammaproteobacteria > Moraxellales > Moraxellaceae > Acinetobacter > Acinetobacter terrae. Next base: position 193,606 of record NZ_NEGF01000003.1, read on the forward strand.
CTGTTATCACTTGCTCATCTATCTAGCTCTAGCCTGAATAACATGATCATGATTTCAGAATTACTCAAGCAGTACGCTCCGACTCAAGCGCTGACCATGAAAGAGTTAGAGAAAATGGGCAAAGCGGTATTGCAAAAACTTTTCCAGACTCAAAAAATTCAATCTGGCTATTATTTTGACAGTGCGACCTTAAAAAGCTTTATTTCAATACTGAAACAAAACAGCTTATTAAATATTCAGGATGATCATTTTGTGATGAGTGATGATTTTGAAGATAAAATTTCGGCTATTTTCAATTGGTATGACCTTGATACTCGTCAGGCCATAATTGAAGCGCTTCATTTTAATGAAAAAGAATTAAAACAATTTAAGCAACCGGTTAAAAAATAACTTCAGCATTTTTAGCACTGAAATAAGGCATTGAGTTTAAACTCAATGCCTTACTTTTATTTATATAAGAATATTTGATATTTAGCTTCATTAAAAACCATTGAAAATATTACTTTTTCATCATGTATTCAATTATGCAGGCTTTATACTGCGTATATTACTGATGAGTAGTATGGAAATGCTCTATGAACACCGATCTTGAAATTGCCGCTATGCATGATTCTGTCGATATCGTTGTCACGATATTAAAATCACTCGCCAATACAGATCGCCTACTTATTTTATGTCATCTGGCTAAACAAGAACTTAATGTTTCGCAAATTGAAGAAATGACCCAAATTAATCAACCCACCTTATCTCAACAGCTGATGATGTTACGCAAAAGTGATGTGGTTTCGACCCGTCGTGACGGCAAACAGATTTTTTATTCGATTAAGGATGAAAAAATGGTGCAGCTGTTAAATACTTTATATGATTTGTATTGTCCTAAAAACCTAATTTAATCATATAAATATCAGTAGATTAAATAAACAACCTACTCAGATTAAGACTTCTTAGCATTTTTTATGCATAATATATCTAAAATAGTGATTTAGTTTTAGATATGTCAGATTTAAATACTCGCTTAACGACGTTGTTGCCCGCTTGGCAATGGCTGCAAAAATACAATCAAGCCAAATTTAAATCTGACCTGCTTTCTGCACTGATTGTCATTGCAATGCTGGTTCCGCAAGGTATGGCCTATGCCATGCTTGCAGGCTTACCGCCTATTATGGGCTTGTATGCCAGCATTCTGCCGATGATTATTTACGCCATGGTCGGTGGTAGCCCTACGCTATCGATCGGTCCGGTCGCGATTATTTCCATGATGACCTTTGCCACTTTAAATCCACTATTTGAAGTTGGTTCTCCGGTTTATATACAAGCCGCCTGTTTGCTTGCAGTGATGGTCGGGGTCATTTCATTATTGCTCGGGATTTTTAGATTTGGCTTTCTGATTCAACTGATTAGCCATCCCGTGATTAAAAGTTTTATTATTGCTTCCGCTTTGCTGATTGCTTTAGGCCAATTCAAATTTCTTGTGGATGTACCTTTAGAAGCCAATAATATTCCTCAATTTTTGCTCAGTTTTTGGCAATATATTCGTTATAGCAATATTGAAACATTCATTTTTGGCATTCTTGCATTGCTGTTTCTTATCTACCTGCCTAAAGTTTTAGGTTCCAATGCGGTTAAAAGCCGCATCGGTTCTACAGCTTTTATCTCTAAAGCATTGCCTTTGGTACTCGTGGTGGCTTCAATTGCTGCGGTTTATTTTCTAAATTTGCAAGAAATCGGCATTAAAACTGTGGGAGAAATTCCTTCAGGTTTTCCGCCTATCACTATGCCGTTTTGGAATATGGACTTGGTCATCACTTTATTACCCGGTGCTGCGATGATCGCCATGATTAGCTTTGTCGAGTCTTTATCCATCGCACAAGCCACTGCATTACAACAGCGCAGTCATTTAAACAGCAACCAGGAACTGGTGGCTTTAGGTTTAGCCAATTTAAGTGCCGGTCTGAGTTCTGCCTTTCCTGTCACAGGTAGTTTATCTCGAACCGTGGTAAATGCGGACTCTGGTGCTAAAACACCACTGGCAGGTGTGTTTTCATCTCTGCTGATTATTTTAGTCAGCCTTTATTTCACCAGTTTTTTTCGTGATTTGCCTTTGGCTATTTTGGCAGCGACCATTATTGTTTCTATCTGGAAGCTGGTCGATTTCAAACCTTTTATTGAAACCTGGCGTTATTCAAAAGCAGATGGTATTGCCATGTGGATTACCTTTTTTGGCGTAATCTGCATTGATATTACGACCGGTTTAATTATCGGCATTGTCTCTACCTTTATCCTTTTATTGTGGCGAATTAGCCGTCCACATATTGCAGTGATTGGTTTGGTTGAAGGCACGCAGCATTTTAGAAATGTACAACGTCATCATGTACTCACATCTTCCAAAGTGATTTCCCTGCGTATTGATGAAAATCTTACCTTCTTAAATACCAATACCTTTAAAGGTTTTTTAATTAATGCGATCAGTCCCTATGCTGATTTGGAACATGTGGTTATTAACTGTTCCAGTATCAGTGCAATTGATTTCAGTGCTTTAGAAATGCTGGAAGATATCAATGCTGAATTTAGAAAACTTAATATCAAATTGCACTTTTCAGAAATCAAGGGTCCAGTGATGGATAAATTACAGCATTCGAAACTGTTAAAACATTTAAGTGGTCAGATTTATCTGTCGCATTTTCAAGCCATGCAAGAGCTTTCACCTGACGTTTTTTTAAATGAATGAGATAAATCACAACTCTAAATTTCTCAAGCCTATTCACAACCATGGACGGGATTAAATCTAGTCCATGGTTGTGAATAAATGAATAATTTCTAGAAAAAATTCCGACACAATAATGATGCTTTGAAGCATTTTCAGGATAACAATATTTGAATTTTTGAGTTGAAAAATATTTAAAAATAAAAATATCAACTTTAAAAATAAGTAGTTAGTTTTTATATAAAAATTAATTTTTAGCAGTAACTCTTTTAGGTATAAAATGGCGAACATATTTGTGAATTTTTTTAGTCCTCGTATTTGTAACAAGGCACCCTTATGTTCTCTGCTTTAATGCGTTTGAGTTTAGTCTCCCGAATTATTATCGCCATTATTTTAGGTATTGGTGTTGCTGTTTTGTTCCCTAATGTGGCTCCCTATTTAAGCCTGTTGGGTGACTTGTTTATTAAAGCTCTTAAATCTGTTGCACCTATATTGGTTTTTGTGTTGGTTTTATCGTCTATTGCTAATTTTAAAGTCGGACATGGCGCTAAAATCAAACCGATTATGGTGATGTATGGTGTTGGGATGTTCTTGGCTGCATTAAGTGCAGTGATTGCCAGTATCATTTTCCCAAGTACCTTGTTTCTGGATATCCCTGCAAACGCAGACTTGCAACCGCCAGGTAGCCTGATTGAAATTTTAAAGAATCTTCTTTTAAGTTTTGTGGCGAACCCTGTTGTTGCGATTAGTGAAGCGAACTTTATTGGTATTTTGGCTTGGGCTGTTGCTTTGGGTGCTGCATTCCGTCATGCCAATGACACCACAAAAGTGCTGCTCACCGACGCTGCAAATGCCGTAAACACAGTGATTCGTCTGGTGATTAATTTTGCCCCTGTCGGTATTTTTGGTCTGGTGGCTGTCACCGTTGCAGAAGCCGGATTAAGTACCTTTGAAAGCTATGCACAATTATTGGCTGTGTTGATTGGCACCATGTTCTTTGTGGCTTTGGTGGTTAATCCAATCATGGTGGCATTTGTTACCCGCGCCAACCCATATCCACTAGTATTTAAATGTCTACGTGAAAGTGGGATTACCGCCTTCTTCACCCGTAGTTCGGCTGCAAATATTCCAGTGAACCTGGATTTAGCCAAACGTTTAGGTGTGAGCGAATCTACTGCCAGTGTTGCTATTCCACTCGGTGCTGCCATTAATATGGCGGGTGCTTCAGTGACCATTACCGTCCTCACCTTAGCTACTGTAAATACTTTGGGTATTTCGGTTGATTTCACCACCATGCTGGTTTTATCGGTACTTGCGACCATTTCAGCATGTGGCGCGTCTGGTGTTGCCGGTGGTTCTTTACTGCTTATTCCAGTGGCTTGTGGCTTGTTTGGCATTAGTTCGGATATCGCCATGCAAGTGGTTGCCATTGGTATGGTCATCAGTGTATTGCAAGATTCGACTGAAACGGCATTAAATTCTTCTACAGATGTGCTATTTACTGCTGCTGTAGACCGCGGTTTAGATTAAGATAGTCATTATTAAGATTTTTTTATGACGTTATGCCTCTTCAAACTTTACCGCTTTGGGTTCAATTAGGTGCTTTTTTTCTTGCAATGAATGCAGGAATGATTAACGTCCTCGGACTGGTGACCGTGTTGCATCAGTCCGTTTCACATATGACCGGTAATGTCAGCATGTTGGCCATGGCTTTGTTGCATTGGCAACCTGAACAGATCCTCTACTTGGGCCTGGTTGTCCTATGTTATGTGATTGGTTCATGTTATAGCGGATTGATACTGGGAAATAGTCACTTTAGCTTAGGACGCCGTTATGGTTTCCCTTTAAGCCTGGTGGCTTTTTTTATTGGTCTGTGCTGGTTCCTATTGCCGTATTTCCCTCGTTACGCCCTGCTTTGGGCATGTGTGGCGATGGGAGTACAGAATGCCATGATCAGCCATTACAAAGGTGCAATTATCCGAACCACTCATTTGTCTGGTGTTTTGACCGATTTGGGTTTAGCGTTAGGTTATCGCTTACGTGGCCTAGATGTAGACCGCAGACGGATTATTTTACATTTAGCCATTTTATGTGGATTTTTCGTGGGTGGCTTGGTTGCCAGCATCATTTATCCTTATTTAAAATTAGATTCATTCCTTGTCCCTGCGCTGTTAAGTTGGACACTTAGCGCCGTATATTGGGTTATTTATTTTCGTTATCGACGTAGTCAAGAGTAGTTTCGGAATTTATTATGGTCAAAAATGCATTACAGGCTCAATTGCTAAAAGCCGGTTTAGTCGATAATAAAAAGGCTAAAAAGCTGTCTAAACAGGCTGTACATGAGCAACGTACTGGACAAAGCAACGAAGCTGAATTGAAAGCTAAAATTGCGCAAGATAAGCAAGAAAAACTCGCGAAAGACCAAGCCTTGGATTTAGAGAAAAAACGTTTGTTGCAAGGTAAAGAATTAAAAGCTGCGATTATTCAAATGATCAATCAGCACAAAATTCGCGACATCGATGGCGAAGTGTCTTATCAATTTATTGATGACAGCAAAATCAAAAAGATTTATCTGAATCAGCAAATTTATAATGCACTGGTTTCAGGCTCCTTGGTGATTGCCAAAGAAAGCGAGGGTTATGCCGTTTTGCCTAAGGCATTGGCAGATCGTATTAATGACAAAATGGAAGGCTTTATTATTGTCAATAATTCTGAAAAAAATGAGCAAATCACTGATGAAGAAGATCCATATGCAGCTTATGTGATCCCTGATGATTTGATGTGGTAAGTTCAGTTAATCTGGAATTAAAAATAGCGATGCCAATATCCGTATTGGCATTGCTCTCAAAATAAAAAAATCAATAAAATTCCAAAAATACTCGCAGCCTGATCTCAAGTCTTTCACAAGGTCGTAAATTCAGTTTGGGTTCATGTAGCTAAAACGTTATCATTAGCGATGATTAAAATATAACTATATAAACTATAAAGAATTTTTATATTTCCATATTGAGGGTGTACTTTTGCAGCATTTTGCTTTTATCCAGAATATTCAAGATTGGTCAGATCAATATCCATGGTTAGAGATGCTGACCTCTTTAAGTATCTTGATTTTACTGGCTGTCCTCGCAAATTTTATTGCCAAGCAGGTGGTAGTTCAAGGTATTCGCAAGCTTGTCTCCAAGATGAAGTCGGCGAATTCGAGCATTTTTGCTGAACATAATGTTATCCGCCGTATTTCCAACATCGTGCCTGCAATTGTCATTATGAACGGCATCGTGACTGTTCCGCACCTTTCAGAAAAAATCGTCACCTTTGTTCAAATGGGCGCACAAGCCTTTATTTTCCTGACTTTGGCTTTGGCCATCAGTGAGTTTTTAAGCATTTTCAATCTGATTTATCAACGTAATCCAAAATCAAGAAACAAGCCGATTAAAGGCTATTTACAACTGGTTAAGCTGATTATCTTTATTGTTTGTGGCTTGATGATTTTAGGCACGTTCCTGAAAAAAGATGTCTTTACCTTGCTGGCAGGCTTTGGTGCCATGGCTGCGGTGCTGATGTTGGTGTTCCAAAATACCATTCTGTCTTTGGTCGCTTCGGTACAGATTTCTTCCTATGACATGGTACGTATTGGTGACTGGATTGAAATGCCGTCTTTAAATGCCGACGGTGATGTCATTGATATGTCATTACATACCATTACGGTACAGAACTTTGATAAAACGGTGACCACGATTCCGACCAATAAACTGGTGACGGACACTTTTAAAAACTGGCGCGGGATGCAGGAAGCCGGTGCGCGCCGGATTAAACGTTCGATTCAGATTGATCAAAGCAGTGTGCATTTCATGTCGGCTGAAGAACAGGACAAGCTGAAAGATTTTATTCTGCTAGATCAATATCTGAATACCAAGGCAGAAGAACTGGAGCAATTTAACCTGCAACTCAGCCATCATTCGCAGTATAACCAGCGCCGTTTAACCAATTTAGGAACATTTCGTGCCTATATCGAGTTTTATCTGCAACAGCATCCGGGAATTAGCAAGAATCACTCGCTAATGGTACGTCAGTTACAACCGACCAGTGAAGGTTTGCCACTGGAGATTTATGCTTTTACCAATACCACGGTATGGAAGGATTATGAGGCGATACAATCGGATATCTTTGATCATCTGATTGCGATTATTCCAGAATTTGGTTTGAAAGTTTATCAAGCCCCTTCTGGCGCCGATTTTAAGCAGTTCTCGGCTGTTTCAGCAACGCTAGCAAAATCAAATCATCCATCGATTTAAGGTACTTATTTTAAATGACGAACTGATGGTGACCTTAAAAAACCCTCAATCGAGGGTTTTTTTATTTAATATTAATTTTTTTAATTTATTGTTTTTGAATTAATAAGTTCTAAATACCTGATTCACGATTCTAGGCAAAGTTTTACATCTATTGCCTGAATAAACTTTCATCATCTTAATTGGGGTACTTCTGGGAATTTTACTGTTGAAGATGTTGATTCGGTTGATCAGGCTGTGGATTAGGCGGATTAGGTACTTTTATTTCATCAGGCTGTTGAGTGTGTTCAATATGTAGGGTGGGTTGGTCAGGTTGTGGATTTTGTGATTGATTGGTCATGTTTAACTCCCTCCTTTAGATTTTGAATCTCTATCGCCTTCATCACGACACTCTCAATTTACTCTTTCTTTTGCTTTATCTCACTCTAAGTCTGTGTCAATTTCTTTCATTGTAAATACGGTAACTGCATACTATTGATTCATAGTGGCTCCATCCCCTCTACATTCATAATCATTACTTGAACTCACTTAGCTTTAACATTGTGCCCCCCATTTATAATCAAAAAACCTTTACTTATTTTTAGTTCATTGCTTAATGAAGGATGCAAATTTGATATTTGTTTACGGTGAGAGCGAGTGAATAAATGTTGTATAAATTACAGAGACGGCTATTAACGTGTGTATCTTAATGTACCTACATGAACTTGCAAAAATTAGCCATCACTTGAGGGCTATTAAAAAAACATTCGGATCAAAATATGATTTAACTTCTACATAGAAGCCGCAATCAAAAAAACCAATCATTTTAAAATTTAAAAGATTGGTTTTAAGGTGATTGAGGTTATTCAGTAGCAGCTAGGGACGTAAACGATTCCATGCATCACGGGAAGCATGTTTAGCCTCTTCCCAGGATAGGCGGGATTCCGCTTTTGCTCTTTCCCATTTAGTACGAAGATCTGGCTCTACATCTTCAAACCTTTTGGTTGAATCATATGCGGATAAATCCTCATAACCTACACGATAGGCATGCCGATAATCTCTATCATAGTCCAAATCAGGATAAGTATTTTGTGTGGACTGATAATAAGGTTGATGAATACTGTTTTCACGCCAATAAGTATCTTCTACAGTGGGGTCCATCGCTTCACCTGCTGCATGGCCGGCTACACCACCGACTATTGCACCCACTGTCCCACCGACTATAGCGCCTACTGGACCGCCCACACTACCAATCGCAGCACCTGCAGCGGCAGCACTTGCTGCACCTATACCTGTTCCCACTGGGTGTGAATCATCCTCATCAGTATTTGGATTATTTTTGATACGATCTTCATCAGAATTCGCCATCTTTTTTTCTCCTTATAACAATATTGTGTTTAGGGACATTGGCTGGTTCTAGCCAGTTTCACTTATGGAGTTTCTATATTCAAAAAAGCATCTAATTTAAATTCATTACTGTGATCATCTTTCGCATTATCGTATTGGTCTACGCGCTTGAACTTATCTTGTGCATAGGGTTAAGCAGTGTATTACCTTGCTCATTCTTCAAATTTCCCATGTTTTCATCTTTATTTCTGTCATATAGGGAATAAAGAATGACTACAATTATTACAGCGACGATGACACCGATTATGATTTTTACATCTTTTGAGTTCATATTATTCTTCCCTTTTTGATAAATAAGGATAAATAGAAATAATGAAACTATAAATCTGGAAAAACTTTGAACACAGAAAAAATCATGAATAACAATTAATATTCAGGATAGTAGATCAAAGTTTTATTTCTGTTGTTTATGCGGATTTTGTTGTTGCTGTTGTTGGTTTGGTTGTTTTTGCGGATTTTGTTGAGCTGGTTCTCGAGTAGTCATTTATATTTACCTCCTATAGTTTAGGATATACCGCACTAATCATGACTTTATTAACTCTACTCCTTATATTTTATTCACCAAGCCTACATCTGTTTCAATTTCCTTCAATGTAAGCCTGATAAATATATCTGATTGATCTACAAAAAATATATTGCGACTTTATTAACATTGATTACTAAAAGTACGATAATAATCAAGAAATGTTCCACACAATAAAGCAATGTTACACAATGTTCTGATGCACTTTCTGTGCATGCGTATTTTATTTTAAGTTATTGTTTTTTAATTTATTAATGTTTTTTTATTTTAATAAATATACCGTAAAAATAATAAAGTCCTCTTGTTTTCTTATGAGAGACTAGAATTCTTATACAGCTTTATTTAAGTCGCTAAGTATTCCTACATACCGGATGCTTGTACGAAAAAGCTAGGGATCTGCAAAAGTTCATGCTGGATCATACGAGGTTAAATAGGATCAAAACCTAATTTTAGATAAATATACTTTTCGTAGCCCCCCATGATCTGATAAATCCATACGATTTAATTTCATGATAAACTTTTTGGAAACAGGAAATATTTTCACTAAATTAAGTGTATTTGTTTTGGATTTACTCTCTACGTTACCTGCATTGCTGAGGTAAAGCTTAATAGCATCCGTTCATTTCATATTGATCGTCATATAGAATAATTGGTTTATTTCAATTTCGATTTCACATTTTTAAGCCAATTTCTGACTTGCATCATGGGCTAAAAGTTTGACTCTCTTTGTATTCAGGTTAGTCTTTATGATTGACGCGAATTTCAACGCGGTATCTTAAAATACCGTCTAAAAGTTGTGTTGTAGGAACTGTTACCAGAAAATTTACATCTCAACCGTTTTTCCAGTATGGCATCATTCAGGGTCTAAACATAAACAGGTTATAATGCATAGAGGCTTGTTTACACTTATTCAAACAGGCTTTCAACGTTAATATAGAATATTGTTTATACTGGAAAAATTGCATAATACCGATATTAAATCGTTTTAATCAAATGGAGTGTAAGCAATGTTGCAGTGGTTTGAAAAACTGGTCGATCCTTATCCCACCAAAGGTTTAAACGAACCACTTCCAACGCGTTTTTTCCCTTTTGTATGGCAAGCTGCAAATGGCGTTCGCCGTTATTTGCTGTTACTTGTATTATGTACTGCAGGAGCGGCAAGTTTTGAAGCCGTACTCTATGCAAAAATTGGCGATTTAGTGAATTGGTTGAGCAAGAGCCAACCTGAAACATTTTTAGTAGAACATACGCAAAATTTGACCCTTTTGACGGGTATTCTGCTGGCCAATATTTTATTCGCCAGCATGCAATCGATTATCAAGCATCAAATTTTATACAGCACCTTCCCGATGCGCCTGCGTTGGCGCTTTCACAACCTACTTTTGCTGCAAAGTCTGGATTTTTTCCATAATGATTTTGCCGGCCGTTTATCTGCCAAAGTCATGCAGACTTCGCTTGCGGTACGTGAGTTCTGGGTAATTTTGGGAGACATGCTGGCATATGTGCTGATTTACTTTGTCACCATCAGTTTTGTTCTGGGCGCAATTTCCCCTCTGCTGATTTTACCACTGATGTTGTGGTTAGTGCTGTTTATTATTGCTGCCTGCTATTTCATTCCACGTTTAAGCCAAATCTCCAATAAACAAGCTGACGCACGTGCCGTAATGACCGGTCGGGTGACTGATGCCTATACCAATATCCAAACCGTGAAACTGTTTGCCCATGCGGGCCGTGAAAGTCAGTACGCCAAAGAATCCATGCAAGGCTTTATGATCACGGTGTATAAGCAAATGCGCTTAGGGGTTCGGTATGAAGTCAGCATTAATTTACTCAGTGTGGTTTTATATGTGGGTGTTTTAGGAACCGCTCTTTGGCTCTGGATTAATGGGCAAGCTCAGCTGGGCATTATTGCTGCGACTACCGCGATGATATTAAAACTCAACAGCATTGCTGAATTTATGATGTGGCAATCTTCAGCACTATTTGAAAATGTCGGTACCATTCAAGATGGCATGAAAACCATGGGTCGCCCTATTAGCATTCAAGACAAGGAAGATGCTCAGCCCTTACAGGTACAACATGGTGAAATCAAATTTGAAGATGTCAGCTTTGCCTATAACAATAAAAATGTGATTGATCATTTAAATTTAACCATCAAACCCGGTGAAAAAATTGGCATTGTTGGTCGTTCTGGTGCAGGTAAATCAACCCTGATTCAATTGTTACTGCATTTTTATGAGCTCAACCAAGGTCGTATTTTGATTGACGGTCAAAACATTGCAGATGTGACTCAGGATAGTTTGCGTAAAAGCATTGCCTTGGTGACTCAAGACACCTCTTTATTGCACCGCACTGTGGCTGAAAATATTAAATATGGTCGCCCACATGCAAGCGATGAAGAAATGTTTGAGGCTGTTCGCAAAGCCAAAGCAGAAGAATTCATTCCCCAGCTGACCGACTTACGCGGTAAATCTGGCTATGAAGCCTATGTCGGTGAACGTGGTGTCAAACTTTCTGGTGGACAACGTCAACGCGTGGCGATTGCGCGGGTATTTTTAAAAGATGCACCGATCTTGATTTTAGATGAAGCGACCAGTGCTTTAGACTCCGAAGTTGAGGCAGCTATTCAATCCAGTTTGGATGACTTAATGGAAGGTAAAACTGTTATTGCCATTGCCCATCGCTTGTCCACCATTGCTCAAATGGATCGTTTAGTTGTCCTAGATGAAGGTAAAATTGTGGAACAAGGCACGCATGATGAACTTGTGGCCCTGAATGGCATTTATGCGCATTTGTGGCAAAGACAAACCGGCAGTTTTTTGATAGAACAACAAGCATTGAAGAAAAAGGAAGCACATTAATGCTGTATTTAGAAGATATAAAAGTTGGTGATCGTTTTATTAGTCGTGAATATGAAATGACCTTGGAAGAAATCAAGCAATTTGCGCATGCCTATGATCCGCAAGTTTTCCATATCGATGAAGATCAGGCTAAAGAGCATCCTGTTTTTCAAGGGATTGCCGCAAGTGGTTGGCATACCTGTGCCGTGACCATGCGTTTATGGACAGAATGTTTTCCTGTCGCTTATGGACTGATTGGTTCGGAATCCAACTTGCGCTGGCCACGACCGACCCGTCCTGGCGATAAAGTTCATGTTGAAGTTGAAATTGTTGCAATTACGCCATCAAAAACCAAAACTGACCGCGCTATAGTGAGCTATGTGACTCAGGCACTGAATCAAAACAATGATGTACTGCTGATCTCTACAACGAAAATTGTGATCTTTAAAAAGGAATTTAAACCTTTTTAATTTACCGACTTTGAACAGGTTGTCGAACAATTTTAACAGGATGCTGTTCCTTTTCATGCCAATATGAAAAATCAACAAATAGAAAAAACGACTGAGTGCAATGGATAGCGCATGAAAACGATTTCTCCAAGACAAGACCAAGGAATACCCGGGGTTTACGGTTTGCTCCTGTTAGATGTGGTGTCACGTTGGGGCTACAACGCAGAAGCATTGTTTACCCCTTTTCATTTAAGCAGTGAGCAGTTGGCCGAGCCAAATTTTCGTATTCCAACGCCTGTTGCAAATGAGCTGATTAAACATGCTTTACGTTTAACTGGTGAACCAACGCTGGGTTTTCATTTGGGTACCCAAATGCGGATTTCCATTCATGGTTTTATTGGTTATGCCATCATGACCGCACATGATATTAGCGATGCCCTGGTCTTGGCCAACCGCTTTATTCAGCTCCGTTTGCCCTTTTTACAGCTTTATTTTTCCACTTTTGGTGACAAAGCCACGCTGCAATTGCAATGTGATTTTGACATTGAGCCTTTAAGAACTGAAATTGCCATTGCCCTGACCTTTGGCATTGTCACCATGGCAAAAGCCTTGACGGGTTGTGATGATCTATCTGGCGAGATTGATTTTGATTTCCCGAAACCAGACGGTTTTGAACGTTATATGGCAAAATTTCCATCGCATACTTTCCGTTTTGAACAACCTCATTTACTCTCAAGTTTTGATAAAAAATACCTGAGTTTAAAAATGGTCAATGCTGACCCCCTTGCCAGCCAGATTGCGATTAACCAATGTGAAGCTGAACTCTCGGCATTAGGTGAACGCCGTCGTTTGGCTATGCGGGTGCGTGATATTTTGACCAATTCAGAACAGCATTATTTAAGTATCGAAAATGTCGCAGATCGACTGCATATGTCCGATCGGACTTTAAAACGTCAATTGGCTGCCGAAGGGACATCCTTTTCAACCATCGTGGATGAAGTGCGTTATCGTCATGCAACATCGCTGCTTTCTCGAACGGATTACACCTTAGAGTTGATTGCGGATGAACTGGGCTATAGTGATGTGGCCAATTTTAGCCGGGCATTTAAGCGCTGGAGTGGTCGTAGTCCAAGCAACTGGCGTAAAGATCCTTATTTATAAACTTTTGTTTTTATCAAAAAACCTGTATAAAACATGGCAAAAATGATTTGAATATTTTAAAGGAGTCATCAATGAATCACCCTTCAGAATTAAAGTACGCCAGTACTCACGAATGGGTCAAAATTGAAGGTGATCTGGTTGTTACCGGTATTTCCGACCATGCACAGGATGCTTTAGGCGATTTAGTCTATGTGGAAGCACCTGAAGTAGGCCAGCAAATCACTGCCGGTGAACAGGCAGGTGTGGTGGAGTCGGTTAAAACAGCTTCTGATATTCATGCACCTGTTTCAGGCGAAGTGGTTGAAGTGAATCCAGAGCTTGAAGATGATCCTGACTTTGTGAATGATGATCCGTATGGCAAGGGCTGGATTTATAAAATTAAGCCAAATAATATGGCGGATGTAGAAAAGTTACTTTCAAGCAGTGAATATGAAGCAGGTTTATAATCCTGTTTATATCCATAAAAAAATCAGTCTTTAGGGCTGATTTTTTTATTTTAAGCCAACAACAGTCAGATATGAAAATATCACATCTAAAAATCACAATATGAGATTAATAATAAATAAAACCACAGAATAAAATTAATTAAGATGTTTTATTCTTGATAAACTATACTTTTCAAAAATAATCATCTAAAATTTATACAATCTAACGATGATCTGACTTGTCTTTAATCATTATAAAAATCATTTTCCTGGCTCACAAAAATAATTGCCTCGATAAGCCCGATGAATCGTCTATCTCTTATAGATCTAGGTAAATTATGTCGCCTGTAAATGCACAACAGTTATGGAATAAGTCCTTTATTCTGTGTCTAGCCAATAATCTGTTTTTGTTTATATTTTATTTTGCACAAACCACAATTTTACCTATTTATATTTTAAATGAATTACATGGAACTTTAGCGCAAGCGGGTTTAGCCATGACGCTATTTATGGCCTCATCGATTGCAGTTCGTCCTTTCAGTGGTTTAATTATCGAGAAAATTGGACGAAAAAAAGCGCTTTATATTTCAGAGACTTTGTTCTGTCTTTTTTCATTTGCCTATATTTTTGCAGATAATCTGACTTTTCTTTTAGTGATCCGCCTGTTTCATGGTATCTGGTTTAGTATTTTAACCACGGTTACCGTCCCGATTGCCAATGACTTTATTCCTGCAAACCGTAAGGGTGAAGGCATGGGATATTTTGTCATGTCAGTCAACTTGGGGATTGTGCTGGGTCCATTAATTGGTCTGACCTTGATTCAGCAACTTTCTTATCAAATGGTTGCAGCGATTTTAGCCGGCATTATTTGTTTAGGGTTTGCATTTTGCTTCCTGATCCCAATTCAAGAAACCATAAAAAATCAAGTTGAAACCGTTAAACGGAAATTATCTGTTCATGATTTTGTTGAAAAGAAAGCCTTGCCCGTCTCGGTCATGGCAATGATCGTCTCTTTTTCTTATGCCAGTATCATGTCCTTCATTTCGACTTTTGCCGAATCAAAAAATTTACTTGCTTATGCCAGTTTATTCTTTGTGGTCTTTGCGATTTCGATGATGAGTTTGCGACCCATCACTGGGAAAATTTATGATCGTAAAGGGCCAAATTTTGTAGTTTACCCTGCGATTGCGCTATTTTCGATTGGGCTGATTGTTCTAAGTCAAATCAATAGCGTGACTGGATTGATGATTGCTGCGGTATTTGTCGGTATGGGCTTTGGTTCAGCTCAACCCTGCTTGCAAACCATTTCCATTCAGCATTCACCGAAAAATCGAATTGGGCATGCAACCTCAACTTTCTTTACCTGTTATGACATCGGTATTGCAATTGGTTCAATCTTGCTGGGTATGGTGATTGCTCATCAGGGCTACAGCTTTGCCTATCTACTCTGTGCATTGATCACGGCATTAAGTTTGGTTTTTTATAAATTATTTGTAGATCGCAAACATACAGCAGCCTAAAAAACTTCAAACCAGACTCATATAATAGAAATATGCATCACCCTAAAATTGGATGATGCATATTTTTTATAGCTTCACTTAATAGTTTTAAAATTATTATTTTAAAACATGACTCAACTAAGCTTGATTCTTCTCTTTGGTTTCACTTTCATCTACATTACTTTCCTGCATCATGCTAAATGATGATGCTGAACCGGGCACAGATTGATCCTCTCTAGGACTTTTTAATTTGATCTGTAAGCGTAATTCATTCATGGAATCTGCATTGCGCAAGGCTTCTTCATAACTAATCGCACCTTCATTATACAAATCAAATAATGCCTGATCAAAAGTTTGCATGCCCAATTCACGGGATTTTTTCATAATCTCTTTCAGTTCATGAAGTTGACCTTTCAAAATATTATCGCCAATCAATGGAGTATTCAGCAAAATTTCAATGGCAGCACGACGACCGCTGCCATCTTGAGTTCGCACCAAGCGCTGGGAAATAATCGCTTTCATATTGGAAGACAAGTCCATCAGCAATTGATTTTTTCGTTCTTCAGGGAAAAAGTTAATGATTCGATCAAGTGCCTGATTGGCATTGTTGGCATGTAAGGTTCCTAAACATAAATGCCCGGTTTCCGCAAAGGCAATTGCGTGTTCCATGGTTTCAGTATCACGGATTTCCCCAATCAGGATCACATCAGGTGCCTGACGCAAGGTATTTTTTAAGGCATTGTGCCATGAGTGGCTATCTACACCCACTTCACGGTGAGTCACCATCGATTTCTTGTGCTTATGTACATATTCAACCGGATCTTCAACGGTAATGATATGCCCGGCTGAATTTTCATTACGGTGATCAATCATTGCCGCCAAAGACGTAGATTTACCCGAACCCGTAGCTCCAACGACAAGGATCAATCCGCGTTTCGCCATCATCACGTCTTTTAATGTTTCAGGCAGTTTTAACTTGGTAAAATTTGGAATTTCCGCGGTAATGGTTCGAATCACCATACCCACTTGTAACTGTTGTTGAAACACATTAATACGAAAGCGCGAAACATCGGGAACATTAATGGCAAAATTACATTCGAGTTCTTTTTCAAATTCCTGACGTTGTTTTTCATTCATTAAACTGTAGGCAAATAATTTTGTCTTATCTGCAGTTAATGCCTGTTGCCCAATCGGTTTCATTAGGCCTTGATGTTTAATGCTGGGCGGAAAATCTGCTGAAATAAATAAGTCCGAGCCACCATATTCCACCACTTTGGTCAGCATATGAAATATTATTTTACGCGCTTCTTCCAGTAATTCCGCACTATACATATTTTTCCCCATTTAAAATTATTTCCAGTACTCAGCAATATCTATAGTGAATTGTAATTATTAAACAATTAGTTATTGCTGAGTATCAATTTCAATTATTGTGCCTAAAGAAGCTATACGACTCAAATTTGTTAATTCCAATCAGTTAAAAGAATGAATAAAAAATGTATAGAGCATCAACAAAGTATTGTTCTAAATTTAAACAGACAACATAAATGTGCTTATAAGAAACAACAAAGCCCCGATCAACGGGGCTTTGTTAGAAAATAATCACGCTTTTTAAAAATATTAAGCACTACGCTTTAATTGAGAAATACGCAGGGAATCTGCAACACCCAATAAAAGTTGCTGGGTTTTATCCCAACCTAAACAACCATCAGTCACAGATTGACCATAGGTCATCTCACATGAAATCTTTTGCTGACCATCAACCAGATAGCTTTCCAGCATCACGCCACGAACATTGCTTTGTACGCGTTCATCTACAATGGTACGTAAAACTTCAGGTTGTAATAAGGGATTTTTGTGACTATTACCATGACTACAATCAATCACTAATGCCGGCAATTCAACTTTGGATTTTTCTTTAATGTGCTCGATTTCAGCCAATTGGTAATTAGGACCCGAATTTGCACCGCGTAAAATCAGATGCGCTTTTCGATTACCTTGTGATTCTAGAATACAAGGTAAGCCGGATTGGCTCATGCCTAGGAATTCATGTGGATGTGAAGCCGATTGAATGGCATCAAGTGCAATTTGAATTGAACCATCTGTGCCATTTTTGAAACCAATGCTGTATGGCATATGGCTTGAAATTTCACGGTGAATCTGCGATTCGCTGGTACGTGCACCAATTGCACCCCAAGCCAGCAAATCATCGAAATATGCGGTCGCCATCGGGCTTAAAATTTCCGATGCAATTGGTAAACCCATTTCTATAATTTGCAGATATAACTCGCGTGATTTTTCTAAGCCCAATTGCATGTTAGATGAACCATCTAAATTTGGGTCATATAAAAAACCTTTCCAACCAATCGTGGTGCGTGGTTTTTCAATATATGCACGCATAACCAGAAAAATTTGATCTGATACCTGACTTTGTAATTGTTGTAATTTTTCAGCATATTCAAGTGCAGAAACGGGATCATGAATGGAACACGGACCTGTCACCACCATCAAACGATGATCTTTGCCATCTAGAATATTTTGAATGGTTTGACGCTGCTCGGCAATTTGTTGAGCCAGTTTTGCAGATAAAGGAAATTGTGCCTTCAATTGATGAGGCAAACTTAAAGTGGTTTCTTTCGCAGTCGTTTGCGTTTGTTGTAAAGCAGTATTTAAAGCATTCATTGGTCTTTCCTGGGGACTTTTTTCAGTCCAATCTTTTATTTGAGCGTTATGGGTCTAATGGATTGCAAGGCAAGAGTCATCATTTGACTAAAGTAAAACCAATAAGAGTTGCTAAAATATGAGTAATTTAATGATTTCATGAGCTAACTCCAAAAAGTGTAAGAAAAATAAAGCATAAAAAAACCTGATCAGGGTTGCCGATCAGGTTATAAACTTGGTGGGCAACCATTTCTTGCCCGAACGCGTTCAGGCAATTATCTAAATTGCCAAAAATAATAACGTGCGTTTGAGATGACTGGTTGCTTTAACATCTTTATTTCTTCAAAAAAGTATGTGTCTTAAAATTAAAATACGCTGTATTCATCAATTTGACAAGAATTTTATACAAAATAAAAATACATAAATCAGTCAACTTTTACTTATATATTGTTTAAAAATAAAGCTTGGCTCTCAAACTTCAATTTAATCGTTTTCTATTTTTCATGTTCTTTAAATAAATATCTCAATACTACTGGGCAGTTCCTATAAAAATAAAAGACCATCCATTGGCATTAAAAGATAAAATGCGTTCTATACCGAAGGCTTGATTTGTTTACCACATATAACGAAGGATATATTCATGTTCCAACATGTTGATAGTTATGCAGGTGATCCGATTCTTTCTCTTATGGAAGAGTTTGGTAAAGATGAACGGACGCAAAAAATTAATTTAAGTATTGGACTTTATTACAATGAAGACAATATTGTTCCTCAATTAAATGCCATTAAAGCAGCCTATAAAAATATTGAAGCGACCAATGATCATGTCAAGCTCTATTTACCCATGGATGGTTTGAAGTCTTATAACCACGCTACTCAAGCCCTTGTTTTAGGTCAAGATAGTCCAGCCCGTCGTGATGGTCGCGCGGTAACGATTCAAACTTTGGGTGGTTCTGGCGCACTGAAAGTCGGTGCAGATTTTCTTAAAAAATATTTTCCGGAATCTGACGTTTGGATGAGTCAACCGACGTGGGAAAATCATATTGCCATTTTTAATGGTGCTGGTATTCACTCGCATTTCTATCCTTATTTTGATGCAGCGACCAATGGCGTCAATGTTCCGGCTATGCTGGAAAAATTAAACCAGCTTCCAGCAAAAAGCATTGTGCTGTTACACCCGTGTTGCCATAACCCGACAGGTGCAGATTTAACCTCTGCTGAATGGGATCAAGTGATTGAAGTCTTGCAAAAACAGGATCTGATTCCTTTTCTGGACATTGCCTATCAAGGTTTTGGTCAAGGTTTGGAACAAGATGCTTATGCCATTCGTGCTTTAGATCAAGCTGGCATGAATTTTATTATTAGCAATTCATTCTCTAAAATTTTCTCGCTTTATGGCGAACGCGTCGGTGGCTTAACTTTTGTATGTGATGATCAAGCCACTGCACAAAAAGTGTTGGGTCAATTAAAAGCCACTGTACGTCGTATTTACTCAAGCCCTCCAACTACAGGTGCCTTGTTGGTGGATAATGTACTGAATGATGCTGAGCTGACTGCACAATGGGAAGCTGAACTGACCGAAATGCGCGAACGTATTATTAAAATGCGTCAAATTTTGAATGAAAAATTGAGCCAAGCTTTGCCTGAACGTGACTTTAGTTATCTGGTCAAACAGCAAGGGATGTTTAGCTACACAGGCTTAACGGCTGAACAGGTTGATATTCTAAAAGATAAATATGCTATTTATCTGGTGCGCAGTGGTCGTATGTGTGCCGCAGGACTGAATTTAAGTAATATTGATTATGTGGCTGAATCTATTGCAGAAGTCATTAAAGCAACTGCTTAAACAAGCGGATATAAAAAACGGGCATATCGCCCGTTTTTTTATTTTGAAGAAGATTAATCTTTAAAATGGACGACTGTACGAATTGATTTACCTTCGTGCATCAAGTCAAAAGCTTCATTAATTCTGTCTAGACCCATGGTATGCGTTACAAAAGGTTCAAGTTGAATCTCGCCTTTCATTGCATCTTCAACCATGCCCGGAAGTTGTGAACGACCTTTCACACCACCAAATGCGGTGCCTTTCCAGGTACGACCAGTGACCAACTGGAACGGACGGGTCGAGATTTCCTGACCTGCACCGGCTACACCAATAATCACGGATTGTCCCCAACCACGGTGTGCACATTCAAGCGCAGAACGCATCACATTGACGTTACCAATACATTCAAACGAATGATCTACGCCCCAACCGGTCATTTCAACAATTACTTCTTGAATTGGTTTGTCATATTCTTTTGGATTTAAGAAATCTGTCGCACCGAATTCTTTCGCAAGTTCAAATTTTTCCGGATTGGTATCAACCACAATAATCCGACCTGCTTTAGCTTGGCGAGCACCTTGCACAACTGCAAGACCGATACCGCCTAAACCAAACACTGCAACCGAATCGCCGGCTTGAACTTTTGCTGTGTTATGTACCGCACCAATACCTGTAGTTACACCACAACCCAATAAACATACATGTTCAGGGTTTGCGTCTGGATTGATTTTTGCCAAAGAGACTTCGGCAACCACGGTATATTCACTAAAGGTTGAACAGCCCATGTAATGATAGATTGGCTGACCATTATAAGAAAAACGAGTCGTACCATCTGGCATTAAGCCTTTACCTTGCGTCGCACGAACTGCTACACATAGGTTGGTTTTTCCAGATTTACAGAATAAACATTCACCACATTCAGCGGTATAAAGTGGAATCACGTGATCGCCAGGTTTAACACTGGTCACGCCTTCTCCCACTTCTACGACAATGCCTGCACCTTCATGGCCCAATACTGCCGGGAAAACACCTTCAGGATCATCACCGGATAAAGTAAAGGCATCGGTATGACATACGCCGGTATGTGTGATTTTTACCAAGACTTCACCTGCTTTCGGTGGAGCAACATCCAGTTCAACAATTTGAAGGGGTTGACCCGGACCAAATGCGACTGCAGCACGTGATTTCATGAAATGACCATCCTTTATTTGGTTCTTTAACAGATGAGCTACAGTAACCGCTTTTTATTGTCCGGTTCAACCTTTAACATGATGATAATATGTACTTATAACTTTATGACTTCATAATAATCATGCAAATTAGACAATCTGCTCAAGCTGTCTTACTTTCATTTGCAGTCATCACACTGACAGGATGCAGTTTGCCGATGAATGAATCAAAAAAGCAATCTTCTATTCACGTTCATGCTGAACACTGGTTAAATGGTTCCAATGTTGATGCACAAATGGCACAAGGTCTAACGGCTTATTTTACTTTGGAAGATGCCTTTATCAGTATTGCTTCAAGACTTCATCTGATTAATAAAGCGCAATATAATCTCGATTTGCAATATTACATGTGGGAAGATGATTCGATTGGACATCTGATGCTGGCTGAATTGCTCAAAGCCGCAGATCGTGGCGTAAAAATCCGTTTATTGATTGATGACCAAAACGGTTCCCAACTCGATTTCACCTTAAAACAACTGGCAAAACATCCAAACTTTGAAATTAAACTCTTTAATCCTTACACATTTAGATTTAGAAAATTACGGGTGTTTGATTATGTTTTTCGTTTTAACCAAATCAATCACCGTATGCACAATAAGTTGATTATTGCAGATGGTGCCATAGCGGTGACTGGTGGACGCAATATCAGCCGTGAATACTTTGATGCCAGTGAAAATTTCCAGTTTACCGACATGGATATTTTGTTCTATGGCACAGCAGTGAAGCAGGCCAATCAAGTGTTTAAGAACTTCTGGAATGATGATTTAAGCTATTCAGTTCCCCAACTGCTAGGCGATGGTCATCAAGAGCAACTTTCCAAATTACGTAAATATTATGAACTGACGGCTTTACAAAAAGATCAGCTGAAAAAACGGATTGAACTGGCCGAAAAACAAATTAATCAGCACTTAAAAGACCGTCCCATTAATTGGGCAAAAGCACATTTTGTCGCAGACTCACCGAACAAAATTCGTGCAGAGGCATCAGGAGATCAACTGATTTACCGTCAGATGCTGAATATTATGGGGGAACCAAAGCAGCATCTAGAACTGGTTTCTGCCTATTTTGTACCGACCCGTAAAGGTACAGATTATTTAACAAAGCTGGTCAAGAATAATGTTGAGGTTCGAGTACTGACCAATTCATTCATGGCCAATGATGTTCCAGTAGTGCATGCCTTTTATAAAAAATATCGTCATGATTTGCTAAAAGGTGGTGTCAAACTTTATGAGTTTAAGCCTTATATTGAACGGCATAAACGTACCTGGTATGAAGTGGTCACAGGCAATGTGATTCCCGCCAAAAATAAAAATGCCTCAAGCTTGCATGCAAAATTCTTTGATATCGACGGTATGGTGTTTATTGGTTCATTCAACTTTGACCCACGGTCAGCCAATTTAAATACTGAAGTCGGATTGGTGGTTGAATCTGATGTATTACAAGGTCAGATTTCAACCTCACTGGATCAATACTTACCGCAAATTGCTTATGAGTTAAAACTTAACCCGCAAGGGGAAGTGATTTGGCTAGATCATCAAAAAGATGGTTCTATCGTTGAATACAGCCAAGACCCTAAAAGCACCAAATTCCAGCGTTTTGCCATGAAAGTGGTGTCTTATTTCCCGATTGAATGGATGATGTAATGACAAGTGAATGACATCTAAATAGAGATAGTCCTTTTATTTCCAATGCTATTTCAATTTTTGTCGCTGAATCAGTTCAGCATAATAATTAAAAAATTAATAACGCTACGGTCTTTTAATATTGACTTTATTTGCCTAATGTTCTGCATCTTTTGGATTTTTTAAATCAATCGGGCTTGGTACTTCTTTGATTAACATTATTATTATGACTTATAAAATATTGAATGCGATTTATACATATTTTAGATCAATCAGCACAATAGTTTTACTCATTTCCTGATTTGCTTTAACATCCCACTTTTCGAGTTTTTAACTCATTTATCTCCTGATCGTGACCCTCTGCAATGCAATTTTTTGATTTAAGTCGTCAATTTAATTTAAGTGATATTTTAACGCCCTACAAAACACTAAATGAACTTGGACAGCAAGAATGGTTTTTAGCCAAAGTCCGTGTGGAATATGACTGCTTATCTGATTCTGAAACTCTTGAAGGTCAGGCTGTTTTGAAATCCAGTGAAAATATTCAACTGGAATTGGAATGGATAATTCAAGATACTGGTTCAGAATTACAGGTGTTATTTAAAGGCATTGAAACTGAAGCAAATGAAGAAACCTTGCTCCTGGTTAAAGGCGCTCAAATTGTAGATACTGAACAAAAGAATATTTCTGCACAGGCTTTAAGTTTATGGATTGATAGCACATTATTACCGATGCTACCGAATATTCGCCGTGAAATTAAATCCCGTTTAAATTTATGGGACTATGTTGAATATGATGGATAAATTTCAAGCTTTATTAATGATCTTTAAACATCATAAGTTTGATAATTTTCGATAGCCTCTGACAATACATCGAACACTTTTTTATCGACACATTTAACAAAACGATGTTTATCAACATAGATATTGTTATATCTTGGACATTGTTTATATAGTTTTTCAAACTTAAAAATTATATGAATGACTAGTCAGATCGCTAAAACTGTATTCAATTTTTTTTCATCCTACTGAATAATATTAAAAATAATAAAAAGGAAAATCAAAATGAATCTACAAGAATGGCAACATATTCATAAAGTAGTGAATGATGCTCACAAAGTGGCAATGTACTGCTCTATTGCTACAGTAGATGCACAGTTGCAGCCCACCATCACGCCTATAGGTAGTTTATTTCTTAGAGAAAACCAAACCGGTTTTTTCTTTGATACTTATGCTGAATCTTTTAAAGAACATTTGCCGCAAAATAATAAAGCCTGTATTCAGGTGGTTAATAGCAGCAGATTATTTTGGTTAAAATCGCTATTTAAAGGTAAATTTAGGATTATCCCGGTGTGCGACTGTATATCGAAATTGGCGAACTTCGCCCTGCCAATAAAGAAGAATTAGCTCAAATTGCACAACGTATTCAAAGTCTAAAATGGACCAAAGGTAGTCGATTGATTTGGTCCATTTTACTCAGGTACGGGATTTTAGCGTGCATTCTTTTAGATGGGTCAAATATCACAAAATGATGCCTTTTGGTAAATAAAACTTACTTATAGTAAGCCTATTTCATTAAATAACTTACTATAGGCTTCAACTTTTTTCTCTATAGCAAGTGGATAAGCACGTGATGAAGATGGCATGCGGTATAAAGTTAATTCACGATTTGCGAAATAAGCCTTAGAAGATTCGCCAATCGCTGGTTTCAGTGTTCCCTCAGGCATGGAAAGTATTAAAGTATCTGTCGCTTTATCGCCCGTGGTCATAATGCTATGACACTGGGGAATCTGTTGTAGCAGCTTGGCTAAATCAGTTGGCTTGGCTATTTGCAGGAATTTGTCCGAAGCATTGCCTTTTAGGCGAATGATTTGATAGGCCGTATCAAAAATTGCGATGCCTTTTTCCATTAAAAACTCTCGGATCTGCTGTTCCTTGAAGTTTTTATTGGCGATATCTAAAAAGTGTTCTTTATTTTGAAAGAAAACCAAACCAAAAATCTTCCACATATCATTTTGATAGTTTGGATAATAGAACTCCATTTTCCAGCGGTTTTTAGGCGGTGGAAAACTCCCCATCATGATTAACTTGGCATTTTCTGGTAAAAATGGTTCAAGTGGATGAGTTTCAATTTCCAGTTCGGTGGTCATAACAGCCCATTTATCAGTCTTTAGCTTAATTTAAAACATTTGACGAATTTTATCTGCCACCTGTTCACCCCAAAGTGCATAAATTTCCTTGCTTGGATGAAAACCGTCCGCTGCCATTTCCAAGTTTAAAGTTTTAAATCGTTCTAGATCATATTCAATCCATTGCATATTGGCTTGCTTTTGCACGAATTTCCCAAGAGTTTTGTTCATGCCTTTGGCATATTGTCCAAATAACCATGCCAGTGGATTGGGTAAAGCCGGAAACATGTTCATCGGCGGCACACCAGCGGCAATAATCAATTCAGGTGTAAACTTCTGGTTAATTTCTGCATAAAGTTGTTGCTGTTTTTTAATCCAGTTTTCAGGTGGCATCAGTTTAGTAATGTCATTCACCCCTACAGAGGTAATCACCACGTCAAAGTGTTGAGCTGACATATTTTTGGCAGTTTTAATCACTTGTCCTGTGGTATGTCCGGTTTTTGCTTCTAGCTTATAACTGATTTCATACCTATCTTTTAATTGTTGCAATACTGCGCCCAATAAAGCGTCTTCCTGAATTTCAACCCCGACACCTGCTGCTGCCGAATCACCTAAAATTAAAATAGACAGTGCTTTTCCTGTTCCGATAATCCCCTGACGGTTTCCTTCGGGTTCGGGTAAGCGTAAGGTATTTTTTTTGACTGCATTGCCTTGAATAATCAGGGATGGAATAAGGGCGATCGTTGAAATTTTTAAAAACATAAAAGATGCAAGTAGCGGAAAATATCCTGATCAATATACGGTTTTAGCTTGTTAAAATCATTGACCCAATGTGTATATCGTTATAAATACAAAGAATATCATCAATTTAAAACATAGATTATTTTCTTATTTCAGCAAATATTTATGGATTATCGCAAAACAATAACGGCTTAAGTATTTTAGAAACTTCGCCTCTTGTGGCGCAGGATTTGAAATCCCAAGGTCATGCTGACCTATAAAAGTTATGTTGGTGGATCTTCTTATGTAATTTGGCAAGTGATTGTGCAAGCGGCTTTGATTAAATTCTTTGGGAACTCACATATATAAAATTTTGGCTAAAAAGTCCCTCCTTAAAATTCGGACTTTTGCTCGATCTTTGCATTAATACAATTAGAGTATAATTACTTCACTGATCAGACTTTAATAATAAGCCGTTATTGTTCCATTTGATGCGAAACTTCTATCCAGTAAATATCTTCTTTCAATTATTTTAAAAATTCAGTTTCATCTAATTAAACTAAACAATCTGCTTTTCAGTAATTTAATAAAGATTTATTCATAAGAAAGCTAAACTCCAGCATTTTTTGGAAAAATTACCTACTTTTTATCGGAGATTCATATTAAAGTAACATTTAGAAATTTAAACACGAAACTCTCATAATTTTATTATTGACTTAGCCAAGAGTAATCAATATGGACTATTGGAATAGTGTTTTATTAATATCAATAATTGCAATAGTTGGCCTCACCGTTATTACCTTAATCGTCGGCTGTAAAATTTGGAAAAATCTTGTCGTTACGCTTATCATTGCAACTTTCATCAGCTTTCTCATTTTATGTGCGATTAGCTTTTTGTGGAGACAGGGTGTTTATGTACCCTGGAGCAATAATAATCTTTGGAATGAGATATTGACTGTTGAAATGGGACTCATGAGTTTTGTCATAGGTGGAGTGAGCACCTTCATTATGATGTTAGGCATTCTTATTTCTAAAAATAATAGATAATTGAGTCGCTATCACGACCTTAATGTTTATTAAAAAATCTTGGAAAAATAAAAGGCGCATTCAGCGCCTTCGATTCATTAGCTCCTCAACCCAACTTATTCACCCACTTTAGCGGCAATACTTTCATTGCCAAACCTAATGGTAACCATGGCCATTGTGGGACATAAGCTTTGATGGGTGCTTTTTCAATGGCTTTCACCAGTAAATGCGATCCTGTTTTTTCATCCACTTCAAAAGGTAATTTCTTCGCGCCTTCATTCAGTTCGGTACGAATATAACCCGGGAAAATTGTGGTGACTTTAATTGGCGTATCCATCAGTTCGGCCCGAATACCTTCTGCCAAATGTGCAACCCCTGCCTTGCTTGCGCCGTACGCGGTTAAATGTTTAGGCATACCACGCATTGCACTCATCGATGAAATCATCACCAGATGACCAGAATTTTGCGCACGGAAAATTTCAACAGCCGCTTCACATTGCGCTAAAGCAGAAATAAAGTTGGTTTCTACCGTAGTACGGTTAATTTCAAAATTGCCTTTACCAATACGACGTCCATCCCCAACACCTGCGTTTACGATCACACGGTCAATCGTGTCAAATTCCTCTTTGAAAGCTTTAAATACTTCAAAGACTTGATTGTAATTGGTCACGTCCAAAGTTTTCGCAATCACTTTAATGCCATATTTGCTTTCAAGTTCTTGCTTTAATGTTTCAAGACGTTCCAAACGACGTGCACAAATTGCAAGGTTGTAGCCCTTTTGGGCAAATTCACGTGCCATTCCCGCACCAATACCCGAACTGGCACCGGTAATTAAAATCGTTTTTGCCATGATCTATTCCTTTCCTATTTTTTTAATATTAAATCCATGTCAGTAATTGCGGATCTTCAGCTTTAATAAAATGATGTTCATTTAAACTTAATAATTGTGGCTCGTTTCCAACCAAACGTAATGTAGTCATACTGGTATTGGTAATTGCCCAATTCAGTGCAAAAGTACGATTTGCATTAAGCTCGAGTAATTTTCCTGCAGCCACCGAAATCACACCACCCGATGTAAATACTACGGCATAACGCGGTTTGGTTTTTGCCAATTCATCACATAAATTTTGCAGTGCCGTTTCTACACGGCTTTTAAAATCTGGCCAGGATTCATCATATTCATGGTGATAATCACCACCGGTCCAGCGTTCAATGGCACCTTCAAAAATTTTGGCTAAATATGCCCGTGGATTGACTTCATTTTCAACATCCTGTTTTAACAAATGCGGTTCATTAAAACGCGGTTCATATTGGGCAAAAACCTGTTGATGGTTGAACTCGTTCCATGCACTGTCAGTTTGAATTTCTGCCTCGGGAAAACATTCAGCCAAAGCAAGATTGGCGGTTTGTTGATGACGCTGCATCGAACCGGCAACGACATAAGGTTCTTCTTTCAGAATTTGATTGAAATACTGACCCAATAATTTTGCCTGCAATTCGCCATTCGGTGAAAGTTTGTCATAACTTTCCGCACCAAATGAAGCCTGTCCGTGACGAATCAGATAAATTGTGGTCATTTTACTTTTCCTAAAATTTCCTGAAGTTTTGCTTTATATTTCTGTGCAATGTCATTGGCTTCGAACTTCTGTTTACCAATCAGTTTTAATGCACGGATATGTAAGGCATGAATTACAATCCAAAAATCCTTAAACGCAGGATTATTGGTTTGTTTGTGGTGATAACGGTAATAAATTTGCTGCGCGATCACGGCTAAACGGAAAATGCCGAACACTTCATAGAAGGTCCAGTTTTCAGGCTGCAGACCCGTTTTTTCTAAATAATAATCTACCACTTCTTTACGGCTAAACATGCCTTTTAAATGGGTAGGTTGACGACGTGTCGCTTTAAAGATTTGATTGTCAGTCTCTTCAACCCAATATGCCAAAGCTGAACCCAAATCCATTAATGGATCGCCCACAGTGGCCATTTCCCAGTCCAGCACGCCAATGACCTGAGTGGGATGATTCGGATCTAAAATCACATTATCAAAACGCCAGTCATTGTGAATGATGCAACTGGTCGAATCCGCAGGAATATTGTCTTTAAGCCAGTTACGCACATATTTAAATGAAGGTACATTTAAGGTTTTGGCTTTTTCATAGCGTGCATCCCAACCTTCCACCTGACGACGACAGTATCCGTCGCCTTTGCCCAGTTTTTCCAGCTCTGTTCCTTGATAAGGGACTTGATGCAATTCAATCAATTTGTCGATGACATTGATACACAGTTCGCGAACTTGTGCTTCATTGAAATGCAGTTCTTTGGGTAAATTGGCACGCGGAATAATGCCTTCTATCCTTTGCATCACATAGAAGTCACAGCCAATCACGGATTCGTCCTGACACAACGCGACCATTTTAGGCAGTACAGGATAGAACGGTGCCAGATTTTTTTGCACATTGTATTCACGTGTCATGTCATGGGCAGATTTGGCTTTAGTACCTTTAGGCGGACGACGTAGAATCAAATCAGTATTGTCGTATTTCAAACGGTAAGTCCAGTTTGAAGCTCCACCTGAATATTGAGTGACTTCGACCTGACCCTGTAAATCAATACCTTGTGCTTTTAACCAGTTTTCTACTTCGTTTACGTCCAGTTCTTCGCCCGGACGAACATTTCCACTCACATCAATGACTGACATTGTTATTTTCCTAAATCTTCAATTTCAAAAGACTTCTTACATCACCTTATTTATACCTTTTTCATTTTCCATTGATAGGAAAATTTGTACAAAGTTGTAAGAAGTCTCATCTACAATATTTTTAGATATTACTTGCGACGTGAACCGTAGCCACGTTTTGCCAGTTCAAGCTTGGCAATCATGCCTTTATGCACTTCATCGGGACCGTCGGCCAAACGTAGGCTACGTGCTTGAGCAAAGAAACCTGTCAGTGGTGTATCACGCGAAACCCCTGCACCGCCGTGAATCTGGATTGCCATATCGACTACTTTTTCCAGCACACTTGGCGCAACTACTTTAATCGCAGAGATTTCAGTTAAAGCAGCCATATTGCCTAAAGTATCCATTTTATACGCGGCATACAAAGTTAAAAGTCGAGCTTGATCAATGGCAACTCGGGCTTCAGCAACACGTTCCAGGTTACCGCCCAATTTTAAAATTTCTTTACCAAAAGCAGTTCGGCTCATGCCGCGGTCAATCATCAGTTCAAGTGATTTTTCTGCCGCGCCAATACAACGCATGCAATGATGAATACGACCTGGTCCTAAACGACCTTGGGCAATTTCAAAACCTTGCCCCGCACCACCAATAAAGTTGGCAACCGGAACACGGACATTATTGAAGCTGATTTCGCCGTGACCATGTGGTGCATCATAATCACCAAATACAGGCAGCATCCGTTCTATTTTCACACCCGCAGTTTCTACAGGCACTAAAACCATGGAATGTTGATGATGACGGTCTTTGCTTTCATCTGGTGTGTGTGCCATAAAGATGATGATTTTTGCGTTAGGATCGCCTAAACCTGACGACCACCATTTACGACCATTTAAAACAATTTCATCACCTTCAATGACCGCCGTCGCCTGCATATTGGTTGCATCACTAGAAGCGACATCTGGTTCAGTCATACAAAACACTGACCGGATTTTGCCTTCGAGTAAGGGCGTTAACCACTGTTGTTTTTGGGCATCAGAACCATAACGCCACAACACTTCCATGTTGCCACTGTCAGGTGCATTACAGTTAAATATGGTAGGTGCAATTAAACTGCGCCCTGTCAGTTCAGCAATGTGGGCATATTCTTGAACTGAAAGCCCTTGGCCTAAAACAGGATCAGGCAGGAACATGTTCCAAAGCCTAGCTGCTTTGGCTTTATTTTTAAGAACTTCGATTTGCGCTGGCCACTGCCATTTGGTCCAGTCACCCCCTTGATTCAACGAATGAACTTCATTCCAAAATTCAGTTTCAATCGGTTCAATTTCATTTTTTATAAAAGTTTTGGTTCGTTCTACAAAATCTTGTGCATGTGTTGATAATTCAAACATGGCAACTTCCTTCTAAATATTGTCATTACTGCTCTTTACAACACCTTAGCTTGAAAACTACTATGAACAAAATGATTTAATTCAATACCACACTATGAACAGTATTCATAATAAAAGTCCGATGGGTAGTACCGTTGATCTGGCAATTTTCCACCGTATCGATATTAATTTATATCCACTTTTTATTGCGATTTATGAGCAAAGAAGTATTTCCAAATCTGCGCAGATTTTATGTATTAGCCAATCTGCGGCCAGTCATGCCTTGCAACGGCTAAGACAACATTTGCAGGATGATTTATTTGTCCGTGCAGGCAATCAAATGCTTCCTACACCATTTGCTGAACAAATTTATCCTGTGATTAAAAATGCCTTGATTGCCATTCAAAGTATTTCAATACAAAAACAAAATTTTGACCCGAGCATGGTACAGACCTTAAAAATTGCAGTGCATGATGAAATCGAACCGATTATTTTCCCTAAACTGGTAGAACATTTTCATCAACTCAATTTAGCGATTCAATTCTCCAGTATTAAGCTAGACCGTAAAAATGTCCTTACCGATCTAGCCACTCAGCAAGTAGATTTTGTGATTGATTTAGAACAAAACTTTGGGGAAAAAATTCAATTTGAAAAACTGGTGCAGGACCAGTTTGTGGTGTGTACTCAGCAGCAAAGCATGACTGAAGATATTTATCTGGCCTCACCGCATATTGGAGTTTCATCACGACGTACTGGGGTTTTGGTTGAAGATATTTATTTGAACCGAAAACAGCTTTCTCGTCAGATTTTTTTACGTTGTCAGCATTATTCCACCGCCCTGCAGATTTTAAGCCAGCAGCCTCAAGCCATTCTCACCATTCCTAAAAATATATTGGTTCATTTACAACTGGCAGAGGGTCTGAATATTTTTAATGTCCCTGTACAACTTCCAAATATTGATTTGGGGATGTATTGGCACAGGGATTTGGAATTAAATTCACGGCATAGTTTTTTGCGAAGCGAAATTTCCAAAATTTTTACTTAGGCTATTTTATAATAATGATATTAATCTGCTTAGGCTATTTAGGTATAAAATCAACTCATGTTATTTTTAAAAATGGGTTTTTTATAGCTAATTTTTTGCATGAAAAGACATAGAATTCACTTAGGCTATTTATAGCTATTTTAGCATCTCATATAGATCTGCGTTATTTGTTATTTAGATATAATCTTTTGCTGAATAAATAGACGAAATACTGAGTTGGTGAAGGTTTCAGCACTATTTGCCTATTTATTCATCACTTAATTTTTGCCATTTGAATTACACTAAAACCTCATATTTCTCTTTTTTATTGCTGAATTTGGACTGAAGTTTTCAAGCCAATTTCAACAAAGATTTCTTCTATGTTGGCAAATCTCTCCCCTGTTTGGCTCATTATTTTGGGCATGCTGTTGTGCATTGTTTTATTTTTTATTTTTCGAAAAATCACTCAATTTTTTACCCAATTATTGAGACCCTTTAAAAAGGGAAAAAGCTATTATTGCCGCGTCACAGCCATTAGTGATGGTGATACTCTCACCTGCCATCGCTTAAACTTACGACGTTCAGAAACCAAATTACGTTTTGCCTATGTCGATGCGCCAGAATCAAATCAGGAATATGGTAAAGAATCGGCACGTTTGATTAAAAGTATGGTGCACCAAAAATGGGTACGGATAAAAATTACCGATGTTGATCGATATGGGCGCTGTGTCGGGGTCATTTACCGCTATCGTAAAAGCATGAATGAAGAGATGGTCAGACGTGGTGCGGCTTGGGTCTATGAAGAATACATCAAAGATAAAAAACATCTACAATATATGATGTCACTTCAAGACAAAGCCAAAAAACAGAAAAAAGGTTTATGGAAAAGCTCCCGCCCTGTACGTCCGAGTGTTTATCGTAAACAGAATAAATAACAGAATTAAATTTTTATTATAAAAAATATTAGATTGCTTTATATCAGGCGCGCCAATTCATTGTGTATGAATTGGCGTAATTGTTTCATACACAGTTTAATTTCAGTATCGTTAAGTGAACTAAACCCGAGTACAAAACCATATTCACGATCATATTCATAAAACTGGCTTAGACGAGTAATTTTAATATTATTTAGCTCTGCACCATTTACCAAAGCTTGTTCAAGTGCATTTGGAATCTCTGATTTAAAATAACATGCCACCTGCATACTTGGATGATGCTGTTTCATAAAACAAAATTCAGATAAATAATACTCAAAACAACTCATAAACGTTTGATAACGTTTTAAATAGAGCTGCTGCATCTGTCTTAAATATTCAGCGTAGTATCCGCGTTGCATAAAATTTCCAAGTAAAACCTGAAAATATTGAGACGGCGCACTGCCATCGATATAATTGCGATAGCGCTTAAAAGGCTCGATTAACGCCTTAGGCAAAATCAAATAAGATAGTCTTAAACTCGGTAAAATGTACTTGCTGAAAGAACCCAGATAAATCGTTCTTTGGTAAGGGTCTAAACCTAAAATGGCCGTGTTTTGAGTTTTGTTCAGTACCAATGCATCGTAGTCATCTTCAAGAATATAACTATTATTTTTTTCTGCGTATTCAATAATTTGTTCTTTGCGTGTTGCACTCATTGGAATGCCGCTGGGATACTGATTAGCCGGAGTCACGTAAATTGCTTTTGTATCCTGAATATCGGCAAAATCCTGTATTTTTAAACCTTCATGATCTAAACCAATACATTTTAAATCCAGATTCATATGCTTAAAAAGTTGATAGGCATTCGAATAATATGGATTTTCCATAATGATTTTATCATTCGGATTAAATAATACCCGTCCACAAAGATATAAAGCTTGCTGTGTGCTATTCACAATAAGTACTTGCTCTGCAGATATTTGAGTATTTCGATTTAAATTAATGTGTTGGGCAATTTGCTGACACAATAGATCATCACCAGCAGCATTATCTTTTAAGAAGATATTTAAACCATACTGACTCAGCGCATTTTTTTCAGTTTCGTACCATTTTTTAAACGGGAAATTACGTATTTCAGGCATGCCATCGGCAAAAAAATTCAGATTTTGATCAAAAAAAAGATTTTCTAACTGCTCGGTATTTTCTGGAAGTCGGTATTCAACAGCTTCAGAGGGTTGAGATTCTGCTTTTACCTGTGCCCTAATAAAAGTGCCTTTACCTTTAATCCGTTGCAACAATCCTTCTTGTTCTAATTGGGCATATACTTTTTCTACAGTGTCACGAGATACCCCTAAGTGTTCGGATAAAAACCGTGTGGATGGACATTTAAAATCGGACTGCAAATTTAATTGTGGCAAGGTTTCTTTAATCGCTAAATATATTTTAGTTCTTAATTTATTTTCATTGGTCTGTGCCAGATTTTGGCTTAATAATTGGATAAATTCATTTTGTTTCATTTCACAACCTGTACACATCCAACTTATATTTATTTCATAACAATCAACAATGCCTTATCGAAACAAGGCATCATCTTCAGAAGACATTAATCCTGCGAGCGAATTATCTATTGAGCTTGTACCTTTGCTGCTTCAGCCAGTTTCTTCTGATGTGAAGGCATATACTCTGGCTCATTGGTCACTGCCAAGAAGAACAACCCAAGGAACAGGCAGCCTAACAGCAGGCTAATTCCCACCACTAAATATGGGAAAGGCTTTTTAGGTTCATTCATTAGCATACCTCAATTTCGATTCAAGATTGTTTTTAAAGATAGTTTCGGTAAATTCACCAAAGACAGATAATTTTTCAAAAAGATGTTCGCTATACATTAAATCGTCTATCAAATGCGCTGCATCATTCAATTTCATATGAAACTGGCGGCTGACTAAAGGTGCATTTTCCTGTGTGATGCTTTGACAGACTTGTGCTAATTCAGGGGTCTTTCTTTTCCAGAATAGTTTTTTAAAATCAATTTCTGGCAAATTAAACTGTTTTTGATCCAGTAAAATTTCATCTATCTGGACTTGGAATAAACTTGCCAATTGTTGTTTGGTAGCTGGATTCAGCCCACTTTGCCCGATCATCGTCATATGCTGACAAGCAGGATCAAGCAAGGCTTTGGCTAAAGCATATATTCTAAATTCAGCGTCATTAAATTCTGTTGGAACCAAGTCCAGACATAGATTCATTTCAGTAATGGATTGCTGATTTTTCAGTTCTAATGCATCGAGATGTAAATAATGCGCATAGACCTGTTCAACAATATTTTGTCGTGGTGCGATATAAATCGTATTTTGATTCAAGACCGCATAAATAAAAGGCGTAAATAAATAACTTAGGCTATTTTCTAAAGTCGAGCTTTGAATGATGTAATCATGAGATGATTGCTGCGCAGATCGAACTGCTAGGCTTTGCTGAAGAATGACATCAAATTCGTCGAGGGATTCAATTCCCAGTCGTTGCAAAATTTTTGTAGAATCAATTTGAGTAAAATCAAAAAAATCTAAAATAAATTGGAAGCTTAGGCTTCGCAGCATGATCGCCTCGGACTATAAGCGCTATAAAGTGAATAAACATAATATAGAACTTAAACCGCGCTGAAGTGGTCTGCTCGACAAAAACAAAGTGGTCTGTTTTTAGCAGACCACTTTTAAAGTAACTTGAGTTGCCTATTTAGATATAGGCCAACTGAATTAAGAGCCGAAATGCCCCAGCCACCAGTGCTAAAGCAAAGAATCCACCTAGCCACAAAACAATAAACCACTGGGTTTGTGAGAGTTTCATATCTACTCCTTAATGATAGCCTTTATCACCAACTCGTACTTTATCGCGGAATACCCAATAGGACAAACCTGTATAAATCAGAATAATTGGAATCAAAAGCAGTGCACCAATTAAGGTAAATAACTGACTACTTTGCGGTGCGGCTGCATCCCAGATGGTGACGGATGGCGGAATAATATAAGGCCATAAACTGATGAGAAAACCGGTATAAGCCAAAAATACCAAGGCCAATGTGTAGATAAACGGACTGAGTTCTTTGCGCTGTTTACAGGCGCGTAAAGCCAGAAAGGTAAACACCAAAACCAGAATTGGGACAGGACTGAAATAAGTGAGTTGCGGTTGACTGAACCATCGTTCTGCAATTGCCGGATGTGCCAAAGGCGTATAAATACTGACGCAGCCAAAAATAATGAATAAGGCAATAATCATCTTCGGCATAAGCTGATACATTCTATTTTGCAAGTCAGCATCAGTTTTAAAGATCAGCCATCCACAGCCCAAAGTGGCATAAAGCACTACGACGCCTATACCCGTAAAAATTGAAAATGGCGTTAACCAATCCAAACCTCCACCGGTGTATATTCCATTGGTGGTTTTAATCCCTTGGATATACGCACCCAGAATAATGCCCTGTAAAAATCCGGTTAAAATGGAGCCGCCAATAAAGGCCATGTCCCAAAGATGCCGGTTACGTCTGGATTTAAAACGGAATTCGAAAGCCACGCCGCGGAAAATAAGTGCCACCACCATCAGAATGATAGGTAGATATAGTGCAGAAAGTACCGTCGAATAAACCAAGGGAAATGCAGCAAATAATCCTGCCCCGCCCAATACCATCCAGGTTTCATTGCCATCCCATACTGGGGCGACGGTATTCATCATCACATCACGTTCTTGTTGCGCCTTAAAGAAGGGAAACAAGATGCCGATACCTAAGTCAAAACCGTCCAGTACCACATAAATCAGTACGCCAACAGCAATAATTACAATCCAGATAAAAGATAAATCAATCATTTGTCATTCTCCTGGTGATTGTCGATAGGCGGATCATCCAGCTCTTCATCGGTACTGCCCAATGGACGATGCGAAGCTTGAATGACCTTTTCTTCACTATGCGGTACTGAATGAACGAATTCCGGGCCTTTATGCATGATTCGCAACATGTAATAAATGCCAATGCCAAAGACCACGCAATACACCACTACAAAAATAATCAGGGTTAATCCGACTTGTTCTGCTGAAACCGGTGATAACGCATCTTTAGTCCGCATCACCCCATAGACTACCCAAGGCTGACGCCCGACTTCCGTGGTAAACCAGCCAGCCAACATTGCGATAAAGCCGGAGGGTCCCATCAATAAAGCAAAACGGTGAAACCATGGACTTTCATAGAAGCGGCCAGTTTTCCTGAGCCATAAACCTACTAGTGCTAATAACAGCATCAACACGCCCAGTCCGACCATGATCCGGAAGCTCCAAAACACGATGGTCGAATTTGGCCGATCTTCAGGGGCAAACTCTTTCAGGCCCTGAACTTTCCCATCAATGGAGTGGGTTAAAATCAGGCTTCCCACGTTTGGAATACCAATTGCATATTTGGTTTCTTCTGCCTGCATATCTGGAATACCAAATAAATACAAAGGCATGCCTTCATTGTGATTGGTTTCCCAGTGCCCTTCTATCGCGGCGATTTTTGCGGGTTGATACTTTAAGGTATTGATACCATGCAGGTCTCCAATCAGAACCTGTAAGGGGGTAAGTGCCAAAATCATCCATAAGGCCATAGAAAACGACGTTTTTACCAACGCATCACGGCGACCTTGGATTAAATGCCATGCTGCCGTTGCTGCAACCAGCAAGGCCGACACCAAGAATGCAGCCATTGCCATATGTGCCAAGCGATACGGGAAAGAAGGATTAAAAACAATGGCAAGCCAGTCCTGCGGAACGATAATGCCATTTTCAATGCTGAAACCTTGCGGGGTCTGCATCCAGCTGTTGGACGATAAAATCCAGAACATGGAAATACAGGTTCCAACTGCAACCATGACGGTGGCAAAGAAATGTGCCCGAGGGCCAACACGCCCCCAGCCAAACAGCATAATGCCTAGAAATCCGGCTTCCAAGAAGAAGGCACTCAGCACTTCATAAGCCAAAAGTGGTCCGGTTACACTGCCTGAAACACGGGAAAACTCACTCCAGTTGGTTCCGAACTGGTAACTCATGACCACGCCAGAAACCACGCCCATACCAAAGGCAATGGCAAATATTTT
The DNA here is from genome assembly GCF_002135195.1 of Acinetobacter terrae. Classification (NCBI taxonomy): domain Bacteria; kingdom Pseudomonadati; phylum Pseudomonadota; class Gammaproteobacteria; order Moraxellales; family Moraxellaceae; genus Acinetobacter; species Acinetobacter terrae. The sequence goes on from NZ_NEGF01000003.1 coordinate 231,195, forward strand.
GACCCAAAACTTGAACAGGTCTTGATACACAGGATTTTTAGTTCTGAGCCAGCGCCACTCTAAAACGGCAAGGAAACTCGCAAGACCAATGGAAATGGCAGGGAAAATAATATGAAATGATACTGTGAATGCAAATTGAATTCGTGCCAGTTCAAGTGCAGTTAAACCTAGATTCATAACATCACCTTTTTTAATTCGTTAATGTGGTGATTGAGCACGAGATACACAGTCGCGCTATTTTTTTGTTTTGACCTGTTTCAGCATACGCCCGAATCTTAAACAAAGTATGTTGATTTATTATTTCAATCCACTTTGGATGAGCTACAATTTTGGCAAAGGCTGTCTGTTTCCTCAGATCTTGAGGAAGAAAATGAATATTCATACATATAATCTCTATAAAAAGTTTTGTTCATCCCATGGCTAAAAGCTGGAATCCAAAGTTTTATAGAGATAAAGGCGGGGCTCGACCCTGCGGCATTAAAAATAGCCGTTGCAGCTCGAAATAAACGTGTTTAAAGCGCTGTAAAAATGCAAAGAACCGCATCTGTATTCGATCTACCACTGCTTTAATAGCAAAATCAGGTGGCAGAACCTGATCACCATAAACCGTACAATATTGACATTGATGATGATGTACATCGTGTACATGGTCGTGATGATAAGAAAAATAAGGATGCAAAAAATCCAGATGATGTTCTGATGCATGAACTGCATGAGAAGAATCGACATAAGGAGATGAGGGCGTAATTAAATGATGGGTCATGGACAGACAGACCGGAGCAATCTGATATTTTTCTGGTAGCATTGGCTGTAGATATACCGCAATCTGTAAAAGCACTGTTGCAAAAGCAAGTAGCAGCCCACTACGTAGAAGCAAAATTTAATCTCACACTTATAGCTTGGCGATTTATTAGCAAGCGTTTGAACGTATTGCTTTAAATTCCAAGCACTTCAATACACTCTCCCCTTTACTCACTACAGTTTATAAAGAAGCATTTTAAAAGTGGTCTGAAGTCATTTATGTGATGGGTCTTTTTTTGCCTATAAATCCTGCTTTCAGCTTGCTGAATACTTGAACAACCGTTTAAAGAGGCGTAAAGTTTAATTAATTTAGTTACCCTAGCTAACTATTATGCCAGACCCACTTAAATTTCGTGCTTCATTATTACGCTGCGCGCGTTTAATGAGTGATGAAATCAATACCATTTTATTGCAACATCAATTGAACTATTCCTTGTGGCAAGTGCTGTATGTGATTCAATTAAAACAAGGCTGTACCTCTATCGACATTGCGGAATATCTCAATGTGTCCAAGCCCTCCATTGCAAAACGTATTCATGCACTGATGCAACTGGAAGTTCTTGAACAAGTGGATACTGAAGATAAACGGCAAAAGAAACTGATCCTGAGTGCAAAAGGTATAGAACTTTTTCAAATATGCTCTGAAAAAATGGATGTGTTTGAACAACAACTGCTCTTACCACTGGATCAAGATGCGCAAAATTGCACATTGGACACCCTTCATAGACTTATGGAACATCTGCAAGACCTTAAAACAGGTATCCCGTCATGAATGAAAATGCACCCTTATGGACAAGAAATTTTATTCTTGTCAGCTCGATTAACTTTCAGCTGGTCCTGACCTTTTATCTTCTTGTGGTGGTGATTGTCGGTTATGCCGTAGCCGAACTCGGTGCAACCACGGCGCAAGCAGGTCTAGTCTCGGGTTTGTTTATTGTCGGTACGCTGATTGGCCGTTTGTTTGTCGGTAAATTTCTGGAACGTTTTGGACGTAAAACCACACTCATTGTCGGTTTAACAGGCTTCCTGATCTTTTCCGGCTTCTACTTTATGAAGTTCGATGTCGGCATGCTGTTACTTGTGCGATTTATGCATGGTTTTATGATGGGTATGGCATCCACTGTTTTAGGCACCATTATTGCGCAAATATTGCCGCCGACTCGTCGCGGTGAAGGTATTGGTTACTACAGCATGAGCAGTACTTTGGGAACGGCGATTGGCCCTTTCCTCGCCATCTGGATGATGCTGCACATTGGTTATAATGCCATTTTTATTGTTTCAAGCATTATCGCGGTGAGCTGTCTTGTGGTTGCGCTGCTGATTCAAGTGCCTAATCTTCCGCAACAAAACAACCCATTTGATCTTTCTGTACCCGTTGAAAAACCCAGTTGGATTTCCCAATTTGTGGAACATAAAGCACTGCCGATTTCCTTTATTATGTTATTGGCATCCATTTGCTATTCAGGCGTGTTGTCCTTCATCAACTTTTATGCCAAAGAAATTGATCTGGTCGAAACCGCATCCTTTTTCTTTTTGATGTATGCCATTGCCATCTTGATATCGCGTCCATTTACCGGCCCACTGATGGATCGTAAAGGCGAAAATATCATTATGTATCCTGCTTTTATCATTATGGCGATTGCCTTGGTTTTATTAAGCCAGGTACAAAGTTCATTTATGCTTTTGCTTTGCGCAGGCTTACTGGGTTTCGGTTATGGCAATATTCAGTCTGTTTGCCAAACTGTTGCGGTAAAAAGTGCCAGCATCGAACGTATGGGATTTGCGACTTCAACCTTCTTTATTTTTCTGGATGCAGGTTTAGGCTTTGGTCCTTATTTCATTGGTCAGGCATTGAATTATATCGACTATTCACAACTGTATTTTTACAGTGCAATATGTGTTTTAGTCTGTATCGTCATCTACTACCTATTGCATGGTCGTAAGGCAAGCAAACGCCAACACGCCACTACTTAAAAAACAAGCATCCAAAAAATAGCGCTGATAAAAAGTCCCCTTTTATAAAAGCAGATTCAAAAAAAAAGAGAGGTCTTTAAGACCTCTCTTTTTTATTTTTTTTCTTGTAAAATCAACAATTATTTAAAGACTTTAAAACGAACTGCATCATCCATATAAGCTTTGTCTTTGGCTTCACCTTCTACTGAACCAAACACGAGCTGGGCACGCAGTTTCCAGCTTGCAGGAATATTCCATTCAGCATGCACTTGTTCATCCACAATCGGGTTGTAATGCTGCAGTGATGCACCTAAACCATCGGTATGTAACGCAGTCCAAGTCGCGAATTGTGCAATCGCTGTTGAATGTTCTGCCCAAACCGGGAAGTTATCGGCATAAGATGGGAACTGCTCTTGCAGGCCTTTAATCACATCCATATCTTCAAAAAATAGAACCGTACCGAGACCGGCAGCAAAGCTATCCATTTTGGCACTGGTTTTTTCAGCAGCATCTTCATCTTTCGCATAAGACTTGAGTTTTTCTTTCACAAAGCCCCAAAATTTTTCGTGCTCATCATTAAATAAAATCACGGCACGTGAGGATTGCGAGTTAAAAGATGATGGACTTTGCTTAATTGCATGTTGAATCAATTCAGTTAAGTATTCTGGGCTTTGCTCTACATTTTTACCCACTGTATAAATGGTACGGCGTTTATTAATTAAATCTAAAAACTGATTCGACATTGAATGAAATCCTTTGATATTTCCTCGGGAAGATTTGCAACAACCTGCCTACACTGTTAAGAAAATGTGAAATATCAGCTTTCATAACAATGCAGATGCAAATTTGTTGCTGACCTACCATATGCAATAATAATTCCAATATCTAGTACATTTTATTGATAATTAAATCTTTAATTTTTTATATAGAATCTTGCATACAATTCAGACAGGTCTTTCATAAACTACACAGCTATAAAAAATCCCCCAATATTTGGAGGATTGTTATTACATTTTATAGTGTTTTAGAATTTAGCATTCAAAACACTTTGCGATACTTTATTCTTCCAGATCTCACGTAAGGTTGGCAAATAGAATTTTTCACCAATTTCAACCAATTCAGCATCAATCAACGCATGAATTTCATGCATAAACAAATAATCCAATTCAACTGTTTTCAAGGTCTTATTGGTTTTAGCAAACTCTTTACGCTTTTGTTGCGCAGCTTTGACCAATTGATCTGCATAGTTCTTATTTTTAAATTGGCTAATCGCATTTAAACGTAATTCAATTACGCCCCAACCACTTAACAATAATTTGAACAACTCAAAATCTTTTGTGGTCGATTCCCAGGTCATTTCATCCAAATTTTCGTCGTTAGGAAGCACCGGAAGAAGCAGTTCCATCACACTCGGAAAAATCTTTTTAAAATTCAAAATAAATTTAACAGGATGCTCACCCGGATAATCCTTAAATTGCACCTTTTTCTGAACATCTGTTAAATAAACATCAAGCATAATCAATCATCAGCAGTTAATTTCTAGGTATATATTGTACGCATATATGCCTCAGATAAAAACCACTGATGATCAATAGATCAGTGTTCAAGCCTTTAGATGCTTATTTCACGTTAGGTGAAACCATATTTTCAGGGATTACTACAGCATCAAACTGTTCTGCTGTCACCAAGTTCAATTCAACAGCAACCTGTTTTAAGGTCTTGCCTTCTTTATAAGCGGTTTTTGCCACTTTGGCAGCATTTTCATAACCAATCACAGGATTTAAAGCCGTGACTAACATCAACGAGTTATGCAGGAAATAATCAATTTTTTCACGGTTTGGTTCAATACCGACTGCACAATGATCATTGAAACTATTACATGCATCACCGAGTAATTGAATCGATTGCAATAAGTTAAATGCAATCACTGGCATGAACACATTTAACTCAAAGTTACCCGACGCCCCTGCGACATTAATTGTCGTGTCATTACCCAACACTTGAGCCACCACCATGGTCATGGCTTCACTTTGGGTCGGATTAACCTTGCCTGGCATAATGCTTGAACCGGGTTCATTTTCAGGAATGCGAATTTCACCAAAACCACAACGTGGTCCACTGGCTAACCAGCGAATATCATTGGCAATTTTATTTAAACTGGCTGCCAATGTTTTCAAAGCACCCGATGCAAATACCGCAGCATCACGCCCTGCCAAAGCTTCAAATTTATTCGGTGCAGTGACAAAAGGTAAATCGGTTAAGGTTGCCAATTGCGCCGCTGCTTTTACGGCATAATCAGGATGTGCATTTAACCCAGTTCCGACTGCTGTACCACCTAAAGGCAATTCATATAAACCCAACAAGGCATAATGTAAACGTTTTAAGGCATGATCGAGCTGCGCCACATAACCACTAAATTCTTGCCCCAGCGTTAACGGCGTTGCATCTTGTAAATGTGTACGTCCAATTTTCACAATGTCCGAAAATGCTTTCGATTTTTCGTCTAAAGTATCGCGTAAACGTTGTACTGCTGGAATGAGCAGTTCATTGATTTGTAAGCTTGCTGCGACATGAATGGCGGTTGGAAAAGAGTCATTGGTCGATTGTGCACGATTCACATGATCATTCGGGTGTACTGGCTTTTGCGAACCTAAAGGATTCCCCAGTTTTTGATTGGCAATATTGGCAATGACTTCATTACAGTTCATATTGCTTTGCGTACCTGAACCGGTTTGCCAAACCACCAATGGGAACTGTGCATCCCATTTCCCGGCAATCACTTCTTCCGTTGCATTCACAATATAATGCGACAACTCATGAGGAATTTGATCTAATTCGGCATTGGTAATGGCTGCTGCTTTTTTTACTAGACCCATCGCACGAATCATGGAACGGGGTAAGCGTTCTTGCCCAATTTTAAAGTTTTGCAAACTACGCTGTGTTTGCGCACCCCACATTGCTTCACTCGGAACTTCAACATCGCCCATCGTGTCGTGTTCAATACGTGTTTGCATCATCAACCTCATTTCCATATTGTTTTATAACTTTAGCCAATTCATCTGTTTTGACATATTTAATGATCTTAATCAAACATTTTACAATTATAAATGATTATTATTTACATTTGTTTCTTTAACGTCCTTTTAGTGTTTGCTGATAAAAGCGCCATGAATCTTCTAAGATTTGGGTAATTGTGCGTTTAGGCTGCCATTTTAAAATTTCACGCGCTTTACCCGAGGTTGCCCCAATCTGGTCTAATTCAGCATAAGCATAAAATGGTGCATCTATGGTTTTAATTTCGCTTTTGGTCACTTTGGCGACTTCACTCAATAAAGCACGAATGGACATATTCTGCCCTGCAATATTAAAAGCATCACAGGTATAGGGCTGAGTTCTTAGCCACTGTAAAGTCGCTATAATGGCATCACAACAATCCAACACATGTAAAAAACTGCGTTCAACGGTGCGGTCTAAGGTCTGGGCTTGTTGACGTAACTCAATATAGTCTCGTTGCTTGGCTGCAGCTTGCAATGCCAAGGGAATAATATTTTTAGGCAATGGTGCAACAAACTCCCCTAAAACAGCATGTTCAAATGCACCCGCAATATTACTTAATCGCAAGATCGCAATTTTCCATTCACTATCTGTCAGTGCGGTATCTCGGATGATTTCTTCCACCATTTGTTGCGACTTGATATAAGGGTTCGGATAAGAATAGTTAAAAGGCATCTCTTCTGACAGGGTCGAACTCGACTGTCCATATACCGCCAAACTAGATAAATGGATTAGGGTTCGTACTCCAGTGCGCTGCATGGCACGCAGCAAACTCATAATACAACTGACATTATCATTATAATATTCCAGCGGTTTAAGTACCGATTCTTCTATCGATTTAAAGCCTGCGGCATGAATGACCGCTTCTACAGAATATTGTTCAAAAACTTTGTTTAAAGCAGGTGTATTTCGAATATCAATTTTGACAAATGGCACATACATGCCGGAAATAAATTCGAGTCGTTCTAATGTTTGTAAATTTGCATTGGATAAATTATCAACAACAATGACTTCCTGCCCATGAGCCATCAGGCTTAAAGCAATATGTGAACCTATAAAGCCTAAACCACCAGTCACTAAAATCATTGTATACTACCTTTTTCTTATGAAGTTTGGATGCATCAACATTGGATTGGTCATTCCTCAAGTGAATTTCGATGAGTACCTTATTACTAATTACTTCCGCTCCAACCTCTATCTATGCTTGGCATGCGCTGGGCTTAGCACAGGCTTTACACGCTAAAAACCAAGCATTGCGCGTGTTTTTCTATCAAGACGGTGTTTCGGTTGCGAATGCCTTACAGTGGGTTCCTGATGATCAACGCAATTTGACGGAAGAATGGCAAAAATTGGCCATTCGCTTACCTGTTTGTGTCAGTGCTGCCTTGGCGCGTGGTATTACTGATCAAGAAAATGCAAAACGACATCAGATTAGCCAACACAATCTTGCTCAAGGCTTTGAATTGGTTGGACTGGGTGAACTTGCCGATGCCGTCCAATCAGCACAACGTCTGATTCAATTCTAAGACGTTATTTTTTGGAATTTGTTGCTTTTAAAAGGTAAATTGTGTGAAATCTGTACTCGTTATTTTAACTCAAGCCAATCTTGCCAATTTACAGGTGCATGAAAGCTTGTCTGCTACCATGGTGCTGGCGACTTTTGGCTGTGAAGTCAAAGTCTTGCTGCAAGATGCAGGCTTAAGTTTACTCAATTCAGAATTGCAGTTTGAACAGCTTAAACATGCCTTTAAAATCGCATCCAATATGGTCGATAGCTTTGAGTTTTACGACCTCACCCCGGTTTTAGTGGAAAAGAAAAATCAGAACGCTCATTTTGTGATTCAAGCTCAGCAGGATATTGAATTTATTGAGTTAAATAGTGATTTTATTCAAAGTTTTGATTTTGTGCTGTACTGGTAAAGATGAAGAGTGAAATAATCATGTCGAATAAAAGCTTATATTTAGTGCAAAGTAATTTTTCAGCTACACCCTCGGCACTGGCAAAACTAGAACAACTCTACAGCCCTGAGGATAGCGTGATTTTAATGGGTGAATCTGTATTGCAGTTTAAACTGCCTTTCTTGCAACAATTGAATTGCGTCTATGTCCTGGATAGCGATGCTGAAATCTTGGCGGGACAAAAAACCGAGAATTTGCACATCATTTCTTATGCCGAGTTTGCAGACATTTGCCTGAACCATAGCCGTTGTATTCGTTTGAACTAATTTGAGATTAATGATGAATTTAGAACTCGATCAAGATGGTCACTTAGTCGATTACACCATTTGGAATGAACAAGTTGCGCAAGAATTAGCAAACACTTTAAGTTTAGAACTCACAGCATGGCATTTTGAAGTCCTGCATGCGGTACGCCAGTTCTATCAACAGTTTGGTCATTCACCTGCGACTCGTCCACTGATTAAATATCTGATGAAAACAGTCAGCGCCGACATCAATAATGCAGTATTGCAAGACAAATTTAATACCGGTTTAGTGGCACGTCATTTAAGCCGTTTGGCAGGCATTCCCAAGCCACCGAATTGTCTATAAATATGATTGATTCAGCTTTAAGACTGTATTTTATGTCGTTCTAAATAATTGAAAATAATCTTGGGTCAATTCGAGTTTAACTTGCTTGGCATGGATGGTTTCATGACATTCAGAACACACCTATCGTAGTGCGATTTTATGACCACAGCTTTTATGAATATATTGCATCGGCTTTCCAAAGCCCTCATTCATCTATTCATCTGCCCAATTCGCCATCGACATTAAAATCGGATAAAGCGCCAAACCCTTTTCAGTTAAACGATATTCATAACGCTCTTGTCGTTGTACGTAAGAGGTTTTGACTAAAATATCATTTTCAAGCAGACGTTTTAGACGCTCAAACTGCACATGACGGGTTACCCCTAAATTTTGTTGAAAGGATTCAAAACGGCGCATTCCCAGAAAAGCATTTCGTAAAATCAGCAATGTCCAACAATCATCAATAACCGATAAGGTTCTGGCGATTGAACACGGTTGTTCTCCAATATCCTCCCATTTCATAAAGACAAATCATCTCATAAAAACAGTCATCAACAATAAGTTTAACCCAGAAAAGTTACCGCATTCATCTCGATATTGAAAGACTGGCAATCTGAATCTACAAAAGACTAAAACAAAAATTTAATTATATTCAGACTCTTAAAATGATCCGTTTAAACCTCATCATTCAACATAGAACCGCTTGTTTTATGGTTAATTGAATCATTAAAAATGAATTTCATCCTGATTTTCTTCAATAATTTTTAGCCAGGCTCGGGTAGCAGGATTCATCGCCACAGTGTTATTCCACGCCATACTCAAGGTCCAGTTGATATTCGGATTTTCTAAGATACTGACATTATATTTTTCCTGATCCAGTTGTTCACAATAGATTTTTGGTAGCAATGCAATTCCAACATCCGACTCCACCATTTTGGCAATAAAGTCCCATTGACTACTTTTACACACAACATTGGGTTCAAATCCGACATAGTGGGCTGCTTGTATAATCATATTATTTAAGCTGAACGTATCGGCATAAAGCAGAAACGACTCTTCTTTGAGTTCAATTAAAGAAACTTTTTCTCTATTTTTCCATTGTGTGTCTTTACGTGAAAGTAAACATAAAGGCGAATCGATAATTGGAATGCCACTTAAAATAGGTTTCAAATGCCCTAGTAATATCCCCACATCTACTTTTTTGGCCAGAATGGCATCTTCAATGCCCGTCGCGCCAACTTCTAAGAAACCTAATTCAATATGGGGATATTGCTTGTGAAATTTGGCAATTAAACTACTGAGTAATGCCGAGCCTACCGGTGGAAGTCCGATGGTTAATTTGCCCTGTTTCAGATGACGGACTTTAGCCACTGTTTCAAAAATACGTTGTTGCTCTTCTAATATCACTAAAGCATGTTGATAAATTTGCTCACCCATATAAGTCAAAACGACATCGCGTTTTCGACCGGCTTCGCCTTTATGAAATAATGGCACGCCAATTTCTTGTTCTAAAGCATGAATGGCCTTACTAATTGTGGGTTGAGTGACACACATTTCTTCAGCTGTTCGGGTAAAACTTTGCAGTTGCACAATTTTAACGAACATCGTCAGGCTCTTAATATCCACAAAACATTCCATTTAGGCATAATCTTTTTTTTATTATTCATAATATATACAGTGGGTCAAATCTAAAATACGACCAAGCTTTTATCTCTTGTTATTATGTCTACGTCTTTACTCTCTCCCAAGCTGCTGCATATTGCTCAAATCATTCTGCAATTGAGTTTTCTTATCATTATTTGGTGGGTTGCTTCAATTATACAGTGCACACTCAATTTACCTGTATCTGCCGGTGTAATTGGTCTTTTGCTGGTTTTATTTGCTTTGCTGAGTGGCTTATTTAAATTGCAATGGATCAAAACGGGTTCGGATTTTATTCTGGGAGAATTGGTCTTATTATTTATTCCCTGTGTCGTCGGAATCATTAAATATAAAGATCTCTTTTTAACCCAAGGTTGGCAACTGATCCTTGCTGTATTTATCGGCACGCTTTGTGTGATGCTTGCAACTGCATATAGTGTGTATTTTGGATTTAAACTAGAAGCGCATTTAAAGCAAAAGCATAAGTCTCATTCAAACCGACTGTTAAAACAGGGAGAGTAAGATGAACTTGGTTGCTATTCTCTGCTTTGTCGGTACTTTTATTGGTTATATCCTCAGTAAAAAGCTGCATAAAAAATATCCCTATATGCTTTTAGCGCCTGGAATTTTTGTGCCATTTATTATCATGGTGCTGATGGTCATTTTTAATATCTCTTACGACACCTACATGATGGAAAATAAATGGATCATATGGATGTTGGGTCCTGCAACCATTGCTTTTGCCATACCTATTTATGAATATCGCAAAGTCATTAAAGAACATGTGCTCTCGATTAGTTTGGGTATTGTGGTGGGAATGATTGCTGGCGTAATGAGCGCATTCTATTTGGCAAAGTTATTTAGCTTTAATCAAGAAACCACTTATAGCTTAATGGCACGCTCTATTTCTACACCATTTGCCATGGAACTGACTTCAAATATTGGCGGTTCGGTTGAACTGGTGATTTTATTTACCATGATTACTGGTATTGCCGGTGTTGCCATAGCCGATATGATTCTGCTTGCCTTAAAGCTAAATTCACGCTTTGCGCAAGGGGCAGCTTTGGGTAATTCAGCACATGGTTTTGGCACTAGTAAAGCCTTTATGCGTCATCGTGAAGAAGGCGTTGTTGCCTGTTTAACCATGGTACTTGCGGGGGTATTTATGGTGTTGTTGGGACCGAGTATTATTCATCTGGTTGTCAATTTTCTTTAAGCTTTTTTTCTGAGCATGAGTTTAGATTCATGCTCTTAACAGACATTTAAATTAATAATCCATTGTGATAGTAATACGATCGCGATAATCTCCGGCAGCTAAACTCGCTAAGTTAACACTTCCTAATCGAGCGACAATAACATAAATATGCTGTGCCTTTTTTTTCTGAGTTTTTAATAGCTGCCACTGTGAACCCGCATCACCCGATAATTCATATTTTACATCTATACTGTTTTTTAATTTTGTATAAGCCAATGCAGATTCATTTTTTAATGTGCTGTTACCACTGGAATCAACTAAATTTTGGCTGTCAAAGCGAATATTAAATTCAGAATCACACTTAATATTCAGTTGTATGGTGGATGTACTTCCAGATAGGGGTTGAAGACGTATAGCTCCTGCCCCTGTATCGGAAATGGTACATGCTGAAAATGCATTTGAGCATGTAAAACAGAAAATACTACTCGCCAAAACTTTTAAAATCATCGTTTTCATACTCCCTTTATTTACATACTAATTGTAATGGGACATTACTGGTCTCATCAGTGTCCAAGCTAAAATCAACCGTACACGTTTGATTGGAAGAAACTTGTACATTTAACTTATGTTGTCCCTCAGTTAAACCATAAATGGTCACCAAGTTATCACTGCCCACTGGATAAATATCCGCCTGATTACCATCCACTGTAATCTGACTTCCTGAGGGTAGTGCCTGACCGGCCAAATCAACCAATTTAAAGTCTACTTCACGTGTATGGACGACAGGAAATTCCACAATATAGCCCCGTTTATTGAGTGGCATAATGGTTTTACGTGCCGCAATAACCTTATCTTCAATCTGTAACTGGTTTTCATCAAAAGAAAGATGTTGATTGGTATAAGCAATTAAATCATGGACAAATATTTCTCCATGCTTGTTTGTTTTACCAATAAATAAATCATTGCGATAAACATCAACATTTGGACTATTGGTAACTTGAACTAAAGAGAAACCATTATTTACTGACTTTGTTAAATCGACACTGTGACCCAACCATGTCAATGCACCATGAAAAGTTGCGCTATAGCTGTTGTTATTGCCTGTTTGTAAATATTGTAAATCTAAATCGCCTGCTTTAGTTTTAACCCGGGTCGCCACATTCCCCGTATTTTGTTCATTTGCTCGTCCAGCGCCAATGGCATAGTCCAGACCTACAGCATTGGAAGTATTTTTAACAAATGTGAGATTACTAGAATCTGAATCGGTTTGGTTAAAATACGCAGCATGTTTATCGTCAAAACGATAACTGAGTGATAAATCAACACGATGGTTATCATGACTTTCTGCATCATAACTAACTCCAACAGACATACTTAAATTATCAAATAAACTGCGACTGGAGCGTAGCGAAAAAATGCGTTGATCATCGCGATCTGTGCCTTTTCTATAATTCTGCTCAACATACGTAAAGGAGAGATTTTCAAAAACAGGAATTCCGGATTTAGATAAATAAATTAAGCTTTCTCGTTCAGGTAAAAATTGATCTTTTAGATCCTCCATACCTAACATACGAAAATCAGAACTATAATATTGTGCTTTTAAGCCAAGGCTATATTGATCTTTATCTCTTTTAAATTCTGTACTGACGGTATAACCATCACCTTTTTGCGAATCACTATAAGCTGAATTGATTTCTAATAACCCCAGTTTATATAAGTATTGGCTCCATAATAGACCTGTGCTTTTTAAATCATGACTATAATCTGCCACAGCACCTAAAGTGGTGATATCTGTTATTCCCCGTCTGAAATAGGCACTACCAAACCATTCGCGATAATCATCACTTTGTTCACTATAGTTATAGCGTAACTTACCACTTGAAAGACTATAGTCAGTTAGACCTTTTTTTAACAATCGTTCACTCACAAAAATAGGCACGTTTTGCACAGTTTTATTCCCCATAATATCCTGTACAACCATTTCTGCACTGCCTAAACCGCGAAAGTTAATATTGCTATCAATATTAAATTCCCCTGGATTTATTCTTGAATTATAGGCTTTATTTCCATTAATAATTAAATCAATAGTAGATGGAACCAGTGCACTACCTTTGAATGAAGGAGTATTCCAATAAACAAAATCTGGGCGTGAAGTAAAATTCGTTCCCCAGCGAAAACCGCCAAAATAATAAGATTGGGATAATCCGGTATTGGTACTGACATTATCTCCCAATTGTAAAGTGGTTAATTTTTTAGGAAACTCAATGATCAGAGATGTATTTAATCGAGTATTATTTTGAAAATCATCATCACTATTTTGATAGTTTTTGCGAAAAATATGACCATTGCTAAAAAATGTATTTTTCCAAAAAAGACCTAAATCAGCGACTGCATTTGCTTGTTTAGAATAATCTCCCTCTTGATAAAAGGCATCATAATTTAAAAAACCACCCAAGCCGGGTAATTCAGGCATTTGAATTTCAGTATTTTGAATATGCTGACTTTGCATATAACGTGTCGGAATATTAATTTTTAATAATTGTGAATCTATATCTTCTTCTACCACTATATCTGGCTGAGATATTAAGCAATATGGAATACCCATCTGGGCCAGCTGCTGAAACTTCTCAATATCCATAAAATTTGCTTGTAACACACTACATTCAATATATTTTTTCTGTTCAAATATAGTTAGCATAGCATCTTGATGTTGATCCACACCATTGATCCACAACCCAAGAATCATGTCTTGCTGCATTTCCTCATTTTGTTTAGGTACAGATAATTCATTCGCCATAGCATGATCTGGTCGAACTATAATCAGGAGAGCAAGGAATATAAGATTATATTGGGGTTTGCCCATATGCTTTAATTCTCCGTAATATCATAAACTACGGAAGTTTTAGAAGCGTTGGATGCCATTACAAACTTTAGTCCTTTGATGGATGTCGTATTAAATCCGTCCATAGGAATAGACACTTGGCGATCCGGCAAAATATATTTCATAGTATCAATGTCTTTTAATACTTTACCTGAGGCATCTTGAATACTGAATTTCGTTATTTGAAAATGTGCTTTCCCACTATTTTTAGCCATTAAAACAGTATTGTTTTTTTCATCTTTAACAAAATGAAAGGACATATCAGGTTGAAAACCATTGCCCACAAATACAGGAACACTAAAATTTAAGGCAATACTCATCCCAGTTTTTTGTAATGGCGATGGAATTTCACTAAATTTAACTCGCCAAGTTCCTTCTTGTTTTAAATTCATGGCTGCAATGGATTGGCGAAATCCAAATCGAATCACTTTATTACTTTCTGGTAGTAAAATAAGAGCCTTGGGATTCACCACCAAGTCTGTATCTGGTGTTAAAACATCGTTACCTTGTTCATCTTGAGTCCAGCGAAATACACTAATTTCGTAAGTGCGATCCGTTTTTTCTCCTTTGGTATTCAGTGTTGCCGTTATACTGCGTTGTTGACGATCACCAGAAATATATAATTGAACGGGTGAAATGGTCAGATCTGCATGAGCTTCTGGCTGTATTAATGTTAGTAATGCAAACAACAGACCGCTTGTATTTTTCACAGTTCGCATAAATTTTCCCCAATAAAATATTTAAAAAAGCTATAGAAAATGCATAAAAGATAAATGGCTTATCTTTTATGCGATTTTAAAAATTTATGGTTTAGTAATACACGCTAATTAAATAAGTATCAGTGTATACACCAGCGCGAGTCGTTGCAGTGATAGGCGTAGAAACATGAATGCTAACCTCATAGTCATCTACAGAATAACCAGGTCTAGCAAGCGGTGTTCCTGCATGTAAGGTTACTAACGTATTATCGCGAACCGCACGAGTGCCTACACCTGTTTTTAACCACTCATTTTGAGCATTGGAAATATACGAATACCAACCTTCATACCATTTCGCATTATCAGTAGAAATACTATAGGGTGTATTACACGTTACTGTATAACCTGCAGTCGTATCTGAACCATCTTCTTTCAAAATAATTTCAGAAGCCACATTGGAAAAAGTACATTGTTTTGCAATTTCCACACTCATGGGAATAGATGACGTTGCTGTAGCAGCAAATGCATGACATCCCATCATAAGAGCGGTGATCGCTAAGAATATTTTTTTCATGATTTAATACTCAATGAAACTTTAAAACTAGTAATCCACACTAATATTTAAAGTATCGTTATACGTACCTGCTGGTGTAGTCGACACTACAGCAGCAACAAGTGCAGCATTGACGTTATAAGTATCTACCGTTAAACCAGGCTGAGACAATGCTGTACCTACATTTACAGGAACAGCTGTACCATTTAAATCTACGGCGATATTTGTATTTAATTTATGGTTTGAGTTTGTTATAGATTTAACAAAGGTGGTTGCATCTGAAGTATTGGTAGTACTAGTGCTAATGCTATACGGTGTATTACACGTTACTTTAAAAGCCCCAGTACCACTTGTTGTATCATTAGGAATAGCAATATTGGTTGATACATCACTGATGGTACATTTTTCTGTAATAGTCAGACTGACTGGAATACTTGCAGATGTTGTAGCCGCTTGAGTTAAAGCACTCGATAAAGCAGCGATTGCAACTAAAGTAATTTTTGTTAATGTTTTCATGTTTTTTCTCGTTTGTTTTTAAGTTGAAGTAAAAATTAATAATTTACATTCACACGGAATGTATCTGTATAAATGCCTGCAGGTGTTGTTGCAGTTGTAGGATTAACTAACTGAACTTTAATAAATGTTTGAATAGGTACATTCAACCAATTAAAATTAAAACTGTGAGGTATATTATTTAGTTGACCATTTAATGTGTGATTCAGAACTGTATTTGGTGCCCATAAATGGACACTTGTTGGTAAAGTTTTACCATTAGTATTACGTACTGATGAGTTACCACTATTATTTAAAGAATCCAATGAATAAAAGGCAGTAAATCCCCCATCTATATTACATTTAAATGTATAAGTACCTTGTACTTCGCTACCATCCTCAGATAGTACCAGTCCCGAACTTACATCAGAAAATGAACAGCTTTTAGGAACTTCTACTCCCATAGGTATACTGGCAGTGGTATTAGCAGCTTGTGTTAAACTACTCCCCAGTAATGCTGCCAAAATCGCGGCAGATTTTATGAATATCTTCATAAGATTGTTCTCTTCTTATTTTTATGAATTAATACGTCACAGTCATATTAAGTGTGTCTGTATATATACCTGCTGGAGTTGTTGCTATTGTCGGATTAGCAAGTTTTACACGAATACTCCCAGACTGTTCTCCAATATAGTTTGGCCAAGGATCAATATAAGTCATGGTACTAATAATTGGAGTACTAAATCCCCATAATGTCACCGATGTATTGGTTAGCAATTTAATATTTTGAGCACTTTTGACATAAGTACCCGATGAAGTTAATCTGCTTGAATCTGTATCAAACAGTACTGAATATCCCGTATTACAGGACATTTTGAAGTTTCCAACTACTTCTGTTCCATCTTCAGGAACAACAATTCCTGCACTTACATTCGAAAACGTACAACTTTTAGGAACGTCTACACCCATAGGAATACTGGCTGTAGTCGTTGCGGCTTGACTCAAGCCACTCCCCAATAACACAGCTAAAAATGCAGCTGATTGAACAAATATTTTCATTATTTTCTCTCTCATTAAATGAGTGATTAAAAAGTTGCATCCAAATACAACACATCCTGATAAACCCCAGAAGGTGTAGTTGCATGAACTGGACTTACTAAATTTATACTGATTGTTCCAAGCTCTGAATTCGATGGGTCTAGTACTGAAATCTGCCTAATCCGGTCTAACTCAAATGTATTCCCCTGAAAATTTACTTTGACGACCGTATTCAACTTAGTTCCATTTACTGCTTTTACAGAAGTTGTCTGATCGCCATCTTTTAATGACTTTGAACTGAATTTCAGTTCAAAATTTTTATTACAGTTCAAGGTAAAATTTCCGCTAGAAACACTGCCATTTTCAGAAACAATAATTTGTGAACTGACATTGGAAAATTGACAACTCACAGGAATAGTCGTCATAACATCCACTGAAGAAGTTTGGTTTGCAGAATAAATATTTCCTGAAAATTGCAACAAAATAAGCATCAACAAAATGTTGGCAAATTTCATATTCAATTCCTTCATCCGTACCACTAATTTAGTCAAAATGGTTATTTGTAATTAAAAGAGAAATAAAATGAGATTGATATCACTGTAATTAGGTATATTGATCACAAAAAAACAACATAAGAAACGTGTTTAAAATTAAATATTTAAAAAATAGATTTTATTATTCAATGAGATAAATTATATAAATGTATATTTATGTAACATTAATTTAAAGTTGTTTTCGACTAAAAAAAATTTTTTGATGAGTTGTTTTTATAGTTTTTCAATATTATTTTTACACAAAAGATATTTTTCACTTAACTTATTATCTGAATATTTCACAAATATTTATATTATTTGTAATTTTATTTTTCTTAAATTAACCATTCAAGATTTTACTTCTTCATATAATTCATCCAAATTTTGTTATAAAAAAACCATCATAAATGGAATCTCATTTAAGCAATAACCTAGGCTATGAAAAATTCAAATAAAAAAGACTCATCACAAAACTCAAAACACTCACAGCCTCGCAAATTTCAATACTTGCTCCAACTGTATCACCAGTAATGCCACCAATCCGCTGAAGAAATTTATGCCGTAAATATATTAAGGTTCCTATAAATATCATTGCAGTTAAAATACCCACCCATGCAAAATATGCAGATACAACTAAACAAACAACAAATACGATTACTGCACCGGTTTTAGGAATAAATTCTGCGATTGAAGATCCTAAACCTTTTTCGCGCACGTATTGGGTAGTCAAAAATAAAAATAGTGGTGCTAAACGACCCAATATCGGAAATAAAAGCAGGGCTGAATAGAGTTGTTTTTCTAATAATACATACAGTGCTGACCATTTAATCAGACATAGAATAATTAAACTTAAAACCCCTATTGGCCCACAACTCGGGTCTTTCATGATTTTTAGTGTGCGCTCTTTATCGCCAAAACCACCGACCCAGGCATCTGCAGTATCGGCTAAGCCATCTAGGTGTAAACCACCCGTCAACCAGATCCAGACCACTAAAATTAGACTGCTCAGCAAGATCACGGGCAATGCATTTAGTAACGTAGCGATAGCAAATAAAATTGCACCAATCATCAAACCAATCAGTGGATAAAACAGTAAAGATTGACCATTTTGCTGTTTGCTCGGCATTTCTTTCAATTGAATCGGAAATGTCGTTAAAAACTGCAAGGCAATAAAAAATGGTGTCATTGCTGTTATTCCTTGAGCAAATGAATAGAAGCATCTTCATGGATTGCAAAAGAATTGAGTTGCCCCAATTCTGCAGTCATTTTTAAAATATCATCTAGTGAATGATTTAAAGCGATACATTTTAAAAGTTTAATCACACCGCCATGCGTCACCACTAAAGCATGTTGCCAACCATTTTCCAGCATCTGTTGTTGCATTAGTTCAAGACTATTGAAAATACGTTGATAAAAATCCTGCATGTTTTCTGCATTCGGTGGGGTAAATTGAGTGGGTTGTTGCCAAAAATTCGCCAGTAATTCAGGTTCATTTTCATAAATGACTTGGGTCGATATGCCTTCCCAATCGCCAAAATGCATTTCTTGCAAACCTGCATCGTAAAAGAGAGGTCGTTGCTTTTGATCTGCGACCGATTCTGCAAATAAACGACAGCGTTTTAAGGGCGAAGTAAAGATCACATCCCATTGCACCAGTTTATGCATAGAATCGGGGTTAATAGCATGCCAAGACTGATCTATAGTTTGCTGCATCTGCGACCAACCCAACTCGGTTAAATCGTCATCTGTAGAACCGCGCAAGGTATGACTTAAAGTCGTTTCACCATGGCGAAGCAGATCAATCTTGAACATGTTCAATATCCTGTTGAATCCTCTTAGGATTAAACTTTTTCGCCAATAACGGCTGCTTCTGCAAAAGTTGCCATGTGGTTGTGCAGACTGCATGCCAGCTTAATTACACCTAAAGCAGCCCCTGCACCACTGCCTTCGCCTAAACGCAAGTTCAGTTTGAGTAATGGATCTTTTGCATTCAGTTCCTGCAATAAACGGCGATGTCCATATTCAGCCGATTGATGTCCAAACAGCATCCACTCACGAACTGCAGGATTTAAACCTACCGCCACAAGCGCTGAAACTGTGGTAATAAAACCATCGACCACCATAGGCAAACCGAGCTGTGCACAACGAATATAGGCACCCGTCATTGCTGCAATTTCCAAACCACCCACCGCGCAAAGTGCTTTAAAAACATCTTGATCGACATAATCTTGGTGTAAAGCGATGGCTTGATTAATGATATTTTTTTTATGAATCAATTGTTCTTCACGAATACCTGTACCCACACCAGTGAGTTGTTCAGCAGGTTCATTCAGTAAAAAACAGGCGACTGCTGATGCAGAACAGGTATTGCCAATGCCCATTTCCCCTGCGACATAAATAGATGCGCCATAAGCAACGGCATCTTCTACGCTTTTACGCCCCAGATTCATCGCTTCAATACATTGCGCTTCAGTCATGGCAACTTGTTTGGCAAAGTTAGCTGTACCCGGAATAATACAATGCCGTTCTACGCCTACATATTCATAGGCATCACCCACAGAACCACAGTCAATGACTTGTAATTTAGCATTGTATTCTTTGGCAATTACGCTGATACAAGCGCCACCCGTGGTGAAATTTTGCAGCATTTGACGCGTCACCGCTTGTGGATAGGCAGAAATATTTTCTTCCATCACACCATGATCACCGGCAAAAATCGTAATCCAGGGCTGGTCTACATTGGGACGTGGATTGTCTTGCAAACTTGCCAATAGCACTGCAGTATTTTCAAGTTCAGATAATGAGCCTGTTGGTTTGGTCAGTTGTAATTGACGTTCTTTAGCCAGTTTTTTTGCTTCCACACTTGGCGTTTTACACGCATCCAACCACCAGTTCATTATTTATCTCCTTTTAAAATCATGGGAAAACCCGCAACACAAAATACAACTTTATCGGCAATTTGCCCTAACTGTTGATGCAAACGTCCCGATTCATCCACAAACTTGCGGCTGATCTCGCCCATCGGTATCACGCCTAAACCTGTTTCATTACTGACTAAAATAACGTCTGACTCTAATATCGGTAGAATATCCAGCAGTTTTTGGCATTGATGCATCTGTAATTCAGGATTTTCATGCATCAATAAATTGCTCATCCACAAAGTTAGGCAATCGACCAGAATCACTTGATTGGGTTGATCAAGCTCGATTAAACAATTGGCTAGATATAAAGGCTCTTCAATCACCGCCCAATGCCCGGGACGCTGCGCTTGATGATGGGCAATACGTTCCTGCATTTCGGAATCGAATGCTTGCGCGGTTGCAATATAAGTTACAGCCACACCTGAATCTTTTGCGATTTGTTCCGCAAGGCGACTTTTACCCGAACGTGCGCCACCTAAAATGAGTTGCATCATACGTCACCCAATTGAAATTGATGAAATGGATAGAGCTGACCTTGCAATATTTTCGCGTTATATGTACCAAAAGTCAGTTGATCGACTGAAAATTCAAAGCTTTTTTGTTCGATGCCGTTTATATGATTAAAAATTAAATCGCTATTAAAATCTTGATGATACAAACCTAAAGTAAGATGTGGACAATAGTCCAGCGGTGCAATTTCATCGCAACTTTGTTCAAATAAATGACGCAATTTTAAAAGTACATCATTTTCATCAATAATTTCGACAAATAAGGCACTTTCAAAACTGTTGATGCGGCCTGTTTTTAATTGAATTTTATTCTGAGAATTATCTGTTAAGTGTCGAATATGTTGATGCATCTTTTCAATAGCAAAATCATCATCCCAAACTGGGTTTTGTTCCGTGAGGAAGCCACAAATAAATAAAGTAATGTGAAATTGACGGGTATTTGGCGAATATAAAAAATCTGAAAAAACCGAACGCAGCTGATTTAAATACTCTAATAATTCTGGATGCTGAATTTCAATATACCATAACGAAAAATGCTCGCGTCCGCGATGCCATTCAGGATAATCCCCTGCAAGTGTAGGAACAACGGACGTAGAAGGCTTTAAGAACACACATCAAATCACTTTAAATTCAATCACCTTATTAAAGCATGAATGATATTAATTTTCTCGAGGTGTTGATTTAGTAATATTCAACCAACAATGAATTATATTCAGCTTTTTAAATACTTAAATCGTGTCACACACATCGTTGCGTCATCAATAAATCTGCAAAAAGCCACTTGGAACTATAACTTCATAAATAAAATCACACTGGAACTGAAGATGGCTGCATATTCTTTTGATAACACAGGAAATAAATAGCGAGCAATATAAACATTATCATTAGCAGATAAAATGGGTAATCACTATGCCACTGATACAAACCGGTACTGACCAATGGACCAAATACAAAACTTAAAGCCTGTGTCGCAGTACAAAAACTGGCAACTTTAACCTGTAAATGCTGTGGTGCAGATTGGGCAGCACCTGTGGTAAATGCCGGAGTAAGACAAGCTACAGCTATGCCATATAAAATATAAGCACTTTGAAAAATATGAATATCTGTGGTGCAAATGGAGATCAGCAAGCCCAGCATCATGCACACCAGTCCAATCCACAATAAGTGCTGCACAGACCATTGTAGAAACCTGGAAATAGCCGTTTGCATAATCACTAATGATATTCCGGCAATCAAAGAACATTGGGCAAAGTAAATCGCACTCTGCCGAGTCGAAATTTGAAATTGATCTTGTATATAAAAACCCGCGGTTAGATTTATTGTGACAATCGCAATATAGAGACTAAATCCTAATCCAAACCACCCCATACTGTTACGCAAAGAAAATGCTTCATTGTGGGAAAATGTCGTATTTTCCGTTGGTAGAGCCTGCTCAGAAGTATCAGAAACATCAGCTTCTTGGCGATCAAATTTCAGTACAATATACAGGCTAATGAAAGCAAAAATAATAAAGGCAACCCATAACGGCGTCAGCATACCCCAAACCAATAAAAGCGTCGTTAAAAATGGTCCAAGCACTAAACCTGCACTATTTAATGCACCAAACTTGGACATCGTCTGGCTGCGTTGTTGTTCTGAGGTATATCTGGTCATGACGTAGGTTTGTAAGGCGATTTGTGGCATCGCCATAAATACGCCCATACTTGCCCGAGCCAACAATAACAAAATAAACAGCAGCATCGTAGCAAGATGATATTCAAGCCCATAAGCCAAAACAGCTGTAAACAAGCCCCAAGTGAGGGTCATACCAATAAAACCAACACTTAATAAGCTATAAATACTGTATTTATTTTGCTGTTTAGAAATATAGATTGCCCCGATTGCCATCAACAATGCACCTGCTGATATCAAAGCTCCGCCTTGCAGTTCTGTCATTTTCATTTGACGAACCAAAGGTGCAAGTATGGGCAAAATCATCGAAAAACAGCCACCATTCGCTAGGCTTGCAGCGATAAGAATCTTATTGTTTTGATTCATTATTCAATTTAACCAAATTTTATTTTTATACACGCAACAATAGCAGTTTAATGAATTTTGTCCATTCTATATTCAACTCATATTTTTTGTTTTTTAACGGGTTGATAATTTTCAACTAAGTGCTTGTCAGCAACTGAAATTTGATAGCTTAATTATTGTGTATTCTTCTTTCTTGCTGTTTACAGTAACACAGCAAAAACATAGAGAAATGGTTTTTTTGGTGGCTCTTTTAGTCTGTACAGGGATATATAAAATATCGAAAAAACTTTAAGGTTTTAATTAATTGATCATATCTTGACCACTTTAAAATAAATAATCAATATAGATATACTAAAAAATACAGAGAATAACCGATGATAGATTTAACAAAGATTGTAAAAGATACAATTGGAGCAGAATCATTCTATCCACTAGAAAAAACACAAAATGCAATTTTTAGCTGTGATTCAACAGATATAAATTTTGCTAAAGACATGCTAAATACGTTCAAAAGAAATTATGAAAAGTTGAATCAACAAATTAAGAATGAAGATTTTTATGATGATTACTACTTTGATATTGAATTTAAAACTCTTTTTTTAGCAATAGACAGGTTGTATAGCTTATTAGGTAACAGCCAGTCTGAAGAAGATCGACTAGATGCTACAATATATCAATCATATATTAGAAGCCAAGATAAACACCTAAGAGTAGCTCTTGAAGAACTATAAGCTAATGCCTCTGTCAAAGCCCTCAATTGAGGGCTTTTCATACTCAATTAAAACTTTCGAAATTTCTTTCGCAATAAGCCCACCATGGGCTTTAAACAACTCTGTCAAAATCTCATCTGAATGATCTTTATCTTTAATAAAGTTTTTAAGTACTTCTGCATGCATCGCCCAAGTATCAAAGTCCTTCATTTGGATCTGATGGACTTCAATATCAATATCCAAAATAGGAACTTTAATACTTCGATTTGTTGCTAATAAAAAATCATTCATGATGGAATCTCGGGGAAAAATTTAAGCATTAAAAAAGCACCATGAGGTCACTGCTGTCCCATAGTTTGATTTAAATAAAAAAACCTGAGTCCGAACAGTTAAAATATGAGTGCAAACAAACACTTTAACGACCAGGATTCAGGTTTTGTCACATCAGAATACCGTATTTCATCAGTTAATTAAACCAGTCTTACGACAAGATTTTGAACGGCTTGCTAAACAACATCATGTTGGGCAGAAATTCAGATCTGCTTCTCGATGGGATCAGTTTATTGCCCTGTTAATGTCCCAACTTTCCTGCCGACAAAGCCTACGGGATATTCAATCCAATCTTGAGTCCCAGCAGGAAAAGCTTAATCATCTCGGAGCAAAGTCTATTCCCCGAAGCACGCTGGCACGAATCAACGAGGAGCAACCTGCTGCCTTGTATAAACAGATGTTTCATCAATTACTGCAATACTGTGAAAAATCAAAAGTAGCCCATAAATTTCGCTTCAAGAATCCTCTGTATTCCCTGGATGCCAGTCACATTGATCTGTCGCTTTCCTTGTGCGCATGGGCCAAAGTTCATGATTCAAAAGCCAGCATGAAACTGAGCATAGGATTGAATCACAGCAATCATATTCCTGAGTTTGTTGCAGTTGAAAATGGTAAAGAAAATGACATGGTACAAGGCCGAAAATTCCAGTTTCCCTCTGGCAGTATTGTGGTCTTTGACAAAGGCTATGTAGATTATAAATGGTATGCGAATCTGACCGCTCAAAATATTGGCTTTGTGACACGTCTCAGACCCAAGGCAGTTTATCGGGTTATTCAGCAACATCCAGTCATTGTAGCCAAAGGGATTTTAAAAGATGAAACGATCCAGCTGAATAGTGCACATGCAGTGAAAAGACAGACTCCACCATTAAGAAAAATTGAATATATTGATCGGCAGAGTGGCAAGCATTTTATGTTTCTCAGCAATAACTTCCGTTTATCTGCCTCAACGATTGCAGCGATTTATAAAGACCGCTGGAAAGTGGAACTGTTCTTTAAGGCGATTAAACAGAATTTGAAATTAAAAGCCTTTATAGGCCGAAGCAGGAACGCAATTCAGACGCAAATTTGGATTGCCCTGATTGCCTATTTACTGGTGAGTTTTGCCCGGCATTTAGGACAAGAAGGCTGGACGGTTCAACGGTTACTAAGAATGATCCAAGTAAATCTGTTTGAGAGAAAAACCTTAAAAGCTTTATTCATGCCCGATAAAATACCGATAAAACAAAAGGAAGCTCAATTGAGCCTCCTTTTATGAAAAATTGTGGGACAGCAGTGGCCCTAAGGCTGCTTTTTTATATCAATTCAATAATAAATTATTGAGCTGCTGGAGCTTGTTCTTGAGCAGGTTCTGCAACAACTGTACGGCTACCAGAAATTGTCGCGAATACACGACGGTTCATAGCACGGCCTTCTTTAGTGTTGTTGTCAGCAATCGGTTGATCCCAAGCGAAACCTTGAGTAGACAAACGAGCTGGATCTACATTGTATTCATTTACAAGTGAAGATTTAACAGAGTTAGCACGAGCTAAAGATAAACGTTCGTTCAATGCACGTGGACCAGTGTTATCGGTGTGACCTTCGATGCGAGCAGTAGCGTTTGGATATTCAACTAACTTCTCAGCAACTTTAGCAATTTCTGGTTTGTATTGATCTTTGATGTTTGATTTGTTTGTATCAAAGAACACACGAAGTTCCATGTTAAGGTCTTCAGTCAACTCTTGTGGAGCTGGTTGAACTGGAGCTACAGGTTCAACTGGAGCGACTTCAACTACAGGAGCAGCTGGTTTCAAGTGACCACCAAGAACGACATTAAGACCAGCTAAAGCTGTGTAGTTCCAGAATTGCTCATCGAAGTTATAAGTACCACGGCCTTCAGCACGTAAAGATAAAGCGTCATTCAAACGATAGAATGCACCGATACCCGCATTTGCTAAAGTACCTTCTTCAGTGTTACCACGGTCACGCGTACCAGATGGATTTACACGATCAACACCAGAAAATTTGTATTTGTAGTGACCTGCACCAGCTAATACGTAAGGTTTAAATTTGCTGTCGTAATCTTTAGTGATTAAATCAGAAGTAACGTAGAAGTTACCATTGATTTGAGTTTGTTTATACTCAGCACCAGCTTCAACTTTACTCACACCTGGGCTAGTTTTGGTTGAACCTGCTGGGAAATTGTCAAGATCAATTGCGTTAAGTGATTTATTAACGTCACCTTTTACTTGATTGTATTCAGCTTCAAAACCTAACCATGGAGTCAATTCAACACCAAGCGCAGCACCAACGAATAAATCGCTTTGCATTTCGCCTTGACCAAGTTTAGAAGATAACAACTGTGATTGACCATTGTTATGTTTAGTGTCTTGCCAAGTGTAACCCAGCATTAATGGTGTAATAGTTACGCCAGCGTTAGCAGCAGCCAAAGGTGCAGCAACGAGCATTGCTAATGCAATACGACTCATTTTCATGGAATTATCCTCCAGAGATAACAATTGTTTTCAAGTTCAAGCTCAAGCCTAAATTTGGGCTATTCTGAGATGGGCTTTCTAATACCCCAGTTTTATTTTTAAGCCATTCACTTTGAATCATACAAACACTTTATTTTTTTTCCAAGTGCTTGATAATTTTAATCAAGTAAATTATTGACAAAATTACTTACAATTTCCGTTGTAATTCGGTAATTTTTTACTCAATTTATTCTTGTGAATAGCTTATTGTCACTTGCCGATTATTTTAACAGCTTTCTTAAAAGTTGAGTAATAAATCTTACTCGCAAAAAAACCCATTAAAAACAAAATATTAATAACATAAACAATTAAAAAAAAATACATTACAAGGTTAATTTAATGATTTCCAAACAAAAAACGGGTTTTACACTCATTGAGCTCATTGTTACGCTTGCTATTTTAGCGATTATAGCTGCTATAGCCTTACCTTCTTTTCACGAAACAATGGCTAAACAAGAAATCAAAAAAATTACCAACACACTGGTTTCAAGTATTCAATTGGCAAAATCACATGCTGCTATACACCACACCAATGTCGTTATTTGTCCCAGTCCAAATAAAGTGAATTGCCAAGCAAGCCATTGGAATTCAGGTTTTATTGTCTTTTTAGATACAAATAAAAACAGACAGGCGGATACTGATGAAAAAATTATCTCTACAGAATCAACTGAGCTGAAATATGGAAATTTAGATTGGAGAGGTACGTTAAGTATTCCCAGCTTAACTTTTCAAGCTGAAAATGGGCTTCCGAATGGATCAAATGGCAGTTTCTATTATTGCTCTATTTACCAACAACCTCATTATAAGATTGTTCTTAGTCCTATGGGACATACCCGTATTGAGAATCCACTGAGCTGCTAAAAACTTATCAGTCTAAAGGTGTAGAACAAACAGACTTTATTCCTGCTCATTTTTCAATATACTGCTTAAGTTTGGAAAATAATCCACTAAAAAGTAAATCTCGGAGAGAAAAAAATGACAGACATCGTAATTGTAAATGGCGCACGTACAGCTATGGGCGGTTTTCAAGGTAGCTTAGCGGATGTAACAGCACCTGAACTTGGTGCAGCTTCAATTAAGGAAGCCATTGCTCGTGCAGGATTACAACCAACTGATGTCGAAGAAGTCATTATGGGCTGCGTACTCCCTGCCGGTTTAAAGCAAGGTCCTGCACGTCAGGCAATGCGACAAGCTGGTCTGCCTGATTCAACTGGCGCAGTCACCATCAACAAACTTTGTGGTTCAGGTATGAAAGCCGTGATGCAAGCTGCCGATATGATTAAAGCAGGTTCTGCTGAAATTGTGGTTGCAGGCGGTATGGAATCAATGAGCAATGCACCTTATATATTGACCAAAGCACGTGTGGGTTACCGTATGGGCCATGGTGATGTAAAAGACCACATGTTCCTTGATGGCCTTGAAGATGCTGAAACAGGTCGTCTCATGGGCTCTTTTGCACAAGATATGGCAAATACACGTGGCTATACACGTGAACAAATGGATGATTTTGCCATTCGTTCCTTAGAACGCGCACAAACTGCAGTCAATGAAGGCTACTTCGCTGATGAAATTGTTCCTGTGACGATTTCTACACGTAAAGGTGATGTGGTTGTAAATAAGGATGAACAACCTTTTAATGCCAACATTGCAAAAATTCCAACATTACGTCCTGCATTTGCTAAAGATGGCACCATTACTGCAGCTAATGCCAGTTCAATTTCAGATGGTGCGTCTGCCCTTGTACTTACTTCAGCAGACAATGCAACAACAAAAAGTTTAAAACCTTTGGCGAAAATTGTGGCTTATGCATCAAATTCTCAACACCCTTCTGAATTTACTATTGCACCTGTTGGCGCAATCCAAAAAGTGTTAAACAAAACTGGTTGGGATGCGCAAGATGTTGACCTTTGGGAAATTAATGAAGCATTCGCCATGGTGACTATGTGTCCAATGGATGATTTCAAGCTTGATCCAGCTAAAGTTAATATTTATGGTGGTGCGTGCGCACTTGGCCACCCAGTAGGTTCAACTGGTTCTCGTATTATTTTGACTTTGATTCATGCACTTAAACGTACCGGCGGTAAAAAAGGTATTGCTGCACTGTGTATCGGTGGTGGTGAAGCGACTGCTGTAGCGATTGAGTTGCTTTAATTTATTGTTTTTAATGCTCTCTCCCTGAATGATATTTAAAGCACTGCTTTAAATTGAAATGCAAGAGAGAGAGCTAGAGAGAGGGGCTTTTACAATCCTCCCCTCTTACGGAATTTTATTCCTCATCCTTTGAAAAAGGAGGGGCATTTTAAATCCCTCTTTTGAGGGCTTTTTTATGCTTACACTTTTTCATCTTTTATTATGTTCAACCCTGTTAAATTAGAACCATCAAAAAACAAAAAATAGGCTTTCCCATGCAACTCAATCATTACCTGAATTTCCAAGGTGAAACTGAAGCCGCATTTAATTTTTATAAATCTGTTTTTGGTGGCGAGTTTTCGAATCTGACCCGTTATGGTGAAATGCCGCCTGAAGAAGGTGTCACGCTATCTGAAGCAGATAAAAATCTTATTCTGCATGTTTCGCTACCGATCAATGAGTTTACAGAATTGATGGCATCCGATACCAATGATCAATTCTGTGCGCAAAACAATACTGTTTTCACCAAAGGTAATAATCACTATATTTCGATTAATCTGAATGCTGATGAGCAAGCTGAAGCAAAACGCTTGTTTGATGCTTTATCTGTTAATGGTCAAATTGAAATGCCCTTAGAAAAGACTTTCTGGGGTGCGCTGTATGGTGCTTTTACCGATCAGTTTGGAATTAAATGGATGGTGAACTGTCAACTAGAAGCAATGTGATATAAAATTTCCCTAAATACTACGCATAAAAAAGCCGGAATCAATCCGGCTTTTTTTACAGCAACTTAATTTAGATTAAGCCCCCTGTTTGATAATGTGCTTGTGCAACCGCAGTTGATGCCTGGTACGGATTTTTAAAATCATTTAAACCCGCAGCAGCTTCCTGAATATCTTTACCTTCTTTAATCACGAAAGTATCAAAGCCTGAACGTTTTAAATAGTTCAGAACATCTTTAAAGATATCGCCAGTCGCACGAAGTTCACCTTGGTAACCTTGACGGCGTAACAATGCTGCAAATGAATAGCCGCGGCCATCGTTAAAACCTGCAAATTCAATAAAGATTGCATCTAACTGATCTAGCGGGAATTCATTGACTTCAGGAGAAGCATCAACAGTAATGTATAAGGCTTTTTTGCCTGCTACATTTTCCAATTGATCAAGCTGCTCTACAGTCAGAACAACATCACCTTGCGGTAAAACACCATCTTCACCAATCAATTGATAAGTGTTGTCTGCAATTGTGCCATCTTTAGAGAGCACTTGTAGTGCGGTATTAAGCATATGCACGCTCCTTGAATGGTTGAATGCCAACACGACGGTAGGTTTCGATAAACTCTTCACCTTCAGTACGTAAATCAAGATAAGTATTCAAGATTTCTTCAATCACATCAGGTACACGGTCTGCTGCAAATGATGGTCCCAAGATGTCACCGATTGAAGCATCATGATCGGCATTACCACCTAAAGTAATTTGGTAGAATTCAGCGCCTTTTTTATCGACACCTAAAATACCAATGTTACCCACATGGTGATGACCGCAGGCATTCATACAACCTGAAATATTCAAGTCGATGTGACCTAAGTTATATACGGTATCTAGATCATCGAAACGACGTGAGATCGCTTCAGAAATCGGAATCGATTTTGCATTTGCTAGCGAGCAGAAGTCACCGCCCGGGCAGCAAATGATGTCTGTTAAGAAACCAATATGCGCACGTGCAAGGTTATTTTGCTCAAGAATTTGCCACAATTCGAACAGGTCTTTTTGCGGCACATCAACCAATGAAATATTTTGTTCGTGGGTAGTACGAAGTTCACCGAAAGTATATTTGTCTGCAAGATCTGCAATCAAATTCATTTCTTCAACGGTCATGTCACCTGGCGCAATACCGGCACGTTTAAGAGAAATCGTAACAATACGATAGCCTTTTACTTTATGTGCATTCGTGTTGATGTTGAACCATTGTTTGAATTTAGGATGTGCAGCGAACTGTTCAGCGAAGTCTTGATCTGCATAATCTTGATAATCAAATGGCGTAAATTCTTCATCCAGTTTTTTCAAGATTTCAGGCTGAATTTTCAAGGTCTGAATAGTATGGGCAAATTCGGCTTCAACTTTTTCAGCAAATACTGCAGGCGTTAGAGCTTTTACTAAAATTTTGATACGTGCTTTATATTTGTTGTCACGGCGACCGTGCAAGTTGTACACACGAAGGACTGCTTCAAGATAAGCAATTAAGTCTTCACGTGGCAAGAAGTCACGAATAAAGCTGCCAATCACTGGGGTACGACCGAGGCCACCACCGACTTTAATTTTATAGCCGGTCTCGCCTGCTTCATTTTTCACGATATACACACCGATATCATGGAATGAAACTGCAGCACGGTCTGTTTCAGCCAGTGCAGACACCGCAATTTTAAATTTACGCGGCAAGAAAGCAAATTCTGGGTGGAAGGTTGACCATTGACGAATCAATTCACAGGTCGGACGCGGGTCAGCAATTTCACCGGCAACCACACCTGCATACTGGTCAGTTGTGGTATTACGAATACAATTACCCGATGTTTGAATGGCATGCATTTGAACTGTTGCCAGCTCTGCCAACATATCAGGCACATTTTCTAGTGCAGGCCAGTTAAACTGAATGTTTTGACGTGTTGATACATGTGCATAACCACGGTCATATTCTTTAGCCAAATCCGAAATTTTACGAAGCTGGTTCGAGTTCATCAGACCATAAGGCACAGCAACACGTAACATTGGCGCATAGCGTTGCACGTATAAACCATTCTGGAGACGTAGCGGACGGTATTCATCTTCCGTCAATTTACCCGCTAAATAACGTTCCGTTTGGTCACGGAACTGTGCAACACGTTCATTGATCAGTTGCTGATCGAAATCAGTATATAAATACATGGCGTACAGCTAGTAGGTTCATTATAACGGCTGACAGCATAACGAGATTTAAACTATCAACAAAATGCGTTTTTTACATATTTAATAGCGGTTTTATTGATAAGCATGTCGGGATTTCACTGATCTAGCGCGATACAGCCGAATCATGCTGCTTTTAATCAGATTCGATGTTGTTTTCACTTGTTTATCATTATTTTTCATATAAAGCATTAATGTAAAAATCTAAGCGAGTAAACTTCTCTATTTTTATATTAAGAAAATGAAATTTTTAAAAATGTTTAAATTTACCCAATAAAAAAGCCCGACGAATCAGGCTTTTTTAAAGAATGGCTTATTTTTTATCGGGTAAAGCATAAGCCATGATGGAATCGCCCATTTTGGTACCAAATGAAGCATGACCACCAGCCATAATCACAACGTATTGTTTACCATTCGCTTCATAAGTCATTGGAGTTGCTTGGCCACCCGCAGGTAAACGACCTTTCCAAAGTTCATTACCATTCGTCACATTGATGGCACGGAGGTAATAATCATGTGTTGCTCCAATGAACATCACGTTACCCGCTGTAGAAATTGAACCACCAAGCATTGGCACACCCATTTTAAGTGGCGGCAATGGAATACTCGACATACTGTCACGGATGGTACCAATACGACGCTTCCACGCCACTTGATGGGTATTCAAATCTACACCAGCAACATAACCCCAAGCCGGTTGTTTACAAGGTAGGTCTAATGGTGAAAAGAATACACTGATTTCTACACCATAAGGAACGCCATACATGGGCTGTATACTAGCTTCTATCCCTGTGCCTTTAGCAATTTTTGGACGATTTGGATCTGTAGGAATAAGTTTAGTCACATATGGCAAACCAATCGGGTTCATCACTGCAATTTGACGGTCTGGGTTCACAGACATACCGCCCCATTCAAATACACCCAAGTTACCCGGGTAGACCACAGTCCCATTTTCAGAAGGTGGTGTATACATGCCATCGTAGTTCAATTTTTTGAAAGATACACGACACAACAACTGGTCAAACATAGTGACACCCCACATTTGTTTATCCGTCAACTTCTCTTTAGGCCCCATATTAAAATCAGAGAACGGTTGTGTAGGAGAATAACGTTCGCCTTTGGTTTGAGGACCATGTTTCACCGTTTGTGGAACCGCACGTTCTTCAATCGGAACGATTGGTTGACCATTACGACGGTCTAAAACAAAGATATTCCCTGTTTTGGTCAATACATAGATTGCAGGAACAATGTTGCCAGATTTGTCTTTAATGTCAGCTAAAGAAGGTTGTGATGGTACGTCCATATCCCATAAATCGTGATGGGTCGTTTGGAAGTCCCAAATTAACTTGCCTGTTGAAGCATTCAGCGCAAGCATTGCGTTTGCATAACGTTCATCTAACTCGGTACGGTGACCACCCCAGACATCCGGCGTACCGACACCCGTTGGAACGTAGACGATATCCAATTTAGCATCATAGGCCAATGGTGCCCATGCGTTTGGCGAATTTTGAACAAATTTTTGACCAGGTGCAGGAATTGCATTCGGATTTTCAGCACCCGTATCAAACACCCAAAGAAGTTCACCGGTATTGACATCATAACCACGGATCACACCCGATGGCTCCTCAGTAGAATAGTTATCATTCGTTGACCCCCCAATGATGATGGTAGTCCCTGTAACCACGGGTGGAGAAGTGGGGATATAACCGCCCGGATACGGGAATGGCATGTCTTTTTGCAGATCAACTTCGCCATTTTTACCAAAGTCGGTGCAAGGTTGACCATTGTCTGCATTGATTGCCACCAGACGACCATCACTGACAGGCAAGATCACTTTACGCGGGCAAAGCGCAGATGATGATTTTTTATTTTGCAGGCTTGCTTCGAAACCAACCGTGTTGTTGACATCATAGTAAGACACACCACGACAAGTTAAATGTTGATAAGTATTATCCGCTTTGAGTTTAGGATCAAAGCTCCATTTTTCTTTACCTGTGACTGGATCTAAAGCAACTAAACGTTGGTGCATGGTACAAAGATAAAGATTGTTACCCACTTTAATTGGAGTAACCTGATTGGTTGTTGCACCAGAATCATTTTCAGTTCTACTTTCGCCAGTATGATATTCCCAAGCGACTTGCAGATCTTTTACGTTTTGATCGTTAATTTGAGCCAATGGAGAATAACGCAAGCCAGACTGGGTACGACCATAAGCTGGCCAGTCACCATCTTCAACACCCAGAATAGGTTGCGATGTTGCAGGCTGTTTGGTGCTTAATTCACCATTAATTTCTTGAGGATCATTAAAGATAGAGTAGATCATTACTGCAATTGTGATTGCCAATGTTCCGGTCAGAGCAAGTTTTGCACCTTTTGTATTTTCGAATCCGCGAGTCACTGCAGGAATGAGTAAAAAAAGACCAAATATACCGAGAATATCTAATCTAGGCGCTAACGCGAAGAAGTCAGAGCCAACTTCCCAAAGTCCCCATACCACAGTACCCAATACAAGAGCTGCGTAAACAAGAAGTGCCGAACTTTTTAATTTTTGCAATAAAATTGCAGTAGCGATGAAAAATAAACCTGCGATGATGTAGTACCAAGACCCACCAAGCACTGCAAGATATATTCCACCAATCAGCAGCACTAAACCGAAAATGATGGCCACGATGACCAAAATCGTTTTTAGAACTGAACCTGAAGTAGCCATATTGCCCCCTATTTTTAAGATTCTTTTTTTTAAAAGCTCATACTTAAAGTTAAATATGAGCAATTTTTTGTAGTTTTTAGATGTTAAAGATCTGAGTTAAACCGACCTGCATAAAGAGACTTGTCCTCTAAGCACCTACTACAAAATTCGGATGTACTCTTAATAAATCAGCTGAATTCTATCGCAATAGCAGTACTATTGCCTTCAAGCAACAAAAAATTCTCATAGTTTTTTTGAATTTTTCTATTTAATTTACATCTAGTTATCTTTATAAGTATAGATTATCACAATACTATCTATTACAGCCCCAATTTTTTATATTGACATTAAAAAAGCCTGACGAATCAGGCTTTTTTAATTTTAATGATTATTTATTTTGATCAGGTAAAGCATACGCTACTAAATAGTCACCCATTTTAGTACCGAATGAACCATGACCACCGGCCATGATTACAACGTATTGTTTACCGTTGCTTTCATAAGTCATCGGAGTCGCCTGTCCACCTGCTGGTAAACGACCTTCCCACAACTGATCACCGTTACTCACATTGAAGGCACGGATATAATTATCCTGAGTACCCGCAACGAACATGACATTACCCGCTGTAGAAATTGAACCACCTAGACCAGGAACACCAATTTTAAGGGCTGGTAACTGGAACAGGTTTGGTAGGCTGTCACGGATTGTACCGATACGTTTTTTCCAAACCACGTCATGTGTATTGAGATCAACACCCGCTACAAAGCCCCAAGCGGGTTGTTTACAAGGTAAACCCAGTGGTGACAAGAACGCTTTAATCTCTACACCGTAAGGCACGCCGTACATAGGCTGAACACCAGCTTCCGTACCTGCACCTTTGGCAGTTTGTTTACGGTTTGGATCTGCAGGAATAAGTTTAGTCACAAATGGCAAACCAATTGGATTCATCACTGCAACTTGACGGTCTTGGTTGACAGACATACCGCCCCATTCAAACACACCCAAGTTACCTGGGAACACTAAAGTACCGTTTTCAGAAGGTGGTGTATAAATGCCATCATAGTTCAATGATTTGAAGTAAACACGACACATCAACTGGTCAAACATGGTTGCGCCCCACATTTGTTTGTCAGTTAATTTATCTTGTGGTGCAAGATCAAAATCAGAGAACGGTTGAGTGGGTGAATAACGTTCACCTTTGGTTTGTGGACCACGTTTCACCGTTTGTGGAACTGGTTTCTCAGTAATCGGAACGATTGCTTCACCTGTACGACGGTCTAAAACAAAGGCATTCCCTGTTTTAGTCAATACATAGATTGCAGGAACGATATTGCCAGATTTGTCTTTGATGTCAGCTAAAGAAGGTTGTGATGGTACGTCCATATCCCACAAATCGTGATGTGTGGTTTGGAAGTCCCAAACTAATTTACCTGTAGATGCATTCAGTGCAAGCATTGAGTTTGCATAACGCTCGGCAAGCTCAGTACGGTTCCCGCCCCAGATATCCGGAGTACCTACACCAGTTGGTACATATACGATGTCTAATTTTTCATCATAAGCCAATGGTGCCCAGGCATTTGGTGAGTTTTGAACATATTTTTGACCAGGAGCAGGTATTAGATTCGGATCTTCTGCGCCTGTATCAAATACCCAAAGCAGTTCACCGGTATTGACGTCATAACCACGGATCACACCAGAAGGTTCTTCAGTAGAATAGTTATCTGTGGTTGAACCACCAATGATGATAGTTGTTCCGGTAATCACGGGAGGTGAAGTTGGTACATAACCACCTGGATACGGGAATGGCATGTCTTTTTGAAGATCGACTTCACCATTGTTACCAAAGTCGGTACAACGCTGACCATTGTCTGCATTGATTGCAACAAGGCGACCATCATTCACAGGAAGAATGACTTTACGTGGACAAAGTGTCGACGTTGAACGTTTGCTTTCTAAACTTTTTGCGAATTGAACAGTGTTGTTCGCATCAAAATAAGAAACACCACGACAGGTTAAATGCTGGAAGGTGTTATCCGCTTTTAACTTCGGGTCGAAACTCCATTTTTCCTTACCTGTGGCAGGATCAAGTGCAATCAAACGTTGATGTGTCGTACACATAAACATGTTATTGCCAATTTTAATTGGAGTGACCTGATTGGTGGTTTCGCCCGAGTCATTCTCAGTTTTCATTTCGCCGGTACGGAAAGTCCAGGCAACTTGTAAATCTTTAACGTTGTCGCTGTTAATTTGATTTAACGGAGAATAACGCACACCCGCTTGAGTACGACCATAAGCAGGCCAATCTTCAGGAGCTACACCAGTAATGGCTTGCGCTTGTTTAGGCTGTACAGTTTTAATTTCACCATTAATTTCTTGTGGATCATTAAAAATTGAATAGATCATTACGACAATGGCAATGATCAAAGTGCCAGACAGTGCAATTTTACCTGTTTTAGCCTCGCTGATACCGCGAGAAACCGCAGGAATCAACAACCATAACCCAAGTAGACCCAAGATATCGAAACGTGGTGCAAGTGCCCAGAAGTCAGTACCTGCTTCCCAAAGGCCCCAAATGACCGTACCCAGCATTAATGCGGCATAGACCCAAAATGCTTTCGAATTCGATTTCTTAAGAAGAACCGCTGTTACCAATAATAATAAACCGGCAACGATGTAATAAATTGAACCGCCTAGCACCGCTAGCCAGATACCGCCTATCAACAGGATTAACGCAAATATCGCCAAAATAATGACGCTAAATGTACGCATTCCTGTTCCTGTAGATGGGTTACTCATATGAACCACCTTAATCTTTGATTTTTAGTATGGTTAATCAAAAAGATTCTTCATAACCCTTTTGATTAACCGTATGTGCATCAGTTGCAAAAACGAGTCTCTTTAAAAAAAATTAGAGGTAATCACAGTTGGTGATGACCTCTAATTTTTTTAAGACTCTATATGAACCTTAGAATGCAGTTTGGAACTTGATTCCGCCAACCCAAGCATTTTCGCCGTTCTTATACGCGCCTACATGACGAATATATTGAACGTTTGGACGGATCGTTAACCAGTTGGTTGCATGTAAACCGTAGTAAATTTCTGCATCAATTTCTTCACTGCGTTGATCATTCAGATCATCGTTCATGTTGATACGTGCAACACCGACTGCAATTTCATCTTTAGGACGTGAATCCATCGCGCCTTTATATACAAGACCGATGTTTTGCATATCGCTGACTGCATTTGTATCTGAATCATGAACAGTTAAGTTCACAAAACCAGTTAAGCCACGAGAAGCATCACCTTTATGTGCAGTCAGTTGTTGTTTCGCAACCACCCAACCACCTTGTTTATGTGAATTTTCTTGCGGATTGGTAATTTCTTTAGCATCAACAGTGCTGTAGTAATAACCGGCACGATATTCACCTGAAAGTTTTTGTTCACCCAGTTTCGGTGTCCAAACGACTTCTGCAGGAATAATTGCACCCTTAGAACCATCAGTGCTCAGGTTAAAGCCTTTACCACGTTCTAAATTCTCAGGGTTATATTCATATACACCGACTTGTGTATAAACTTCTGGAGTGACGTTATATTTCACACGTGCAGCCCATTGGCTTACAGGCCAGTTGTACCATTGATCACCGACCCAGTTACCCACTTGTGAACCACAAAGCGCCAGGTTTTGGAAATCACAGTCAAAGCTGTTGAAGTCTTCACCTTCACCGAAACGACCGACTTTAATATCTAATTTTTGCTCTAAGAATTTTTTCTTGATCCAAAAATCAGTTAAACGCCAAGTTTGACCACGGCCCCATACTTCTTGTGCAGAGCTTAAATGACCATTTGCCACACCCGTAGATTGACCATTTAAAGCATCAGAAGTGTTTGAAAGGTTACGACCGTTACGCTGAGTTACATTAATTTGGGCTTCAGTATCTTTCCAACCGGCAATCTTTTCTAAGTCTAAATGCGCACCAATTACAAACTGGTCTGCGTATTCAGTTCCGTGACTTGATGCACGTTTTGCATCGAGCAAAGTTGCCATTTCACCAGTATAACCAAAGCTGAAATCGTAACCTTGTTTTTGCAATGCAGTACGCTGACCCTCCCAGTCACCGAACATCCACGGGCTTTCCGCGTTAAATGCATCACTTGCATGTGCTGCAGAAACACTAGATAAGAAAGCAGTTAATGCAACCGAAACTGCCAGGGCTTTGGGAGAAAAGTGCATATAAGAAACCATGATAATATTTATATGTATTTTGTATATGTTACGCCTGTTTTTTGTGAAATTGGTCACTTTTTTCTTCACAATCTTTTATCCGGTTGATTAAATGTTTTTAACCGTTTGATAAAAAATAGAAAAATTCATCACCATTTCCCTTCCCCGAGTCGCTGTCCAGCGAAGTTATAGACATTTTTTGATCGGGAGAACTTAATTGGACAGCTTAACTGTTGCTCTGTCTGTTCTGAATTTGTATCCAAAGGGACCTCGACTGTCCATTGTCTTTGTTGGGCAAGTTCCGAATCAAGTGCCTCATCCAAATACAGTACAGGTTCAACGCAAACGTCTTGCGCTGCAAAAATTGCCTGCCACTCGACAAAAGCTTTGGATTTTATTTTGTCTTGAATGGCTTGCTTGACCAGTTGTCGATCTGACTCATCAAAAGAAGCGCCTTTTTCCAGCAGCACAGGAAGTTCCAAAATGGTGGCTAAACCAGACATAAATTGAGGTTCTAAACTCCCCACAGATAAGTAGCGGCCATCTTGGGTGAGGTAATAATCATAAAAAGTTCCGCCATTCAAATGCCCTTTTTCAGCATATTGTTTAGTTTTTCCTGCCAGTGATGCTGCTGCCGCCATATTATTTAAGGTCACCACACAATCGGTCATCGAAATATCAATATATTGCCCCTGTCCACTGCGTTGCCGTTCAATCACTGCAGATAGAATTCCAATCACTGCATGTAAAGAACCACCCGCAACATCTGCAATTTGAATACCCATCGGGGGTGGACCACTGTCTTGTCGACCGCTATGTCCTGCAATTCCAGAAAGTGCGAGATAATTGATGTCATGACCGGCTTTATCTTTATAAAGTCCGGTTTGCCCATAACCGGTAATGGAACAATAAATCAGTCGCGGATTAATTGCGGCAAGGCTTTGATAATCCAAGCCAAGCCGTTGCATTACTCCGGGTCTGAACTGCTCAATCACAATGTCAAATTCAGAAATTTTCTGTTTAATGGCAGCAATATTTTGAGGATCTTTTAAATCCAGCGCTATGGATTGTTTATTTCGATTCAAATAACTATGAGCAGTCGCTTGTCCATTGGCATAAGGTGGCAATAAACGGATTAAATCCGGACGTGTTGGCGATTCCACATGAATAACCTCTGCACCCAAGTCAGCTAAATATAATGTAGCGAATGGTCCCGGCAAAAGCGTAGAAAAATCGAGAATTTTTAATCCTTTTAAAGCAGCTTCCATGTTCTTTTTACTCTTTTATGTTGATTTTTTCCCCATATTAGAAATATAAATGCAACAAAACAATGTCATGTTCAGCCATTTACCTTGATCATTTCGGCAATTTAATATGTAGATAAGGTAAAATATATATTGTAAATTGCCAACCAAACATTTTTCAGTGTCATTTAGGTCAACTGCAAGTGAATATAAAATTAGGTCAACTACAAGTGAATATAAAAGATAAAGAAACTGATGACTTTAATATAAGTCGCGATACGATTAGTATCCACTTCGTGAATGCGGCTTTAACAGGCGTAAAACGTCTAGGTATGGACGTCGAAACTTTATTGTCACATGTAGGCATTGAACCCGACTTATTACGTCAACCTAAAGCACGTATTTCTCCTGAGCAATACACCCGATTTATTAAAATGTTATGGATGGTGACTCAAGACGAACATATGGGCTTTGATATACAGCCACGTCGCTTGGGCACTTTTGCCATTATGTGTCAGTTGATTATTCACGCGAAAACGCTAGGAGACGCTTTAGATCTTTCTGCACAATTCTATAAACTGTTTGGTGATGAATGGTCAGTGACTATAGAACGTGATAAACACGAAGCACGTCTGGTTCCTCATGTTCCCCAAAGCATGGATCCCGACCATTTCATTACCGAAAGTATGTTGATGATTTGGCACGGTTTAGCCTCTTGGCTAATTGAACGCCGTATTCCACTGGAACGTGTGCACTTCGGCTATCCACGCCCTGCTCATGCCGATGAATACGATGCCCTCTTCTTCGCACCGGTGATGCAGTTTGATGCAGCACGTACCGAAATTACGTTTGCAGCAGATTATCTGGATTTACCACTGCGTCAAACTGAAGAAAATCTGGAAGAATTCTTAAAAGCGGCACCTGCTCAATTACTGGTTAAATTCAAAAATACCAACTCTTTAACTTCACGTATTCGTGAAGTACTCAAAAGCCAAATTGGTGAAGAAATGCCAACCTTGAATGATGTGGCATCTATGCTGTACTTGTCGCCACAAACTTTACGTCGTCGTTTGGCTGCTGAAGGTAAAAGCTATCAAGGGGTTAAAGATGCATTACGTCGTGATGCGGCCATTCACCTTTTACTCAACCCGGGCTTAACCTTGGAAGATGTGGCACAACAAGTCGGTTTCAGTGAAACTAGTACCTTCCACCGTGCATTCAAGAAATGGACTGGAGTAACACCGGGATTGTATCGCCAATTGCATGGCTATCATTAATCTTTTAGATTCATTGCAGTTTCTCCGCCCAGACTAGTATGTCTGGGCTTTTTTTATTGGCAAAAAAAGTCATTTGATCTGATCCGTTCTCGTCATTGCACTTCACAAATTAATCATTACACTCAAAAAGTATAACAATTTAAAAATCATAACCAAGGAACAGCTATGAGCGAAGCCTACATCATTGATGCCATTCGCACACCACGCGGAAAAGGAAAAAAAGAGGGTTCACTGCATCAAGTGAAACCGATCACCCTACTCACCACCTTACTCAATGAACTGAAAGATCGTCACCAACTCGACACCTCTAAAGTCGATGATATTGTGCTGGGGTGTGTAACCCCGATTGGTGATCAAGGCGCTGACATTGCCAAAACGGCTGCCATTGCTGCAGGTTGGGACAATGATGTGGCAGGCGTACAGATTAACCGTTTCTGCGCATCCGGACTTGAAGCCGTGAATATGGCAGCCATGAAAGTCCGTTCCGGTTGGGAAGATATCGTGGTTGCCGGTGGTGTTGAATCCATGTCTCGCGTACCGATGGGTTCAGATGGCGGTCCGTGGGCACTTGATCCAGAAACCAACATGGCATGCAACTTTATCCCTCAAGGCATTGGTGCAGACCTGATTGCAACCATTGACGGTTATACGCGTTCAGATGTCGACACTTTTGCCGAAAACTCGCAAAAGAAAGCTGCCGCAGCGCAAGCCAAGGGTTATTTCAATAAATCGATTGTGCCTGTAAAAGACAAAGCTGGCGTGACGATTTTAGCTCAAGACGAATTTATTAAACCGACCACCACTGCGGAAGGTTTAGCCAAGCTCAATCCAAGTTTTGCCATGATGGGACAAATGGGCTTCGATGCGATTGCCCTGCAGAAATACCCAGAAGTCGGGCAAATCAATCATGTGCATCATGCTGGGAATTCATCGGGCATTGTCGATGGTGCAGCAGTTGTTTTAATTGCTTCAGAAAAAGCGGTCAAAGAACAAGGTTTAAAACCGCGTGCCAAAGTTTTAGCAACGTCATTGGTTGGCTCTGATCCAACCATCATGCTGACCGGCCCTGCGCCTGCAGCGCGTAAAGCCTTGGAAAAAGCCGGTCTAAGGATTGATGACATCGACCTGTTTGAAGTCAACGAAGCCTTTGCCGCAGTGGTGATGCGCTTTATTACCGAACTCAAGGTTGATCCTGCCAAAGTCAATGTCAATGGTGGTGCAATTGCCATGGGACATCCACTGGGTGCGACCGGTGCAATGATTCTGGGAACGCTACTTGATGAACTGGAACGTCAGGGCAAAAAACGTGGTTTGGCCACGTTATGTGTCGGTGGCGGTATGGGCATCGCAACCATTATTGAATTGGTATAAGGAGAACAACAATGAGCGCAATTCAATATGAAA
Source organism: Acinetobacter terrae (assembly GCF_002135195.1). Lineage (NCBI taxonomy): Bacteria > Pseudomonadati > Pseudomonadota > Gammaproteobacteria > Moraxellales > Moraxellaceae > Acinetobacter > Acinetobacter terrae. Next base: position 273,470 of record NZ_NEGF01000003.1, read on the forward strand.
AAAATGCGGACAATATCGTCATTTTAACTTTAGATTCTCCCAACCAATCTGCCAATACCATGAATGCGGATTTCCGTGCTGCACTGGAAGATACTGTTTCCAAGCTGCAAGCAGATGCAGAAATTTCAGGGATTATTTTCCGTTCAGCGAAAAAAACCTTTTTTGCCGGTGGTGACTTGGATGAACTGATTGAAGCAGAGCCGGATCATGCCACAGCATTCTTCCATATGATTGAAGAGATGAAAGCCAAACTGCGTTATATCGAAACACGTGGTATTCCTGTGGTTGCAGCACTCAATGGCACGGCGCTCGGTGGTGGCTGGGAACTGGCTTTGTGTTGTCACCATCGTATTGCACTTAATGACCCGAAAGCCAAGTTTGGTTTACCGGAAGTGACTTTAGGATTATTGCCGGGCGGTGGCGGGATCGTGCGTATGGTGCGCTTACTCGGTTTGCAAAATGCATTTCCACTGTTGATGGAAGGCAAACAATTTTCTGTCGATAAAGCCAAATCGTTAGGCCTAATTCACGATATTGTGGAAACTGAACAAGAACTGTTAGACAAAGCCATTGCCTGGGTTAAATCCAATCCAATATCGCAACAACCGTTTGATGTCAAAGGCTACAAAATTCCAGGCGGCGACCCAAAAACACCTGCTGTCGCTCAGGTGCTTGCGATTGCACCTGCAATACTGCGTGACAAAACCAAAGGCTGCTACCCGGCCCCTGAAGCGATTATGGCGGCTGCAGTTGAAGGTGCGCAGGTTGATGTCGACACAGCCCTCACTATCGAATCGCGTTATTTCACCTACCTTGCGACCAGTCAGATTTCCAAAAATATGATTGGCACGTTCTGGCATGGTCTGAATGCAATTAAATCAGGTGCAAGTCGCCCTAAAGACATTGCAAAATGGAAAACCAGCAAAGTGGGTATTTTAGGGGCAGGCATGATGGGTGCCGGTATTGCTTATGCGACTGCATCGAAAGGCATACAAGTTGTTCTAAAAGATGTATCAACAGAGACTGCTGAAAAAGGCAAAGCCTACAGCCAAAAGCTGCTGGATAAGAAAGTCTCTCAAGGTCGTTTAACGGCTGAACAACGCGATCAAGTTTTAAGTTTGATTACCGCTACAGCTGCTGTAGAAGATTTACAAGGTTGTGACCTGATGATTGAAGCGGTGTTTGAAAATCCAGAACTGAAAGCCAAAGTCACCCAAGAAGCTGAAAATTATTTGGTTAATGGCGGTGTGATGGCATCGAATACGTCTACCCTGCCAATTACAGGACTCGCCAAAGCGTCTAAAGATGAGAGCCATTTCATTGGTCTGCATTTCTTTAGCCCTGTCGATAAGATGCAACTGGTAGAAATCATCAAAGGAAAAAACACATCAAATGAAACCTTAGCTAAGGCTTTTGATTTTGTGCAGCAAATTGCTAAGACGCCGATTGTGGTGAATGACAGTCGTGGTTTCTTCACCAGTCGTGTCTTTGGAACTTTTGTGCAAGAAGGTTTACGATTGCTTGCTGAAGGGGTTCATCCTGCCAAAATTGAAATGGCAGCACTCAAAGCCGGTATGCCTGTCGGGCCACTTGCCATTCAGGATGAAGTGTCTTTAACACTTTCTGAACACGTGGCTGCTGAAACGCGTAAAGCCCTGCAAGCTGAAGGCAAAGACCTGCCACGTTCGGCTGCAGATGATGTAATTGAAACTATGATTCATCAATTTAACCGTAAAGGTAAAGCTGCGGGTGCGGGTTTCTACGAATACCCTGAAGGTGGTAAAAAACATTTATGGGCGGGTTTAAGCCACTGGAAAAAAGAGGTGGATATTTCCGAACAGGAAATGATTGACCGTTTTCTGTTTGTTCAGGCGCTGGATACTTTGCGCTGCTATGAAGAAGGCGTGCTGGAGTCGGTTGTGGATGCCAATGTCGGTTCTATTTTCGGCATTGGTTTTGCGCCATGGACAGGTGGAGCCATACAGTATCTGAATCAATATGGTTTGGAAAAAGCCTTATTCCGTGCCAATACACTTGAAGCCAAATATGGTGAGCGTTTTAAAGCACCCCAATTGCTGAAAGATAAACTGCACTCTGGCGAGAAAATTTCATAACACGACTTAAGCTATAATGCATTAACGCTCTTTCTTTTTTATTGAAGATCATGGCGTTAATGCATTTAAGGTTCTTTTGATCATCCAAAATACGTACTCATCTTTTAAGCTTTCGTGCCTAACCCCGATATAAACTTTGACCTTATTCAAACAAAGACTCATCTCTTAGAATTAATTTTAATCCCTTATTTAAATGAAGGATTTAATCAGTTATGAGTCGGATTTCATTCTATTCTGTGTTATAAAGTTACATAGATTCTGATTTATTTTTATCCATTTTGGTATTTTCTCATGACTGACAATTCTTCTCCTGAAAAATCCCCTTGGGGCTGGAAAGCGCTCATTATTGCCTTTATTTTAAGTGCTTTTTTCATGGGGTTTTTCTATCTTGCAGTAAGCAATGAACCAGATTACATGCCGAGCCAACAGCAAAAAAATACCCAGCAGCATGCATTTAAAAATGCACCGGCAATGTCTGAAGAAGCTTTGGCAGAAGCTAAAAATCAGAAAGAAGCTAGTGCAGCAACAGCGACTGCTGAAGATCAGCACATGTCTGCAGAAGAACATGCGGCAATGACAGAAGCGGAAAAATCAGCTGAACATGAGTCTGGTCATTAATACTGAGATTCATGAAAATAAAAAAGCCACTTTTTAGTGGCTTTTTTATTACTTCAAAACTGAAAATTTAATAGCTAAGCACTCGCAAATAACAATCGCATATCAATATGTGGAATACCGCAATCCAAATATTGCTCACCTTCAACTTTAAAGCCCAAGCCTACATAAAACTGAATGGCATGTACTTGTGAAGACAATTTCAGGAATTTTCGCTGTTCATGTTTGGCTTGCTGAATAATCTGTTGCATCAGCAATTTCCCAATGCCTACGCCGCGATGCGATTTCAGCACAGCCACACGTCCGACGCTGTTATTTTGTAATAATCGCGCTGTCGCAATCGGATGATCTTGATCGTAAACAACAAAATGCAAGGAAATGGCATCTTCAGCATCCCATTCATCTGCAACCGGAATCTGCTGTTCCTGAATAAACACCTGCTCACGAATCAGTTTTGCATCATTTTGCAGTTCATCCCAATGACCTGTGCGTATCGTAAATTGGCTCATCAAAAATCATCTTCCTAAAAATAAAAGCAGCCTTGCGACTGCTTTATTCATTTTAAATTAACACTTGCAGCCAATATCCTGCTGATCCCACTGATTATTCAGCAACAATTCAAGCGAGTGCTTTTGAATGCCATACATTTCTTTTAGGGCTTGAATCTGAGCCAATACCGCCTGATCGGGTTGTTGGTAATCTTTACGTTTCGTCGCCAAGATCATCTTGTTTTTACTGGTATGTTCCAAAGCCACAAACTCGAATACTTTGGTTTCATAGCCATAGGCTTTAAGCAATAAGGCACGAATGGTATCGGTGAGCATTTCAGCCTGTTGACCTAAATGAATGCCAAATTGCAACATTGGTTTCAACACTTCCGGACTTTTGAGCTGTGGACGTAATTCCTTGTGACAACACGGCGCGCACATAATCATTTGTGCGTTTAAACGAATACCGGTGTGAATGGCAAAGTCAGTCGCCACATCACAGGCATGTAAGGCAATCATCACATCCAGGTGTTCAGGTTGATAGGTTCGTACATCACCCTGAAAAAAATCCAGTTGGGTAAATTGCGACTCTTCAGCGACCTTCTGACAGAACTCCACCATTTTGTTATTTAGCTCAACACCGGTGACAAATGGTGTTTGACCCTGCTTTTCCAGATAATCGTACAAAGCAAAAGTAAGATAACCTTTACCCGAACCAAAATCGACCACACGCAAAGCATGATCCTGTTTTGTGATTTGATCCAAAGCTCCCGAGAAAATTTCTACAAATTTATTAATCTGTTTCCATTTACGCGCCATGCTTGGAATAATTTGCGCTTTCGCGTCAGTAATACCTAAGGGCTGTAAAAAATAACTGTCCTGATCGACATAGCGATGTTTCGTGCGGTCATGCCCTTGTTGAGTTTCTACATTCTGTGCCTTTGCTGCAGATTTGTTTTTACTCACCGTTAGCATGGCTTTTTTCTTGTTCTTTTTAAGTTGCAACTCTTCTTCAGTGGTAAACAGGTTGGCTTGTTTACATTGAGCCAATAAATCTTGAATGAACTGACTGGCTTCCGCTAAAGGATAGTTTTTAGTGACATCTTGAGTCTTATAACGATACAAACAACTTAAAACAGGCTGCCCTTGCAGTGAAATGACTCGCAAGGTTATTTTCTCAAGATTTTCAAGTTCGCCCTTATACTGGCTCAAAATCATTCGATCAAAACTTTGTGTTTCAATGGCTTGCTGAAAAGCATCTAAGAATTGTTGTTCCTGAATAAAAGGAGAAGCCAATTGAGACATACAGATAACTCGAGTAAATTAAGTTGTCAGTGTAAAACTTCTTACTTTAAAGGTAAAACTTCATTACTATACAAGTGTATTTTTAATTACAGAAAATAAGCGATGAATACATCTAACTTGCAGACTTATGATCCACATGAAGAAAAAATAAATGCGATTAGTCATGCACTTGGCGCAGTTTTAGCAGCCATTGCCAGTATTTTTATGTTGGTTAAAGGGAGCTATTTACCGCTAGGACAATTTATTGGCTTATGTGTCTATGCATTGAGCCTGATTTTACTTTTTGCCGCTTCAAGCTTATATCACTATGCCGAATCGCCACAGCGTCGCGGCTGGTACAAAAAACTGGATCACACTGCAATTTATTATCTGATTGCTGGAACCTATACTCCCTTCTTGTCTATCGCACTTCCAACGGCAAAAGCGCAGTACCTGTTAATTGCACTGTGGGTGATTGCCGCCATTGGTACACTATTCAAGTTAGTTTTCATTCATCGTTTCCAGAAGATCTCTCTCATCGCTTATCTGGCTATGGGATGGCTTGCATTACTGGTAATGGATGATATGCAACGCTTTTTAAGCGATCAAGCATTGACCTATCTCGTCATTGGTGGACTGGCTTATACCATTGGTGCGTTGTTTTATGCCTTAAAAAGAGTAAGATATACGCATGCTATCTGGCATGTATTTGTATTGATTGGCGCTGGATCACATTTCTTGGCGATCTGTCTTTACGTGATATAACCCTCTATTTCTACATTTTTTAGTAACCCTAAATCCGTAGACATGAGTCGGTATTTCGTATTTTTTTAAGAAATTACGCCTTTTTTAAAAAGATTACGCTTTTAAAACTAAGTTTTTTTATTTTTAGTAAGTGTAAGGTTTCTCATGGCGTCATCAAATTCTATTGCTGCTTCGGAAGAAGTAGTAGCTACAAATTCAAAATTCCGCGTACTGACTGCGAGTCTTGTGGGTACAACAATCGAGTTCTTCGATTTTTATATTTACGCAACAGCGGCAGTTCTGATCTTTCCTCATTTGTTCTTCCCTGCAAGTACAGATCCAACGACTGCAACCATTCAGTCTTTAGCAACATTTGCTATTGCCTTTATTGCCCGTCCAATTGGTGCTGCCTTATTCGGACATCTGGGTGACCGTATTGGTCGAAAAGCCACACTGGTTGCGGCATTACTCACCATGGGTATTTCAACCGTGTGTATTGGTCTACTTCCAACCTATGCACAGATTGGTATCGTTGCCCCATTACTACTCGCACTTTGTCGTTTAGGACAAGGGCTTGGTCTGGGTGGCGAATGGAGTGGTGCGGTTCTGCTTGCAACTGAAAATGCGCCTGAAGGCAAACGTGCCTGGTATGGCATGTTCCCGCAACTGGGTGCACCCATCGGCTTTATCTTGGCCACAGGTTCATTCTTAACCCTAGGCGCATTTATGTCTGAAGCAGACTTTATGCAATGGGGCTGGCGTATTCCATTTATTGCAAGTTCTGCACTTGTCATTGTAGGTCTTTGGATTCGTTTAAAACTTCACGAAACGCCTGCATTCCAAAAAGTATTGGACACGCAGAAAGAAGTCAATATTCCATTTAAAGAAGTAATGACCAAACACTGGCGCATGCTGATTCTGGGTACCATTGCTGCTATCTGTACCTTTGTGGTGTTCTATTTGACCACAGTATTCGCATTAAACTGGGGCACAACAAAGCTCGGTTATACCCGCGCGGAATTCCTGCAATTGCAATTGGTTGCAACCTTGTGTTTTGCTGCATTCATTCCACTTTCTGCAGTTTTTGCCGAGAAATTTGGTCGTAAGGCAACTTCAATTGGCGTATGTATCGCTTCAGCGTTGTTTGGTTTAGTGTTCGCAAGCATGCTTGAATCTGGCAACACAGTTATCGTGTTCTTATTCTTGTGTATTGGTTTAGCGATCATGGGCTTAACGTATGGTCCAATTGGTACTGTACTTTCTGAAATCTTCCCGACTTCAGTTCGTTACACTGGTTCTGCATTAACCTTTAACCTTGCTGGTATTTTTGGGGCATCTTTTGCACCCCTTATTGCCACTAAACTTGCGACCACTTATGGTTTACAAGCGGTAGGTTATTACTTAACAGCTGCATCCATCCTTTCACTGCTTGCTTTCTTGGCGATGCGTGAAACCAAAAATGATGATGTAAACAACCAGGTTTAATTTCATCAAATAATAAAAAAACCAGCGTGATGACGCTGGTTTTTTTATATTGTTTTTTCAAATCTGTTCATCACTTAACATTTCTTGATACAGTTCTTCAAACACCTGTCGATCACCACCGGCATTGTAATAACTCGGAACAATGTAAGTCACAAGTTGACGGTATCTTTCTGTTCCATATAAATGATCCAGAAAAGCTTCCACATGATTTTCACCAATCCCAAAGGCCGTGATCAGTTGCTGAAACTTTTGATAAAACCTGCCGGCAAATGCGGGTGTATTGACCACATCGCTTTCGGCTTGCTGAAAAGCCTGTTCTAAAGCAACTAAACCCGCTTCAAGCTGTACCGATTGAGTCTCTGTTAAAGCAAAAAACTGACCGACCTCTTCTGAAAAAGACATACTCTTCTCCTGTTTTGTTCTCATTGTTATAAATCAATCTTGCTTTAGGGTATGTCAAAAATTGTTCAAGAAATTGATCTTCAAAATTTAAACCAGCTCAATGACATCAATTGTTGGCGGTACCCGAAAACGAAAAGGCACACCGACCATTCCTGTTCCAACCGTGACAAATACATCTGCATGTTCATGCTGATATAAACCTTTCTTGTGTCCCAGTATAGACACTTTTTTCATGATGTAATTGGTCAACCATGGCAGCTCAACTTGCCCACCATGCGTATGTCCAGACAACATTAATGGACGTGTCGGCAGTTGTGGCACCATATCTACTGTATCCGGATTATGCGATAAAATTACCCAGGGTTTATCTTGAGGCAAGTCAGGCATATAACGCATATCGGTTTTTCCTGCCCATAAATCGCCTACCCCCAACAAGCGAAATTCATCAAATTCCACCATCTGCCCTTCAATATCAATCACATCATTAACCTTTAAGGCATGTCTTAATAATTGCTGAATCGGGGGGCCAGGATATTGTTCATCATGATTGCCATTGACTGAATAAACCGGTGCATTGATCTGTTTTAAAATCGCCAGTTCATCGGCAAGTGTGTTTTCGGGTTCATAGGTCCAGTCCCCGGAAACCACCACTAAATCTGGATTCTGCTGGTTAATTTTATCGACAATAATTTTCAGTTGACGTTCATAGCCGGAAAATAGCCCGATATGTAAATCGGCAATCAATACCAGTTTGACCGGACGCTGCATTTTCTGTTCAGGATTCAACTGATATTGTAGGGTTTTAACCCCCACATGATGCGGTTCAATAAAGCGTGCATAAATGAGTACACTACTGAGCAGGAAGATAAACACCGCTTGGTGAATAGAGTAATAGCCACTCCAACCCGCATAGAAGCTAAAGAAAAACAAAGGAAACAGTAAATAAGATAAATAGAATGCCAGTAAATGCACAAAAGCTTTAAACGGATGAATGGTTTCCGTACGCGTTTGACTCAACCATGCTTGTGCAACACCCCAAATCCCAAGCACAAAAAAAATGATATAAAAATAAACAACGACCGAGTCTGTATCCCACATAATAATTTCTCTAACGATAACGAAGATATGACATCATTCATCTATTCTGATATTTATCTTTTCACAGCTGGCAATTATACTCAAACCCAATTTTGGTATTGTTTATAACTTATGGCGCGATCTCCCCATCCCACAACTCAACTAGATACTGGTAAATTGCGTCACTCTTCTACCTATAAAACTGCAGTATTGTTGAGTTGTAGCCTGATTGTAGGGATTCCCGCATGTACTACTCTGCCCAAGCAAACACCGCAACCGATTGAATATGCGTTTGATACCGAAACCAAACAAACCTCATTGGCGCAAATTATTTTACCGTTAAGAGAACAAAACCCCAATCTTACTGGTTATCATGTTTTATACGATCCGCTAGAAGCTTTAGCAGCACGCATACATCTTATTGATAAAGCAGAGAAAACTCTAGACTTACAATACTATATTTGGGACAACGATAAAATTGGCTCACTGGCTCTGCATTCCATTATTAAAGCAGCAGACCGTGGTGTAAAAGTCCGTTTGTTGATGGATGATAACAATGCCAAAAAGATGGAAGGCATTTATCTGGCACTCGATCAGCATAAAAATATTGATGTCAGACTGTATAATCCTTATCGTTTTAGACATTACCGTGCCATGGACATGGTGCTGGATTTAAAACGCATTAACCGCCGTATGCATAACAAAAGCTTTATTGCAGACAACCAGATTGCTTTAATCGGTGGTCGCAATATGAGTAACCAATACTATAACGTTAGCGACAGTTATCAATTTTCTGATGTCGATGTGATGCTGGTCGGCTCTGCATCCGATGAAATTATTCATTCTTTTGATGAATACTGGAATGATGATTATGCATTTCCAGTCAAAAAAATTGTCAATCCTCGACATTATTCCTTGCGTTTTGAAAGTCTAAAACAGCAACTGGAGCAACATTCACAAAACATTAGCGTTCAGAATTATCTTGATTTAGCCACACGCTCACATGCCTTTGAAAACTGGCTCAATAGCAGTATCCAGTTTGATTGGGTCAAAGCGGAAATCGTGAGTGACTCACCCAGTAAAATCAGGTCTAAAGCGAAAAAAGAGCAACATCTGAATTTTCAACTGCTGAATCGTTTAGAAAAACCGGAACAAAGCGTCGATATTATTTCAGCTTATTTCGTCCCTGAAAAAAAAGGCGAAAAAATGCTGAGTGAGCTAGCTCAAAATAATATTCAGGTGCGTGTACTCACCAATTCTTTTAAAGCCAATGACGTGTTTTTAGTGCATGCTTTTTATGGCAAATATCGAAAGAATTTATTAAAGGATAATGTCGAGTTATATGAGTTTCTATCTGTACCTGAAACTGAAAACTTAAATGCCAATACCGAGGAAATCGCTGAAAAAGCCAAAGTCAGCTTAAAAGGTTTAAGCCGTTCCAGCCTGCATGCCAAACTGATGGCGATTGATCAAAAACAGGTCTTTATTGGTTCTTTCAATTTTGATCCACGTTCTGCCTATTTAAACACGGAAATTGGCGTCTTGCTGGATAGCCCGAACTTAGCCAGAGCTGTGCACCAGACCATGGATCAGAATTTATCCAAATATGCCTACAAACTGGTTTTAAATGCCAACAATAAAATCAACTGGAAAATTAAACGTCAGGATGGCAGCATCAAAACCTATCTCAAAGAACCGAAAATGAAATGGTGGCAAAAGGCAGGAGTTAAAGTGATTTCATGGTTGCCACTCGAAGGCTTTATGTAAGCCTTCGCTTTGTCAGGGATTCATTTTTATTACCCGTTCACGTTGGACTTTTAAGCACTATTTGATGTAACTGTGCTAAACCTTCGATCATTTTGGTGTGAACTTCCTGAGTCAATGTTTCGACGGTATGCCCTTCAGGCGATATTGCAGGTAATGCCATTAAATGCGCTTTCACTTTAGGCATTTCCAAGACCTTTTTGACGTGATCGGCAAAGCTGATATCATTAATAAACGGCGCCACCAGATCCAGTTGTCCATGCTGATTAACATAACAAATCAGACATATTTGCACAGGACGGTTGGCTTCTATAGCTGCAGCTAGAAGACGTCCATAGATTTTTTTTATTCTTGAACCATCTGAAGTGGTCGCTTCAGGAAAAAATAACACCGGAATATCTTGTTTTAAAAATTCGGTAATTTGCTGTTTAATTTTAACCGAATCGCCAGAACCGCGTTGAATAAACAGTGTTCCACCACCCTTTGCCAGTTTGCCGAGTAAGGGCCATTTTTCAATTTCCGCTTTTGCCAAAAAGAACACTCGAGCACCAGAACCCAAAACGGCAACATCGAGCCAGGAAATGTGGTTGCTCACCCACAGCGCTGGCTCACGTGGAATGACACCATGTACATGAATTTCAAGATTAAAAACTTCGCATAATTGACGGCAAAAATGCTGTACATAACGTGTATTACACGGATTATTCGGGTCTTTATATAAACGGTGACGAAAAACCAGATAAAATCCTTGTGTAAGCGCAGCTATAACCGCCAATAACTTTTTACTATATAAGAAAAATTTAGACATACTATTTAACGATGAACTTTCAGTTACAGAGGATTGAGTCATAGATTGATCACTAATTACCGGACACAGCGTTTAATCATTTATTTTCTGCCATTCTATACTGTTCATTTTGATCTTGCATTGATCATAAAACTGAACCCTGAATTTTTAATAAAATGATTAAAACCAATAAACACGATGCTTTGATCTAAAACATAAATTATACGAATAGATCTGCATCAGTTAGCAACCTGACCAACTACTAAAATAATAAATTTTATCAATAACTTAAGTTTTATCTAAAGATAATCACTTTTGCATTTAGGCAGGATGTTTTTATTTACTGAATGTTTTGTTACCTTACTTTAGCCAGTCTGATCTATTTTTCACTATCCGTGCTTATTTTCTACTAAAATGAAGTTTTAACGTAGTTGAGATAGCATTTAGTGGAATATATTGAGCGACATCAAGGTGGCGAACGCGCCCTATTAGTAAGTGTCTCTGTACAACTTTTAGATGACCTTGATGCAGAAGAATTTCGCTTATTGGCCCAGTCAGCGGGTGCTGAAATTGTAGAACATATTACCGCTCAACGTATCAAGCCTGACCCAAAACTGTTTATTGGTTCCGGAAAAGCAGAAGAAATCGCGGAGCGAGTTAAAGAATTAGAAATAGATTTGGTCATTTTTGATCATAGCCTGACCCCTTCCCAAGAACGCAATTTAGAAAGAGTCATTCAATGCCGCGTAATTGATCGTACACGGCTCATTCTGGACATTTTTGCCCAACGTGCCCGTACTCATGAAGGTAAACTTCAAGTTGAATTGGCACAATTGGATTATTTGTCTTCACGACTGGTCGGCAGCGGCATCAGTTTAGATAGTCAAAAAGGCGGTATTGGTTTACGCGGACCTGGTGAAACACAACTGGAAACAGATCGTCGTTTACTGCGTTTACGTATTGGACAATTAAAAGACAAACTGGAAAAAGTTCGTCAAACTCGTATACAAGGTCGTTCTGCACGCCAGAAAGCCGCTATTCCAACGGTATCTCTTGTCGGTTATACCAATGCCGGTAAATCGACATTATTTAACATCTTGGCGCGCTCTGACGTTTATGCCGCAGACCAACTGTTTGCAACACTTGATCCGACTTTACGCCGTTTAAATTGGGATGGGATTGGTGCTTTGGTTCTGGCCGATACCGTAGGTTTTGTCCGTAACCTCGCCCATGCCTTGGTAGAATCCTTTAAAGCCACGCTTGAGGAAACAGCTGAGGCCACCTTGTTGCTGCATGTCATCGATTCCAGCAGTCCAGATATGCTGGAACAAATTGAAGCGGTCGAGTCTGTTTTAAAAGAGATTGGTGTCGATGTCCCGGTACTTCGCGTCTATAACAAAATCGATATCAGCGGCGAAGATGCAAAAATTGTGTATTCTAAACCGCATTTTCCCGATCGTGTCTATGTATCTGCGCATGCGAACCTGGGCTTGGACCTGTTACGTCAAGCAGTTCAAGAATGCTTGATGGGAAAATTGCAAAGTTTCGAGCTGGTATTAAAACCTGAATATGGAAAATTGCGTACTCAATTGTATGCCCTAAATGTCATTCAGACTGAAAATTATGATGAAGAAGGCAACCTGCATTTACACGTCATTATTGCTCCAGCAAAACTTGAACAATTAATTAAACAAGCACATTTACCGATTGATGAAATTCTGGGAAAAAAAGCCACGCAATTCAAAAAACCGCTTGAGGAATTTGAAATCAAAAGATAAATCGGTTAAAACGTGATAAGTATAATTTTAAAGTTTGGTAAAAATGGACTGGATAAAAACAATCGACTGGCCAGCATGGATCGGCACACTGGCTTTAATCATCTGCTTTCGTGAGGGAGCAGTATGGTTAATGACGCAATTTAATCACCCTGAACTGGGTAATTTGGTCGGCTTGATTAGCTTGTTGCTGAGCTTGCTTATTTGGAGAAATGTCCACAAATTACCTGCGCGTTTAGTCGATACCAACAATAAAATAATGAAAGAAAGTGCCTTTGCTTTTTTACCGATTAGTGCCGGTTCGCTAATTATGTTGGTACACATGGGAAAGGAAATTCCTGTTTTTCTTGGGGTGATGTTTATTAGCACCCTGATTCCATTATGGATCTATGCAAAAATGGCCAAGCGCTGGTTATAGGGGAAATATGATGTTAGCAGTACTCTACGGTTTTACATTAACCCTTTTCGCCTATCTGATTGCCAAACCTTTAAATAAAAAGCTTCCACAAGTTCCGGTCATTGTCATCGGCATGTTTTTCATTATTGGATTGCTATTTGTGTTTGGGATTCCTTACGAATCTTATATGACACAGGTCAATCCGCTATTTAATCATTTACTCGGCTATGTCACCGTTGCCTTGGCTATTCCGCTTGCAGCCATGCGTTATGATGACTTACCACTCAAGGCCATTGTCGGTATTTTAGTCTTTGCCAGCATTAGTGCGGTGGCTTTACCGATGGGACTTGCCTATTTATTGCATATGTCTGACGCAAGCATTATGGCATTTGCAACTCGGGCGGTAACAACTCCAATTGCCATTAATATCGCCACGCTTTTACATGCACCACTCACCTTAGTGATTTTAATTGTGATTTTATCAGGCGTTATTGGTGCTGCTTTTTCTCCATTTATCTTGCGTCATATTAACGATGAAAGAGCCTCTGGTCTGGCCTTAGGCTTAGCTGCACATGCCATTGGGACTGCACAAGCATGGCAACGAGGCAGTGTGGCAGGACGCTATGCGGCTTTTGGCATGGCAGTAAATGCCGTGTTTACAGCCATCTGGTTGCCGACATTCATACTCTATTTGCAAAAAATGTGACTGAGTAATCATTAATAAACATTTGTATCGTCAAAATTTGACCTTATGATAAAAATTATTCATAAAGTTATCGTAAGGTTTTTTGATGAGAAATTTTAAAATTTTAGCAGCCCTACTTCTTTCTAGCAGCAGTAGTGCTGTTTTTGCTGAAGACATTGCGGGAACCTGGAAAAATATTGATGATAAAACCGGTTCTTCAAAAGCGATTATTGAAATTCGTCAAGAAACCAACGGCACTTATACCGCAAAAATTGTAAAAGTCACTCCTCGTCCAGGTTACACAGCCAAAGAAACCTGTGTGAATTGTCCTGCTCCTTATACCAATAAACCAATTCTAGGCATGGATGTTTTAAAAGGTTTAAAACCAGCAGCAGGATCCAATTTTACTCACGGCAAGATTATTGATCCACTTAGCGGTCATATCTACAGTATGAAAGCGAAATTAAGTCCAAATGGTAAGCGCTTAACCCTGCGCGGTTATGTCGGGGTTTCAGCTTTGGGCCGTAGTCAAACCTGGATTAGAAACGACTAAATATGACAAAAAGTCGCACTATGTGGCTTTTTTATTCCGAGTTATTTAAATATTTCACATTATTTTTCATTTTTATGAAGCAATAGGTTGACTGATCTCTAAACGATGATTATATCTTTATATAGATAAGAAAAATATTTTCCAACTCGCAGGAATTGATATGAAGAAGAATATATTATGTGCTGCTTTTGCTAGTGTAGTTTTCAGTGGGAATGTATTGGCAGATGATATTACGGGAACCTGGAAAACGATTGACGATAAAACAGGCTCGTCAAAAGCGATTCTTGAAATGCGTCAAGAAAGTAATGGTACTTATACCGCGAAAATTATCAAAGTAACGCCACGCCCGGGTTATACCCCGAAGGAAACCTGTGTAAATTGCCCAGCACCTTATACCAATAAACCCATTTTAGGCTTAGATATTTTAACCGGATTGAAAGCTGCCGATGATAACCACTTTGTAAATGCTAGGGTTCTTGACCCCCTCAGCGGTAAAATCTACAGCGGAAAAGCAAAATTGAGTGCCAATGGTAAACGTCTCACTCTACGTGGTTATGTGGGTATTTCCGCACTTGGTCGTAGCCAAACATGGATTAAGCAAGATTAAATTATGCTCATTACAGTTCAGCATAGATGGTGAGAGCAGTACGAATAAGAACTTAAAATTTTAATTCCAGAAGACTGCTTAATTTCGTATTGCTACCTCACCTTAAAATAAGTCAACAGGATAGCTGACTTATATAAATGAGGAAATTTTATGAAAAAAATAGCAATCACTGCTGCATTTTTTGCAGCACTATTAAGCAGTTTTTCGGTTTTTGCTCAGGAGATAGCTGGTACTTGGATACAAATTGATGATAAAACAGGTTCACCTAAAGCATTGATTGAAATTCAAAAACAAACCAATGGATCTTATTCCGGAAAAATTATCAAAGTAACGCCACGCCCAGGTTATACCCCCCGAGAAACATGTTTCCGCTGTCCACCACCCTACACAGATCAACCTATACTGGGATTAGAAGTCTTTAAAGGCTTACAAAATATCAATGGAAGTAATTATGCAAACGGTCGTGTACTTGACCCTTTAACAGGCAAAATATATGGCTTGAAAGGACGAATTTCTCCTAACGGTAAACGTTTTATATTACGCGGTTATGTGGGAATTTCTGCTTTGGGTCGGACCCAGACCTGGATTAAAAGTGACTGATTCTGACAAAAAGCCACACTATGTGGCTTTTTTATTCCGAGTCATTTAAATACTTCACATTATTTTTATTTTTTATGACGCAATATATTGACTAATTATAAAACGCTCATAATATGTTCTTATGGATAAAAAAATTACACTCCACAATCGAAGGAATTGATATGAAAAAGAATATTTTGCTTGCTACTTTCGTTGGCTTATTTTTCAGTGGAAATGTATTGGCACAAGACCTATCGGGGACTTGGCAACAGATTGATGATAAAACAGGTTCACCTAAAGCGATTATTGAAATTCGTAAAGAAGCCAATAATACTTTCACCGGAAAAATCACCAAAGTTACCCCTCGCCCAGGTTATACCCCTCGTGAAACCTGTAATAATTGCCCAGCACCTTATACCAATCAACCTATTCTAGGCATGGATGTCCTGAAAGGTTTAAAACACGTGCCTGATACATATAATTATGAAAAAGGTCGTGTCATCGATCCACTTGCAGGCAAAATTTACGATGCTAAAGTAAAGCTAAGTGCCAGTGGTAAACGCTTGACCTTACGTGGTTATGTGGGTATTTCAGCTCTCGGACGAAGCCAAACCTGGCTACGCTTAGATTAATCCAGATGTATCATGCTAAAAAGCCACTACTTCAGTGGCTTTTTTTATGTATAAAAGAACTTATTTTTAATTAATTCAATATAATATTGACTAATTGTTTAATATATCTAATATATCAACCTTTCAAAAATTGAACGAATGTTTGAAGGTCTGATATGCTCAAGAATCTATTGCTTGCAACTTTAGCAAGTGCACTTTTTAGCACTCATGTTTTTGCTGAGGATATCACAGGAATATGGCAACAGATTGATGATAAAACGGGTGCTGCTAAAGCCATTATTAAAATTGATAAAGAAGCCAATAATACCTATACAGGTAAAATTGTTAAAGTTACACCCCGTCCTGGCTACACTCCTCGTGCAACTTGTAATAGATGCCCCGCTCCATATACCAACGATCCAATTTTAGGCATGGAAATCCTTAAAGGTTTAAAACACGTAGAAGGGACCCATAACTACGAAAAAGGTCGTGTCATCGACCCGCTTGCCGGGAAAATTTATGATGCCAAAGTTCGTTTAAATGCCAATGGTAAACGTTTGACTTTACGTGGCTATATGGGTGTATCCGCATTAGGACGCAGTCAAACCTGGATTCGACTTGACTAAATAAATACCAATCAAAAAGCCACATCATGTGGCTTTTTTACATTCGTCAATAAATGATTAAATCTTTTGCAGACTCCCCAGAATATTGACTAATCACATAATCAGTCTAATATACCAACTCAATAAAAAATAATGAGTTATGGAAAGGTTTGATATGCAAAAGAATATATTGCTTGCAACTTTGGCGAGTGTGATTTTTAGTGGCAATGTTTTTGCTGAAGATATTTCTGGAACCTGGCAGCAAATTGATGATAAATCAGGTGCGGCCAAAGCGATCATCAAAATTCATAAAGAAGCCAACAATAATTTTACCGCCAAGATTATTAAAGTAACTCCTCGACCGGGTTATTCTCCGCGAGAAACCTGTAATAACTGCCCTGCGCCATATACCAACCAGCCAATTTTGGGTATGGAAATCATCAAAGGCTTAAGACATGTAGAGGGAACCAACAACTATGAAAAAGGTCGTGTGATTGATCCTTTAGCAGGCAAACTCTATGATGCCAAAATTAAAATGAATGCCACAGGTAAGCGCCTAACCTTGAGAGCCTATATGGGTGTTTCAACCTTAGGACGTAGTCAAACCTGGATTCGACTCGACTAAATAAATACCCATAAAAAAGCCACATCATGTGGCTTTTTTATTTTGTAAATCATCCAGACATTACATCACCGGATTATCAACTTTAAATATTTCTTTATCTTCGAGGCGATAGGCAATCAACTGCTTACCCCAAACACAGCCACCATCGACATTCTGAATCTGTGGATTAATGGTTTTACCCTGTAATGCAGCCCAGTGCCCAAAGATTAGTTGATGGGTTTTCACAGCTTCCGACTCAAATTCAAACCACGGTTTAAAACCTTGAGGCATTGGATCATCAAGTGAATCTTTAAAGCTAAACTCTAAACGACCTTCGCTATTGGTTAAGCGCATACGGGTTAAATAGTTGGTAATACAACGTAAGCGTGCACTGCCTTCTAAATCATCTACCCAAAGATCAGGTTCTTTGCCGTACATCTCAGCCAAGAAAGCATCTACCACAGCAAAATCTTCATGACTGATGATCGCTTCAACTTCTTTAGCCAAGGCAAAAGTTTGTTCTGCCGACCAGATACATGGAATACCGGCATGAGTCAAAATCGTTTGATTATTCGGGAAAAGACACAACGGTTGTTTGCGTAACCAATCAATCAAGTCATCGCTATCAATCGCATCAATTACATCACGGGTATTATCTTTGTCTTGTAACGCTTTTAAACCACGTGCACAGGCTAAAAGCGTCAGGTCATGATTCCCCAATACCGTTGCTGCGACCCCACGATCGACCAGTTTTTTAACAAAACGAAGTGTGCCAATTGAGTTTTCACCACGTGCAACCAAATCACCGGCAAACCAGATAAAATCTTGATCGGGGTCGAACTTAATTTCTTTAAGTAAGGATTTTAAAGCTTCAAAACAGCCTTGAACATCACCAATGACGTAATTGTATCGAATATCCGAGCGTGCCACTTAAGCCACCATTTGATCTGACAAAGCAACAAATTGAGCCATGCTTAAAGTTTCTGGACGCGCCATCGGATCAATACCGGTTTTCTCGAAGGCATCTTCCACCAACATCCCTTTCAAGCTGTTACGCAAAGTTTTACGACGTTGGGTAAATACATGTGAAACCAGACGTGCCAAAGCTTTTTCATTTTTAGCAATAATCGGTTTTACCGCATATGGCTCTAAACGGAATACGGCAGAGGTCACTTTTGGTGGCGGATTAAAAGATCCTGGCGGTACTTCAAATAAAAACGTCGGTTTACAGTAATACTGAATCATCACCGACAAACGACCATATTCTTTGGTATTTGGCGAAGCTGTAATACGATCTACCACTTCTTTTTGCAACATGAAGTGCATGTCTTGCACTTTGTCACCAAATTCCAAGAGATGGAATAAAAGTGGTGTTGAAATATTATAAGGCAAGTTCCCAACCACACGTAATGGACGATCTTCCTGAAACAATTGAGAATAATCATATCTCAATGCATCTGCTTCAATAATGGTTAAACGCTCTGGATGCGGTACACGACCCGGTAAGCCTGCTGCCAAATCACGATCCAGCTCAAGTACGGTTAAAGCATCACATTCACCAATTAGCGGTGAGGTCAACGCGGCTAAACCCGGTCCAATTTCTAGAATGTTTTGACCTGGACGCGGATTAACTGAGCGTACAATTTTGGCAATGACACGCTGGTCATGTAAAAAGTTTTGACCAAATCGTTTTCGAGCCTGATGCCCTTCTTCTTTTGGGTTTAAGGCATTAATTTGATACATAAAAACATTTCCAACGTGAGTGATGAACAATAATCAGTGGCGCGCCAAATCGAGGGCTAAATCGACAGCAACGTGCAGGCTTGAACTTTTTGCAAGTCCCGTACCCGCAAGGGAGAGTGCTGTGCCATGATCGACAGAAGTTCGAATAAAAGGTAAGCCCAAAGTAATATTGATGGCTTCACCAAATCCTTGAGATTTTAACACAGGTAAGCCTTGATCGTGATACATCGCTAAAACGGCATCCGCATCTTTTAAATTTTCTGGGGTAAATAAGGTATCAGCAGGAAGGCTCAAACTCATATTGATGCCTTGCGCCCGATAGCTTTCAAGCACCGGATTAATCACTTCGATTTCTTCCATCCCTAAATAACCACCCTCGCCTGCATGCGGATTTAAGCCACAGACTAAAATATGCGGATGCTCAATCTTAAATTTGGTTTTTAAATCATGAATCAAAATATCAATCACTTGATGCAAACGTTGTTTGGTAATGGCATCTGGAACATCGCGTAAAGGCAGATGCGTAGTTGCAAGTGCCACCCGCAAAGTTTTGGTCGCAAGCATCATCACGACACGTTCAACACCTGCGAATTCTTGGTAATATTCTGTATGACCACTAAAATGAATGCCAGCCTGATTAATAATTGATTTTTGCACGGGAGCCGTTGCGACACCGACACTTTTGCCCGACATCGCATAATCGGCAGAACGACGTAATTGTTCTAATACATAAGCAGAATTTTCAGCATTCAACTCACCCAATACCACATCAGTATTTAGTGGAACATGCTCAACGTATAACTGCCCTTGCCCTGAAGATTCTGATTGTCCTTGATATGCAATAAGTTCAACTGTTTGATTAAGAATTTCAGCGCGTTTTTTTAATAAATTGAGATCAGCCAAAATCACAATTGGACGTTCATCAATACGCATCGCCAAACTTAAACAAATGTCTGGACCAATCCCTGCAGGTTCACCACTGGTTACATATAAAGGAAGCATATTTTCATCTCGTCTAACCTGCGCTCGAATATCATTATTATATACGGGTTAGAGAAACAAGTTTTTCCGTAACTTCTATTTTCTAAGCAAAAATAGGTATCCGTTCCTAATCTTGCGCTGGGAAAATTCAGAGTTCTATCCATTCTTTTAAAAATACGAAAATAGTTGTGATTATTCTTTGCACATTACTATTTTTACCTATAAAATACAGCGCTTGAAATTTGCTTTTTCATTTGTGATTCTTCACGTATTCGTTTAGAATTGCGTCTCCTTTTGTTTGGACAGATTCCATAGTCCAAACCAACTATAATAGGTAGTGGTTTAATGAAAACTCTCAG
This sequence comes from Acinetobacter terrae, assembly GCF_002135195.1. Taxonomy (NCBI): domain Bacteria; kingdom Pseudomonadati; phylum Pseudomonadota; class Gammaproteobacteria; order Moraxellales; family Moraxellaceae; genus Acinetobacter; species Acinetobacter terrae. Next base: position 293,729 of record NZ_NEGF01000003.1, read on the forward strand.
CGCTAAGCCAGCTGAAGTTCAACATGACTGGTATGTTGTTGATGCTTCTGGCAAAACTTTAGGTCGCCTTGCGACTGAAATCGCTCGTCGTTTACGCGGTAAGCATAAAACTTCTTATACTCCTCACGTTGACACTGGCGATTATATCGTTGTAATCAATGCTGAAGAAATTACTGTGACTGGTAAAAAAGCTCACGATAAGAAATACTATCGCCATACTGGTTTCCCTGGTGGTATCCGTGAGACTAACTTCGAGAAGTTAATTGCTCACAAACCTGAAGCAGTTTTAGAAAAAGCTGTTAAAGGTATGTTACCAAAAGGTCCTCTTGGTTATGCAATGATCAAAAAAATGAAAGTGTACGCTGGTACTGAGCATCCACATACAGCTCAACAGCCACAAGTTTTGGACATCTAAGGGATACAGCACATGGCTACTAACTATGGTACAGGTCGCCGTAAGACCGCAACTGCACGTGTTTTCTTGTCAGCTGGTACAGGCAAACTCGTAATCAACAATCGTACTCTTGAGCAATATTTCGGTCGTGAAACTGCTCGTATGATCGTTCGTCAACCTTTAGAACTTTTAGAAGTTACTGAAAAATTTGATCTTTACATCACTGTTGCTGGTGGTGGTATTGGTGGTCAAGCTGGCGCTATCCGTCACGGTATTACTCGTGCTTTGATCGCTTCTGACGAAACTTTAAAACCTGCTCTTCGTCAAGCTGGTTTCGTTACTCGTGATGCTCGTGAAGTTGAACGTAAGAAACTTGGTTTACGTAAAGCTCGTAAACGTCCTCAATTCTCTAAACGTTAATTCGTTTACCGAATCGGACAAAAAGCCTTGGTTTATCCAAGGCTTTTTTATGTCCTGAAAATTTATGAACAACAATTATTTTTCTATTGTTCATGCACATCTTTACCCCACACCCCTTCATGACACCAAAAGGACTTGGTGAGATAGTAGTTAGCAACAGCAATTAAAATAAAAAGCATCATTAAACCCAGTTTAATTATCATATTTTCTTACTCCAGTCATTTTTTCTTATAATCTACATCTCCTATAGCTGATTCATCTTTTATGCTTCGTGCTTTTTAGGTTGAATTTTAGTATCCTATTCTATTCATTTTTTGCTTTGTTTAGGATTATGTCCGTCGAAACCGCACCTGTTCAAGGAATTACACTCTATAGCCATGCAGATGACTTTCGTTCACATTGGATTCGCTATGTCCTGGCCGAGAAGCAAATTAAATATCATCTTATTATTGTGGATGAAGACGATGAAGATCTCGCCAGCTTAAATCCCTACAACCAAGTCCCTATGCTGATTGAGAATGAACTTAAACTATTCAATACCAGCATCATTTCCGAATATGTAGATGATCGTTATCGTCAAAACAAGTTGTATGCTGATGCACCTATGCCGCGCTCAGAACAACGTCAATATATTTGGCGATTTGAACAAGATTGGCTAAAACTTGCAGATATTATGTTGCGTCATCCAGATAGCTTAAATGAAAAAGATAAGGTAAAAGCCCAAAAACAACTGCGCGACATACTGATCTCTCTGACACCGCTATTTCAGCATTTCCCCTATTTCATGTCAGAAAATTTTACAATTTTAGATTGCATGTTAGCGCCAATCTTTTTACGGTTACACTCAATGGGAATTGAACTCCCTAAACAACATTGCCGCCCCATTTTATTATATTGCCAACGGATATTTACTCGTTCTGCTTTTACCAAGTCTATGACTATGCAGGAAAAAAATAAATATCGTGAAATTTTAGTGAATCAATAGAGTATCTCTCAATGTCTGATCAGGAATTAAACCTCACTCCCACTCGCCCATATCTTGCTCGTGCAATTTATGAATGGATTTGTGACAACAACCTTACCCCACATTTACTTGTTGATGCCACACAACCGAATACCCTGGTTCCCGAACAATTTATTCAAGATGGGCAAATTGTTTTAAATATAACCCCTCATGCGGTACATAAATTAAATATGAGCAATGAGACAATTACCTTCTCTGCTCGCTTTGGTGGCGTATCACGTGATATATATGTACCCTTAAATGCAGTGATGGGCATTTATGCACGTGAAAATGGTCAAGGTTTATTCTTTGATCCAAATGAATATGAAGATATCCAAATCCCTGAAGATACTTTAAAATCAACAACACTTTCAGAAGAAACTGAACAACCCAAGAAAAAACCGAGCCTACGGTTATTAGACTAAAATAAGAGGGAGTAAATTGATGGCTTTTGATTTAGTACAATATTTTGCTGAGCAGATTAACAATCAAAAGCCTCAGCTTCTCGAGCAACACTCTAGAGAAGATAGAAAAGAGCATTTGTTAGAAATAAATGCGCTTGTATTGGGTAAATTGATTACACTTTGGCGTTCTAATGACAAAAAAGTTTATCAAGAAATTTCTTCACCCGAAGAACTCTTTATTCAAGAGGTTGCACGTCATCTAACCACTTCGTCAAAAAATCAATCTACATTAGCTAAAAATGAATTAGAGCCAGCAGTCACAGAGATATTGCGCTTACAATTGGCAGAGCTTAAACAGCTCAATGACATTGGTAATCTCGAAGTTCGTGGATTACATGAATTACTTTTAGGGCAAATTGAACATCTTTCAGGTCAAGCCCCTGATTGGGTTTGGTCAACAAACGACCTGTTAGAGCTAAAAGGTTCTAAACCAATTGTGCAAGAAGAGATATCATTAGACTCAACAATGAAGGAGTTTAATCAAATGGTTAGTCAACAACATACTGATGCTAATGAAGATCAACACAATGCTGCAGCGGTAGTAAATACTACAGTTCCAGGGTGGTCAAAAATTCTCGAACCTGTAGTTGCTGTTATTATTCTCTGGGTTCTATATTGTGCTGCAACACAAATGTTTAACTAAAATATTTAAAATTTTAGTTTAAAAAGATAAAAATCGCCTAAATGGCGATTTTTTATTTGCAAAAAGTTCAGCTGTTAGGACTTATAAATAACATAGATAAAAATTAAAAATCCGCTATATATTATTCAATACAACGATACAAACATGGATTTCTTTCACTTACAAAAGATTCCCTACTCTATTTACCCAAATTTTTTATTTAAACTTTTAGTAATTCCTTTTGCCTAAAGCATAGAAAGCTGATTTTCTTACCATAAACGTAAATTTTAACAAGGTTAAAGACTTTGTGAGGTGTTAATCACCCTTATATATTTCTTAATACTAGAAGTGCTTAAACATCGATATGTTCACTCTTTCAGAATCAAGATTCAATCCAAGAAATCTAATAATCACTTTTTTCAAATACTTGATAAAAAGGCTTCCTATGGAGCTTTTTTTAAATATAAAAATTTATGCATAAAAAAACACCCTGACCGATTAGATCAGGGTGTTTTCAGGAATAATGAGCTGGCGATGACTTACTCTCACATGGGTAACCCCACACTACCATCAGCGCAAAGAGGTTTCACTTCTGAGTTCGGGAAGGGATCAGGTGGTTCACTCTTGCTATTGTCGCCAGCACAACTGTTTATGATTACTCGCTATGGTCTTATTTACACTGGGTGTATGCCTAGCTTT